>NZ_JBJHAQ010000032.1:0-43719 GCF_054051115.1 Modestobacter sp. SYSU DS0904 | reverse complement strand
GCCGGGTCCGGCAGCGTGTGCTGCCGGACCCGGCCGGGACCGGGGGGACGAACGTCAGTTCGTCTGGCCGGCGGCGACCTCTTCGGCGGTGTAGTAGCCGGAGTCGATCAGGACCGACTGGATGTCGTCCTGATAGACCGTCTCGATCGGCAGCAGGTAGGCCGGGACGACCTTGACACCGTTGTTGTAGGTGCTGGTGTCGTTCGCCTCGGGCTCCTCCTCCTCCAGGTAGGCGGTCGCGGCGGCGACGGCCTGCTCGGCCAGCAGCCGGGTGTCCTTGAAGATGGTGGAGTCCTGGACGCCGTCGGCGATGAGCTTGACCGAGGCGATCTCGGCGTCCTGCCCGGTGATCACCGGCATCGGCCGGGGCTGCGCGTCCTGCGTCGGGCCGTAGCCGGCGTTCTGCAGCGCGGTGATGATGCCGCGGGAGATGCCGTCGTAGGGCGACAGCACGCCGTTGACGACCGAGCCGTCGTTGTAGCTGGAGGTCAGCAGGTCCTCCATGCGCCGCTGGGCGGTCTCCTGCGACCAGCGCAGCGTGGCGGCCTGCTCGATGCTCGTCTGGCCGGACTTGACGACGAGCGTGCCGTTGTCGATGTAGGGCTGGAGCACCGACATGGCGCCGTCGAAGAAGAAGCCCGCGTTGTTGTCGTCCAGCGAGCCGGCGAACAGCTCGATGTTGAACGGACCGGTCGCGTCGGCCGGGTTGCCCTCTTCGTCGGTGACGCCCAGGCCGGCCAGCAGGGCGGTGCCCTGTGCGACGCCGACCTTGAAGTTGTCGAAGCTGACGTAGAAGTCGACGTTCTCGGTCTCCCGGATCAGCCGGTCGTAGCTGATCACCGGGATGCCCTGGTCGGCGGCGGCCTGCAGCTGGGAGCTGAGGGCGGTGCCGTCGATCGCCGCGACGATCAGCGCGTCGGCGCCCTCGACGATCATCTGGTCGATCTGCTGCGCCTGGGTCGGGATGTCGTCACCGGCGAACTGCAGGTCGACGGTGTAGTCGGCCGCCTCGAGCTGCTCCTTGACGTTCGCGCCGTCGGCGATCCACCGCTCGGAGGTCTCGGTCGGCATCGAGACGCCGATGCTGAGCTCCGACGGGTCGGCGTCCGCGGTGTCCGCATTGCTGCCGGCACCCTCGCCACCGCAGGCGGCCAGGGTCAGCGCCAACGTGGCACCCAGGGCGGTCAGGCCCAACTTCTTGTTCACTGCCACATCTCTCCTTCGAGACATCTGCCGCCCGATGGCGCAGGCCCGCCTCGGTGCGAGCGGGAACAGTGTGAGCGCTAACAACGGTGGTTCGTCAAGTCCGGTGACCCGATCGTTGTCACGGTCGGGTCACGAGTCGTTCACCTGCCGGCGGCCGGTGGGCCGGCGCCGGCCGACCGCCGGGCCGGGTCAGGCCGAGACGCGCAGCAGCTCCGCCAGCGGCTCCCGGACGACGCACCGGTCGAGGGCGAACACGCCGGCCAGCTGCTCGGCCTCCGCCGGCGTCACCCCGGCGAACGCCGCCCCGAAGTCACCGACCAGCGCCTCGGCGAGCAGCACGTGCCGGACGATGCCGTGGATCCACCGGTGCTGGCCCCACGGGTAGGGCTGGAAGTCGGGGAACTCGCGGGCGACGAGCTGTTCGATCGGCTCGAGCACCTCCCGCACGCCGGCGTCCGTGGAGCCCCACGAGTCGACGCCCAGCCGGGCCTTCTTCGCCAGCACCGGTGCGATCCGCTGCAGGTAGGGCGAGGCGGGCGGGACGGTGACCAGGCCCTGCAGGCCGATGTCCTTGTAGGTCCACAGCGCCCAGCTCGCCCCGTGCTCGCGGTAGACCTCCAGCTGGTCGCTGAGCAGCTGGTACCGCTGGGCGTCGCGCCCGGGGTCGCCGGTGTAGACCGGCCCGAACTCCCCGACCCAGATCGGCGTCCCGGTCTCGCGCATGTACGCCGTCCGCTCCAGGAACGTCTGCTCGACCACCGCACGGTCGACGAACCTCCCGCGGCTCACCCCCGGGTAGGGCCCGCCGTCGACGAAGCCGGGCAGCGCGTAGTCGTGGGCGGTGTAGACGGTGTTCGGCAGCGGGTCACCGAGCTGGTCGAACTGCGTGGAGTAGCGGTTGCCGTCCAGGAAGAGCACGTGGTCGGGGTCGACAGCGCGGATCGCGGCCTCCAGCCGCCGGTAGAACGGGCCGATCGCCTCCCCGACGGCGTCGCCGGGCTCGTTGACCGGGTTGTAGCCGGCCACCCACGGGTTGCCCCGGTAGTGCTCGGCGAGCGCCTCCCAGAGGCCGACGACGCGGTCCTGGAAGTGCCGGTGGGTCCAGAAGTGCGCCCAGTGGGTGGGGTTGTCGCTGTGCCAGTGCTGGTTCTGCGCGCCGGGCAGGGCGTGCAGGTCCAGGATCGCGTGGATGCCGGCCCGGGCGCAGGCGTCCACCGCCTGGTCCAGCCGGCGGAAGCCCTCGGCCTTGAACTCGCCGGGGCGCATGTCGTCCTCGAAGTGCCGGTAGTTGAACGGGATCCGCACGCAGTTCAGCCCGAGCGAGGCCAGGTACTGCGCGTCGGCGTCGGTGAAGAAGTCGTCGAGGAAGCGGTCGAAGAACCGCCGGTACCCCTCCTCACCCAGCGCGGCCCGCAGCGCGCGCCGCTGCTGGGACTCCGTCCCGGGGTAGCCGGTGATGAAGTTCTCCATGTTCAGCCAGCCGCCCAGGCCGAGGCCGCGGAGCACCACGGTGCCGCCGTCGGGCCCGGCCAGCCGGTCGCCGTCGACGCGGATGAGCTGCTGGTGCGGTTCCGTCACGGCCCGATCCTGCCCCAGTGGATCGTGAGCGGCGTCACTGGCACCATGCCGCCATGCGTGGGCTGATGCAGGACGTCCCCCTCACGATCGACACGATCTTCCGGCACGCCGAGCAGCACCACGGCGACGTCCCGATCGTCACCAACTCACCCGCCGGCAAGGTCCGCACCACCTACGCCGAGTGGGCCCGGCGCACCCGCCGGCTCGGCGGTGTGCTGGACACCCTGGGGATCAGCGCCGACGGCCGGGTGGGCACCTTCGCCTGGAACTCCGCCCGCCACCTGGAGCTCTACTTCGCCGCCCCGTGCACCGGGCGGGTGCTGCACACGCTCAACGTGCGGCTGTTCCCCGAGCAGCTGACCTACATCGCCAATCACGCCGAGGACGAGGTCGTCTTCGTCGACCGCACCGTGCTGCCGCTGCTGTGGCCGCTCATCGACACCATGACGACCGTCCGGCACGTCGTGGTGATGGACGACGGCGGGGACGCCGAGGTGCCCGACGACCCGCGGGTGCACGACTACGAGGAGCTGCTCACCGCCGCCGAGCCGGTCGAGTTCGACGTCCGCGACGAACGGTCGGCCGCGGCGATGTGCTACACCAGCGGCACCACCGGCAACCCGAAGGGCGTCGTCTACTCGCACCGCTCCACGGTGCTGCACACGATGGCGGTGGTCGCGCCCAACGGCTTCGGGATCGGGATCGACGACGTCGCGATGCCGGTCGTGCCGATGTTCCACGCCAACGCCTGGGGGATCGCCCAGGCCGCGCCGGCCGCCGGGGCGGCGATGGTGTTCCCGGGGCCGATGATGCAGCCGCAGGCGCTGGCCGACCTGATCGTCGACGAGGGCGTCACCTTCACCGCCGGCGTCCCGACGATCTGGCAGGGGATGCTGCCGCACCTGGCCGGCCGCCCGCACCGGCTGCGCACGATCGGGTGCGGCGGCTCCGCGGTGCCCCCGGCGCTGTCGCAGGCCTACGCGGAGCAGGTGGGTCTGCCCATCTACCAGGCCTGGGGCATGACCGAGACCCACCCGGTCGCCTCCGGCGGCACCCTGGCCCGCCGCTACGCCGACGCCGACCCGGAGACCGTCACCGCCCAGCGCGCCCGGCAGGGCATCCCGCTGTTCGGCGTGCAGGCGCGCATCGTCGAGGCCGGCACCACCGACGAGCTGCCCTGGGACGACGTCGCCACCGGCGAGCTGCAGGTGCGCGGCCCGTGGTGCGCGCAGGAGTACCACGCCGCCGACGCCGGCACCGAGCTGACCACGCCCGACGGCTGGATGAGGACCGGCGACGTCGCGGCGATGGACGCCTTCGGCAGCATCCGGATCGCCGACCGCACCAAGGACCTGATCAAGTCCGGCGGCGAGTGGATCTCCTCGGTCGACCTGGAGAACGCGATCATGAGCCACCCGGCGGTCGCCGAGGCCGCGGTCGTCGCGGTCCCCAGCGCGAAGTGGGGCGAGCGGCCGCTGGCCTGCGTGGTGCTCAAGCCCGGGGCGACCGCCGGCGAGCAGGAGATCCTCGACCACGTGCGTCCGCAGGTGGCGAGCTGGTGGGTGCCGGACGCGGTCGAGTTCATCGACGAGGTGCCCAAGACCAGCGTCGGGAAGTTCTCCAAGAAGGACCTGCGCGCCCGCTTCGCGGAGTTCCCTCAGACCCGCTAGGGCAGAAATGGCCATTTCTGCCCTGGATGTCAGACGACGTAGGCCGGGCGGCCGGTCTCGCTGACCATCGGCCGGCCGGCGGCGTCCCACTCGCCCATGCCGCCGCCGACGTTCACCGCGTCGTAGCCGTTCTGGTTGAGCCACGCCGCCACCCGGGCCGAGCGACCGCCGCCACGGCAGGTGACGTACACCGGGTCACCCTCGGGCACCTCGTCCAGCCGCGCCGGCACGTCGCCCATCGGGATGTGGGTCGCCCCCTCGATGTGTCCGGCGGCCCACTCGTCGTCCTCGCGGACGTCGAGTACGACGGCGTCCTCGGGGACCTCGGCAGCCGGCACGGTCGGGACCTGCATGGGCATCATCACGCACTCCATCGTGGCACGGGGTGCCGGGAGCCCGCCCCTCGTCGGGGTGCCGGAACGGGTGCCGGGCACCCCGCCCTGCGAGGATGGGCGGCGATGTCCGCTCCCCCACCGGCCCGGGACCCCGCCTGGCCGCTGTCCCGTTCGGCCATCGGCCTGTGGACGGTGCAGGGCACGCTGGGCGTCCTGTTCTGGGCCGTGGCCGTCGCCGCCTTCTGGCTGTTCGTGCCGCCGGACGCCGGCGGGTGGGTGCAGGTGGTGCGCTGGCTCGCGGTCGCGCTGCTCGTCGTCGACGCCGTCCTCGCCATCGGCGTGCAGCCGCGGCTGCGCTGGCGGGTGCACCGGTGGGAGGTCACCGGCGAGGCGGTCTACACCCTCACCGGCTGGCTGAACCGCACCTGGACCCTGGTGCCGATCTCCCGCATCCAGACCGTCGACGTGAACCGCGGCCTGCTGCAGACGATGTTCGGGCTGGCCACGGTCGCGGTGCTCACCGCGTCGTCGCAGGGCACGGTGCGGATCTGGCACCTGGAGGTCGGGGTCGCCCGGCAGGTGGCCGAGGACCTCGCCCGCCGGGCCGAGCAGGTGCGGGACGTCGCGACGTGACCTCCCCGGCCCCGCCGGAGGCGCCGCCCGGCACCCGCACCTCCCCGCGGGTGCTGCTGGTCCACACGATCACCTTCAAGCAGGCCCGGTCGCTGGTACCGGTGGCGCTGGCGGTCGCCGCCGGGCGGGGGTTCGAGGGCGGCCCCTGGGCGGCCGTCGCGCTGGTCGCGGCGGTCACCGTGCTCTCGCTGGCGTGGGCCGCGCTGACCTGGTGGCGGTTCACCTACGCCGCGGGTGAGACCTCGGTGGTCGTCACCCGCGGGCTGGTGTCCCGCTCGACGCGCACGGTGCCGATCGACCGGATCCGGGGGGTGGAGGTCGAGACCCCACTGCTGCACCGGGTGTTCGGCCTGGTGCGGGTGCGGATCGACGCCGCCGCCGGCGCCGCCGGCAACGACGAGGAGCTCGTGGTGGACGGCGTGCGCCGCGCCGAGGGCGACCGGCTGCGGGAGCACCTGCTCTCCCACCGCCACGCCACCCCGGCGGCGGCGACCGGCCGGCACTCCGCGCCGGAGCCGGAGGAGGAGGAGCTGCTGCGGCTGCGCTCCCGGTGGCTGCTGTACGCGCCGCTGATCGGCACCTACCTGGTGGTGCCGCTGGCCGCCGTCGGCGCGCTGTTCCGGGCCGTCGACGAGCTGCCCGACGGCTACCTGCCCGAGCTGACCCCCGGGGTCGAGGAGCTGAACGGGGTCGACGGCTGGTTCATCGCCGCGGCGGTGGCCGGTGGGCTGGTGCTGCTGGCCGTCGCGGCGGTGCTCGGCGCCGCGGTGGTCAACTGGCGGTTCCGGCTGGTCCGCCGCGGCGGGTCGCTGGTGGCCGAGCGCGGTCTGCTCACCCGCCGGCACACCGACCTGGAGGTCGACCGGATCCGCGGCTGCGCGGTGAGCGACGGGCTGGGGATGCGGCTGGTCGGCGCCGCGCGGGCGACCGCCCTGGTCACCGGCCTGGGCGACGCCACCCGCCGCGGGCAGCTGCTCCCGCTGGGCCCGCGCGCCCAGGCCTGGCTGCTGAGCGACTCCCTGGCGCCCAGCCCGGGGCCGCTGCGCCCGCACCCGAAGGCCGCGCTGCGCCGCCAGGTGGTGCGCGCCCTGGTGCCCGGCGTCGTCCTCCTGCTGGCCGGGGCGGTGCTCACCGTGCGGTCGGGCTGGTGGCCGCTGCTGGCCGCCGGCGGCGTGCTGACCGTGCTGGCCGTCCCGGTCGCGCGAGCGCGGTACGCCTCGCTCGGGCACGCGGCCGGCGGCCCGACCCTGGCGGTGCGGTCGGGATGGCTGGTCCGCGAGCACGTGGTGCTGCAGCGGCGGGCCGTGGTCGGCTGGGAGGTGCGGCAGACCTTCTTC
The DNA here is from genome assembly GCF_054051115.1 of Modestobacter sp. SYSU DS0904. Lineage (NCBI taxonomy): Bacteria > Bacillati > Actinomycetota > Actinomycetes > Geodermatophilales > Geodermatophilaceae > Modestobacter > Modestobacter sp. SYSU DS0904. The sequence continues at coordinate 36,960 of NZ_JBJHAQ010000032.1, read as the reverse complement.
CAGCGGCGGGCCGGGCTGGCCACCGTGCAGGCCTGCGTCGGCGCGGGGAGCGGCGGCTACGCGGCGGTGGACATGGCCGCCGACGAGGCCGCGGGCTTCGCCGTCGTCGCCTCCGGCCCCTGGGCGGGCACCCTCTCCCGCTGAGCCGCGCTCACCCCGGCAGCAGCGTGCCGAGCAGCCCGGCGGCGGCCACCGGTTCGTCGCCGGCCAGCAGCCCGGCGGCGGCCAGCACGTACCGGCGGTCGACGACGACGTCGGCCGCCCCGGCCAGCACCCCGCCCGCGCCACCCCGGTCGGCGGCCACCCGGTCGACCACCGCGGCGACGGCGGCGGGTGCGGCGTGCCGGAACACCCCGCCGGAGAGGACGACCAGCCCCACCCCGCGGGCGCTGGCCCCGCCCGGCCCGTAGCCGGCCTCGGCCCGCAGGTGCCGGCGCAGCGCCACCACGGCCGCGGCCTCGCCCAGGGCCAGCGGCTCCTCCCCCGGGTCGGCCAGCCCCTCCGCCCGGGCGGCGGCCCGCAGCGCGCCGGCGCTGGCGTGCACCCCCAGGTCGCCCTCCACGGTGCGCCGCCGGGCCGGCACGCCGACCGCCGACCGCTGCAACCCCGACTGCTCGGCGTCGGCCGCCGGCACGCAGTGCACGTCGGTGGTGGCCCCGCCGACGTCGAGCACCAGCACCCCGGGGCGTGCGGAGCCGGCCCGCTGCGCGGCCAGCGCCGCGACCCCGTCCAGCACGGCGTCCGGGGTGACCGCGCGCACCCACCGGCGCAGCCGCTGGTCGGCGGAGAGCCGGTCCCCACCGATGACGTGGGTCAGGAACACCTCCCGGATCGCGCCGCGCGCCGACTCCGGGGCGAGCAGACCGATGTCGGGCAGCACGTTCCCGGCCGGGGTCACCGGGACGCCGGCGGCGATGAGCACCGCCACCACCTCGTCGCGCACCGCCGCGTTGCCGGCCAGCACCACCGGGACGGGAAGAAGGACCCCCCTGCCCCCCGGTACTCGCACGCTCGCACCGGGCCCCTGCAGCGGGGCCGACCCGGCGAGCGCGGCGGCGTTGTGCCGCAGCACCGTGGCCTCGCCGCCGTCGGTGCCCCCCACCAGCAGGACGACGTCGGGCTCCGCAGCGGCGAGCGCGGCCAGCCCGGCGTCGTCCAGCCGGCCGGCGGCCACGTGCACCACCCGGGCGCCGGCGGAGAGCGCGGCACGGTGCCCGGCCTCGGCGCTGATCAGCTCCTCGTAGCCGACGACCGCCAGCCGCAGCCCACCCCCGGCGCTGGAGCAGGCGCGCACCTCGGCGCCCCACCCCGCGGTGGCGGCGAGCACGCCGGCGACGACGTCGTCGGGCGTGGTCGGCGCCTGGCGGGTGGCCAGCAGCCGCCCGCCGGGCAGCTCGACCAGCGCCGCCTTGGTCCAGGTGGACCCGATGTCGACGCAGGCGAGCCGGGTGGTCACCGCCGAACGAGCCCGGCGGTGGCCGCGCCGGCGGTGAGCTCGTCCAGCCCGAAGGCCTGCACCGGGCCCAGGGCACCGACCCCGGTCACGCCACCGTCGGCGGCGCGCACGGCGCCCCAGGCCAGCAGGTCGGCCGTCATCGCGTACGGGTCGGGGCCGGCGAGCTCGACCCGGGCCACCCGGGTGCCGCGGCCGTCGCGGACCTCGGCGACGACGGCGGTGCGCACGTCCCCGGCGTCCGAGGGCGCCTCCGCGACGCGCCCGGCGACCAGGTCGGTGAGCCGGGCCAGGCCGGTCTGCGCGCCGGGCACCCGCCGCAGCCGGGGGACGAAGGGAGCGAGCCGGTGCGCGACCGGGGTCGCCGACCCGAACCAGTCCAGGCTGACGCCGACCTCCTGCAGCGTGGGGGCGAGCCCGGGCAGCGCAAGGTGCTCCGACCCGCCGACCGACAGCCCCTCGCGACGGCGCCCGGCCGCGTCGAAGACCCAGGTGCGCGTGCCGGCCGGCTCGTCGACCAGCCGGCCGCCGGTGAAGGCGTGCCCCTCCTCGAGCGCGACGCCCAGCAGCGAGGTCAGCGTGCCGCGGGAGAACGCCTGGCCGCGCACCCCGTCGAGGGCGTACCCGACGTCGACCCGGTGCGCCCGCGCCCCGGCGTCGGCCAGGGCCAGCGCGGCGGCGAGGTTGCCCGGCACGTAGTCGTGCCCGAACGCGGTGAGCAGCGTGGCCCCGGCCGCCGCGGCGCGGGGGCCGTGCCGTTCGAACACCCGGCGGAGGAAGGGCGGCTCGCCGGTGGAGTCGAGGTAGACCGCGCCGGCGTCGACCGCGGCGGTGACCGCCGGCTCGCCGAGGCGGAGGAACGGGCCGACCGTGCTGACCAGCACGTCCCCGGACTGCAGCAGGGCGCGGACCGAGGCGGCGTCGGTGACGTCGGCCGTCGCCGTCTCCAGCGGGCCGCCGTCGGCGCCGAGCCGGCCGGCCAGCTCCGCCAGGCGGTGCGGGTCGCGGCCGGCGAGCACCGGGCGGGCTCCGCGGGCGACGAGGGCGGCCGCCGTCCGGCCGCCGGTGTGGCCGGTGGCGCCGAGCAGGACGATGCGGGGAGCCATGACCTCAACGTAGGGAGCCGTCCGCTCGCGCACAACGGAACTGCGCGGTCCGGGCGTGCGACCGGCCGCGCCGGGTAGGGCGCGGGCGATGGAGACCAGCGCCGGGGGCCCCGGGGTGTCAGGCCGCAGCGTGTCAGGCCGCGCCGTCCTGCCCGAGCCCGATGCGCCCGGCCAGGGCGGCGGCCTCCACGCGGGTGGACACCTTGAGCTGGCGCAGCAGGTTGGCCACCAGCCGCTTCACGGTGCGCTCGGAGACGTGCAGCGTCGTGGCGATGTCGACGGTGCTCGTGCCGGCGGCGACCAGCCGCCACAGCCGGCGGTCATCGGCGGACAGCTGGGCGGCGATGCCCTGGTCGGCCGAGGGGGCGGCGTCGTCGAGCAGCTGGCGCAGCAGCGACTCCGGGATCACCGACCAGCCGTCGAGCACGGCGAGCAGCGGCCGCACCAGCGCTTCCGGGCTGGCCGTCTTGGGCAGGAAACCGCTCGCCCCGGCCCGCAGCGCCTCCAGGGCGGCATCGGCCTCGGCGAGCCCGGAGAGCGCCACGATGCGCACCAGCGGGTCGGTGCGGCGGATCGCCGCGATCGCCCGGGTGCCGCCGGGGGGCGGCATGTGCAGGTCGACGACGGCGACGTCCGCGTGGTGGCGGCGCACGAGCGCGGCGCCCGCGGAGGCGTCGTCCGTCGTCCCGACGACCCGGACCCGGCCACCGCTCTCCGGGGGGAGCAGCAGCTCGAGGCCCCGGCTGAACAACGGGTGGTCGTCGATGACGACCACGTCCACGGGGGGACGGCGCTCAGCTCCGGCCTCGGATCCCTCCACGTCACTCCCACCTGGTCGACCGCGCTCGGCGCGGCTGACCGGGCGCAACCCCGGAGGTGCCCGTGACCCTCGCTGCCGACACACGACCTGCGTCACTCCCCGCCCTGGTCACCGACCTGGTCCGAGCGGTGCGCAGCCACCTGCCGGTGGCCGGCCAGGAGGCGGTGAGCACCGGCGACGCAGTCGTGCGCGCGCTCTGCCACGACATGCGCAGCCCCCTGGCCGCGCTGGAGTCGGTGCTCGACCGGCTGGACGGCGATGCCGCCGGCCGCCCGGAGCTGCTCCAGCTGGCCCGCGACCAGGCCCGCCACCTGTCCTCTCTGCTCCGCACCGCCAACGCCACCGGCGGCGCCCCCGAGCGGCGGGGCGTGCGCCGGCTGGCCGAGGTGATCCGGGCGTCCGTCGGGGCCTCGGGTCTCCCCGAGCACCAGCTGCGACTGGAGCTCTCCCCGGAGGCCGGTGAGGTCTCGGTGGCCGACGCGCGGGTGCAGCGGATCCTCACCAACCTGCTCGAGAACGCCCACCGGCACGGCGGCGGCGAGGAGGTCCGGCTCGCGGTGCGCCGCCGCGGCGGGTGGGTGGAGCTGGCGCTGACCCAGCACGGGGTGCCCGCCGAGCGGGTGCTGGGCCACCTGAGCCGGCCCACGCCACCGGTCGACCTGACCGGGCTGGGGCTGTGGTCGGTGCAGCGGCAGACCCGCGAGCTGGGCGGCCGGCTGGCCTGGTGCCGCGCCGAGGACGGCGCCTTCACCCTGGTGGTCCGCCTTCCCGACCGCTGAGCGGGCACTCCGGGCCGCCGGCGCGTTCTGCGCGGGTGCCGGTCGGTCGGCGCTGACGAGGTCGGCCCCTGCGGGCCACCGGACGGCACGGGGGTGTCAAGCGCCGGGGGCATCTGGTCTGTGTCACCCCGAACGGGGCGGCACGGCGAACGGCTCGACCAGAGGAGAGGCCCGTGTTCACGCACACCCACGCCCTGCAGTACGAGGCCAAGCCCGACGGCCCGGACCCGGATTTCGCGCGCAAGCTGCAGGAGATCCTCGGTGGCCAGTGGGGCGAGATGACCGTTGCCATGCAGTACCTGCTGCAGGGCTGGAACTGCCGGCTGCCCGGCAAGTACAAGGACATGCTCCTGGCGATCGGCACCGAGGAGCTGGCCCACGTCGAGATGATCGTGACGATGATCGACCGGCTGCTGGACCACGTCCCGCTGAAGCCCGACGCCTCGGACCGCAGCAAGGAGGCGGCCGCCGGCTACGGGCAGCACAACCCGCAGCACGCGATCGTCAACGGCGCGGGCGCGTACTACCGGGACAGCATGGGCCTGCCCTGGAGCGGTGGGTACGTGACCGCCAGCGGCAACCTGATGGCGGACTTCCACTACAACGCCACCGCTGAGATGCAGGGTCGGCTGCAGGCGGCGCGCCTGTTCAACATGACCGACGACCACGGCGTCAAGGACATGCTGCGGTTCAACCTGGCCCGCGACCACATGCACCAGATGCAGTGGCTGGCCGCCATCGAGGAGCTCAAGTCCGACGGCATCGAGGGCATCCCGGTCCCCGAGGCCTTCCCGATGGACGAGGAGCTGCCCGAGTTCGCCTACACGTTCATCGACGCCTCCGACGGTGCCGAGGCCGCCAACGGCCGCTGGGCCAACGGGCCGGCGCTGGACGGCACGGACAACCAGCTGCGGGCGGCGCCCATCGCCGCCAACGCCGACGCGCCGATCCTCCCGCCGGGCGACCCGCGGCTGTACCCGACGCCGCAGACGAAGATGAACACCCTCATCCAGAAGGCGAAGGACGCCCTCAAGTAAGGCGTCCCCTCGCGCCGCCGCCGTGCCGGCGCCCCGACCCGCCCCCGGGCGGAGCGGGACGCCGGCGCGGCGGGCGCCCGACCTGCTGGAGGTCCCCCGTGCACCTGTCCGTCTCCACCCCGCACCTGACCGACCTGCACCTGCCGGCCGTCCGCCTCCCCGCGCTCCGCGTCCCCGCCCGGGTGACCGCCGCCTCGGCGCTGCTGACGGTCGTCTACCTCACCGCCCTGGCCGTCGCGGTCACCGCCCCGGCCGAGCAGGCCCTCGCCGGCGGCGTCGTGCTCGCCGGGCTGGTCAGCCGCTGGGCGGTCCGCCGGCGGCGGTCGGTGACCGCGGCGGTCCCCGTCGCCACGGACGCCGTCGACACCGTGCTGGCGTCGCCCGCGCTCGTCGAGGAACCGGCCCGCGCCACCGCCTGAGCCGGGACCGGACGCACCCCCGTCCCACCGGCGTCCGCGCCGCCGGCCCGGGACGACACGAGGCCCGCCCCCTGCCGGGGACGGGCCTCGTGGTAGCGCAACGTGCTGGAACGGCCCTCCTGCAGGGTCCCGCCGCGAGCCTGCGAGCGGTGGGTCAGGCCTCGCTGCAGGGCCCCATGGCGAGCCTGCGAGTCATGGGGGGCAGCGAGGTCCTTCCACCTTCTTCAGTGCGCGACCGCCTTCTCCGCGCCGATGCCGGTCAGGGACCGGACCTCGAGCTCGGCGTACTTGTCGACGTCCGGCTTCTCCTTGGAGAGCTTGGTGCCCAGCCAGCCGAGGAAGAACGACAGCGGGATGGAGACCAGCCCCGGGTTGCGCAGCGGGAACCACGCGATGTCGAAGTTCGAGAACATCGCCGTCTCCGACCCCGACACGACCGGCGAGAAGATGATCAGGCCGATGCAGACGATCAGCCCGCCGTAGATCGACCACAGCGCGCCCTGGGTGGTGAAGTTCTTCCAGAACAGCGTGTAGAGGATGGTCGGCAGGTTGGCCGAGGCCGCCACCGCGAAGGCCAGGGCCACCAGGAAGGCGATGTTGATCCCGGCCTGCAGCGCCAGGATGCCCAGCCCGATGGAGACCGCGCCGATGACGACGGCGGTGATCCGGGCGACCCGGACCTCGGCGTTCGCCTCCACCTGGCCCTTCTTGAGCACCGAGGCGTAGACGTCGTGGGCGAAGGACGCCGAGGCGGTGATCGTCAGGCCGGCGACGACCGCGAGGATCGTGGCGAAGGCGACGCCGGCGATGATGCCCAGCAGCACCGTGCCACCGAGCTCGAACGCCAGCAGCGGAGCCGCCGCGTTGACCCCACCCGGAGCGGCGAGGATCTCCTCGGATCCCACCAGGGCACCGGCGCCGTAGCCGATCACCAGGCTGAACAGGTAGAAGGCGCCGATCAGCCAGATGGCCCAGACGACGGACTTCCGGGCGTCCTTGGCGGTCGGCACGGTGTAGAAGCGCATCAGCACGTGCGGCAGCCCGGCGGTGCCGAGCACCAGGGCCAGCGCCAGGCTGATGAAGTCCAGCCGGGTGGCGTTCGACAGCCCGTACTGGGCGCCGGGCTCCAGGACCTGCTGGCCCTCCGACGCGACCGCCCCACCGAGCAGCGAGGAGAGGTTGAAGCCGTACTCGGCGAGCACCCAGATCGTCATGACCAGGGCGCCGGCGATGAGCAGCGTGGCCTTGATCATCTGCACGTAGGTGGTGCCGCGCATGCCACCGACCAGCACGTAGAAGATCATCAGCGCGCCGACGACGACCACGACCAGGGCCTCGGCAGCGGCGCCGCTCACCCCGAGCAGCAGGGCGACCAGGCCACCGGCACCGGCCATCTGGGCGAGCAGGTAGAACAGCGACACGAAGAGCGTGGAGATGGCGGCCGCGGTGCGCACCGGGCCCTGCCGCATCCGGAACGCCAGCACGTCGGCCATGGTGAAGCGCGCCGTGTTGCGCATCAGCTCGGCGACCAGCAGCAGCGCCACCAGCCAGGCGACCAGGAAGCCGATCGAGTACAGGAAGCCGTCGTAGCCGTAGATGGCGATCGCCCCGGCGATGCCGAGGAACGAGGCCGCCGACAGGTAGTCACCGGCGATGGCCAGACCGTTCTGGGTGCCGGTGATGTTGCGGCCGGCGGCGTAGTAGTCGGCGGCGCTCTTGTTGGTGCGGCTGGCCCGGAACGTGATGAACAGCGTCACCAGCACGAAGGCGCCGAAGATCGAGATGTTGATCGCCGGCTCGCCGATCGTCACGCCTTCGGCGGCGAACACGTCAGCCACGGGTGGACTCCTCACTGCGCGGGGCGGCGAACTCGTGCGCCTCGAGGCGGGTCCGCATCTCGTCGGAGATGGGGTCGGTGTTCTTGCTGGCGTGCCGGACGTAGAGCTGGGTGATGAGGAACGTGCTCACGAACTGGCCGAGGCCGAGCAGCAGGCCGAGGTTCACGTTCCCGAAGACCTCGGTCGCCATGAAGTCGCCGGCGTAGGTGGAGAGCAGGACGAAGAGCAGGTACCAGGCCAGGAAGGCCACCGTCATGGGGACGGCGAAACCGCGGAACCGGCGCCGGAGCTCGCTGAACTCCGGCGAGTCCTGGGCCTGGCGGTACTCCTCCGCGGTCAGCAACCTGCGGTCGTTCGGTGTGGTCACGGCACACCTCTCTGTGCGTCGCCTGAGTCGTGATCGCGGTCACCATAGGCGGCGCACCCGGCACATGGGGAAGATCACGGGCGACACGTTGCAGAAAAGTTGCGAGAACGTCCGGATCCGTCGCAGAACTCCACCCAGGGGCAACGCCGGGGTAACCCACCCCTGCTGACATGGGCACATGGCGTTCTCCTGGGCTGGCGGCACGCGGGGCACGGGCGCACGGACGGCGCCGGGAACGGCCGGAGGAGGCACCGGCTGGTACCCGGTGGCCCGCTCGGCCGACGTCGGGACGACGCCGGTGCCGGTGGGCGCGGGCGGCCAGCCGTTCGTCGTCGTCCGGCTGGCGCCCGACGCGGAGGTGACCGCCGTCGGCGCCCGCTGCCCGCACCGGCTGGTGCCGCTGACCACCGCGACCGTCGTCGACGGCCGACTGCAGTGCGGGTACCACGGCTGGCAGTTCAACGCCGAGGGCCGCTGCACCCGCATCCCCGCGCTGGGCCCGCACGGCGCGCCCCCGCCGCGCGCCGACCTGCCGGTGCCGTGGGCGGTGGAGGAGCGCGACGGCTGGGTGTGGCTGGCACCCGACCGCACGCCGGTCACCCGGCCGCCGCGGGCCGGCGGTTCCCACCCGGCACCCGACCCGGAGCAGGTGCCCGAGCTGCCCGAGCCGGCCGGTCCGGTGTTCGGCAACCTCGACCCGGCGCTGGAGCACGCCTGGCACCCGGTGGCGCTGGCCGGCGAACTGCGGGAGGGCGGGTACGTCCAGGTGCGGCTGCTCGGCCGGAACTGGACCGTGCGCCGGCAGGGCGGGGCACTGGACGCCGATCCGCCGGCATGGGGCGTGACCGAGCGGCTCGGGCTGATCTGGCTGGCCCCCGACGAGCCGCGGGACCGGCCGCTGCCGGTGCCCGAGGCCGACGACCCGCGGTACAGCGCCGCCTGGCTGACCCCGGCCCGGACCTCGGCGCCGGCCGGTCCGCTGATCGACGCCTTCGTCGACGTCGCCCACGTGCCGTTCGTGCACGCCACGGCCGCCGGCCTGGACGCAGAGGTGCCCGACCAGCCGGTCGCCCGGGAGCCGGGCGGGTTCTGCAGCAGGCAGGAACGGGCCGTCGAGGACGGCGTGCTGCAGGCCACCTACGTCCACCGGGCCCCGTTCCAGCTGCTGCTGCGGCTGACCCCGCCCGACGGCGCGGGGACCACCGTCCTCACGCTGCTGCAGCCGGAGGACGCCGACTCGACCCGGGTCTTCACCTGCCTGTTCCTCGCCGGCGCCGACGGGCAGCCGGTACCCGCGGAGGTGGTGGCGGCCGAGGTGGCCGCCGAGCAGGCCGCGCTGACCGAGGACCTCCGCCTGGTGGCGGGCACGACCGCCACCGGCCTGCCCCTGCTGCTGCGCGACGAGCTGCACGTGCGCTCCGACCGGCTGGGGGTGGCGCTGCGCCGGGCCCTGGCCGACTTCGCCGCCGAGTGCGCGGCCCTGGACCGGACCACCGAGCTGCAGCATCGCGCCAGCGCCTGACCCCCGGCCGGTGCGCTTGGATGGCGCCGTGACCGCAGCCGGGCCGTTCGAGCGCGGGACCGACGGTCCGCGGGTGATCCTGGTCGGCATCGACGGGTCGCCGACGTCGCTGCGGGCCGCGTCCTACGCCGCGGGGCTCGCCCGGCGACAGCGGTCGAAGCTGGTCGCGGTGTTCGTGACCGAGGCGGCACCGTCGATGGCCGGCTGGGTGCCGAGCGCGCAGGCACTCGTGCGGGAGGCGGCGGCGGAGGTGGACGCCGAGCTGCGGGCGGAGCTGGGGCTGGCGGCCGAGCAGCTCGGGGTCGAGGCGGAGTACCGCACCGCCAGCGGCGACCCGGTCGCCGAGCTGACCCGGATCGCCGACCAGGTGCTGGCCGACGCGGTCGTCGTCGGCGCCTCGGAACAGGCCGGCCACCGGGTGGTCGGCTCGGTCGCGGTGCGACTGGTCCGCCTGGGCCGCTGGCCGGTGACGGTCGTCCCGTGACGGAGCTGGGAGCGGCGTGTCAATCCCCCAGCCTCATCTGTGGACGAGCGCCTGACCTGCGGTTTCGACTGGATCTACGAGCCATATCCAGCTAGAATTCGAACACACATTCGAATGGCGGGAGGTGTCCGTGAGTCAGTTGTCGACGCTGGACGCCGATCCGGATGTGCTTGCGCCGAACGTGGTCGCCGAGCTGCCTTCCGATGACCTGGAGCGCCTGCTCGGGTCGGGGTTGGCCTCGGCGCTGGACTCGTTGGCCTGCGATGACCTGAAGTCGCTGTTCGGGCCGCAGGTGCTGGGCCGGTTGCGGGGGTTGCTGGTCGCGCAGAACCGGTTGGCCGCCGAGGTGGCGCGCACGGTGCGGGAGTGCGAGCTGACCCAGGCCGCGGAGGTCGACGGGCTGAAGTCGATGCGGTCGTGGCTGGTCGGGCATGGGTTGCTGGCCGCCCCGGAGGCCGAGCGGGTGGTGCGCACCGGTCGGTTGGGCGAGCGGTTGCCGGCGCTGAGCGCCGCCGCGGCGGCGGGGGCGGTGACGGCGGGGAAGCTGGCCGAGGCCGCCCGGCGGCTGACCCCCGCGCGGCTGACGTCGGCGCAGGAGCAGGGGCATGACCTGGCCGAGGTCGATGACGCGTTGGCGCTCGCGGCGGCCACCCAGACCCACGAGGGCTTCGTCGGGGTGGTCACGCGGTACGTGGCCGGGGTCGACCCGGACGGACCGGAGCCCGACCCGACCGAGGGGCGGCGGCTGTGGACGTCGAAGAACGCCGACGGGCTGGCCTTCGGTGGTCAGCTGGATGCGGTGGCGGGGGAGAAGTTCACCGCGGCGCTGGAGTCGATCGTGCAGGCCGACCGCCCGAAGGGCGACCTGCGGACCCGGTCCCAGCAGCAGGCCGACGCGCTGGCGCAGCTGTGCGACAACCAGCTCGCGGCGGGGAACCTGCCGACGCTGCGCACGCACAAGCCGCACGTGGTCGTCACCCTCGATGCCGAGGACCTGGTCGACCCCGCCACCGGAGCAGCCGCGGCGACCACCGGCTCCGGGCAGCTGCTCTCCGCGGCGGGGGGCCCGCTGGCTGGCCTGTGACGGGAGCATCTCCCGGATCGTGATGGGCCCCGACGGCGTGCCGCTCGATCTCGGTCGGGACCACCGGGTGGTCACCCCCGGCCTGCGGCGGGCCGTCGAGCGGCGGGACAAGAGCTGCGTGTTCGCCGGGTGTGGGGCGCCCACCTGGTGGTGCGACGTGCACCACCTCATCCACTGGATCCACGGCGGCGAGACCTCGTTGGAGAACTCAGCGCTGCTGTGCGAACGGCACCACACCAAGGTCCACCACGGCTTCCGCGTCGAGCGACAACCCGACGGCCGATGGCGCACCTGGCGACCCGACGGCACCGAGATCCTCATCGGACCCCTGCTCAGCTGACGCGGCCCCTCACCCGACGCCGGGTCTCACCTCGTGCCGCGCCCCACGGCTGCGTGCCCCTGCCCGCGGCTGCATGGCGCTGTGTGCGGCTGCGAGGATCGCCGCGTGCCCGAGCCGACGACCGTCCCCTCGCTCGGCCTCAGCGCCCTGACCGGGCGCACGTTCGACGCCGTCCTGTTCGACATGGACGGCACGTTGATCGACTCGATGAGCGGCGCGCTGGCTGCCTGGGCCACCTGGGCACGCGAGCACGACGTCGACCCGGCCGTGCTCACCGAGCTGGGCATGGGCGGCCGCCCGGCGGTGCAGGTGATCGGGCAGCTGCTGGCCGCCGAGCGGGTCGCCGACGCCCTGGCCCGCATCGAGCACCTGGAAACCGAAGCGGCCGCGGACGGCATCGCCGTGCTGCCCGGCACCGTCGACGCGCTGACCGCCCTGCCGCCGGAGCGCGTCGCGATCGTGACCTCGTGCACCCGCACCCTGCTGGCCGCCCGGCTGGCCGGCTCGGGGCTGCCCCGGCCGCGGGAGATCGTGACCTTCGACGACGTCGAGCAGGGCAAAGCCGCCCCTGACCCGTTCCTGCTCGGCGCCCGCCGGCTCGGGTTCGACCCGGCCCGCTGCCTGGCGGTCGAGGACGCGCCCGCCGGGCTGGCGTCGGCCCGCGCCGCCGGGTGCACGACCCTGGCCGTCGGCGACACCCACCGGCCCGACGAGCTCGTGGCGGACGCGCACGCACCCGACCTGTCACACGTGCGGTTCGCCGTGACCGCCGACGGCATCACCGTCCGGGCGGCCTGACGCCCACCACGCGGGACGGCCGCCGCACGGCGTCGGCCTCCACCCCCGGGTGGACGCGCCGCTCACCCCGCAGGACGACGACGGCACGCCGTCCCCTGCCTACTGTCGCCACCATGGACTCCACGGCCCTCGAGCGCCTCGCAGCCTGGCTGCGCCGGCACCCGTTCGCCGTCGACAGCGCGCTCGCGGCGCTCTTCTTCCTGTTCACCACCGTGCTCGGCGCGGGGTACGCCGGCGACGCGGGGCTCTTCCTCAGCTTCCTGCTGAGCATCCCGCTGGCCTGGCGCCGCCGGGCACCGGTGCCGGCTGCCACGGCCGTCGTCGTCCTGAGCCTGCTGCAGCTGATCACCTACACCGCCGACCTGCTGCCCGCGAACTTCGCCGCGCTGGTGATGGTCTACGCGCTGGCCGCCTACGGCCCCCGCTGGGCCTCCAAGGCCGGCCTGGCCACCGGCCTGGTCGGTGGGGTGCTCGCCGCCTTCACCTACTACACCGGCCCGTACGACCCGGCGTCCCTGATGGTCAGCTCCGGTGCGATCGGCGTCTCGGTGGTCGCCGCCTGGGCGCTGGGCGACCTGCGCCGCGCGCGCGTGCTGCGGATGGCCGGCCTGGAGGAGCGCGCCCGGCTGCTGGAACTGGAGCACGAGCAGGAGATGCGGCTGGCGGCCCAGGCCGAGCGGGCCCGGATCGCCCGGGAGATGCACGACGTCGTCGCCCACTCGCTGTCGGTGGTGATCGCCCAGGCCGACGGCGGCCGCTACGCCGGTCAGGCCGACCCGGCGGCCGCCACCGAGGCGCTGGAGCAGATCTCGGCGACCGGCCGCCAGGCGCTCACCGACATGCGCAAGCTCCTCGGCGTGCTGCGCGAGGGCGACGGTCAGGAGTTCGCCCCCCAGCCCGACGTCGCGGCGATCGACGACCTGGTCGCCGACGTCGCCGCCAGCGGGCTGGACGTCGACCTGCTGGTGGAGGGCTCGGCACAGCCGATGCCGGCCGGCGCGCAGCTGGCCGCCTACCGGATCGTGCAGGAGTCGCTGACCAACGTGCTCAAGCACGCCGGCCCGGCCGGCAAGGCGTGGGTGCGGCTGCACTGGCGACCGGACTCCCTGGAGCTGTCGGTGCTGGACGACGGCCGGGGCGCCGCCGCGGCGATCGCCGTCTCCGACGGCGAGGGGCAGGGCCTGCTGGGCATGCGCGAGCGCGCCGAGCTGCACGGTGGCCGGCTGACCGCCGGTCCCCGACACGGCGGGGGGTTCGGCGTGCACGCCGTCCTGCCCTACCGTTTCGCTCGATGAGCAGCGCATCTCCCGCCGACCCCGTCCGCGTCGTCCTCGTCGACGACCAGCAACTGGTCCGCGCCGGCTTCCGGATGGTGATCGACTCCCAGCCCGACCTCACGGTGGTGGGCGAGGCCGGCGACGGCGCAGCGGCCGTGGAGCTGCTGCGGTCGACGCCGGCCGACGTCGTGCTGATGGACATCCGCATGCCCGGCACGGACGGGATCACGGCGACCCAGCAGGTGACCGCCCTCCCCGACCCACCCCGGGTGGTCGTGCTGACCACCTTCGACCTCGACGAGTACGTGATGTCGGCGATCGGCGCCGGGGCCAGCGGCTTCCTGCTCAAGGACGCACCGCCGGAGGAGATGCTCGCCGCGGTCCGCACCGTGCACGCCGGCGACTCGGTGATCGCGGCCAGCTCGACCCGGCGGCTGCTGCAGCACGTCGCGCCGATGCTGCGCGGGACCGGCTCGGCGGGCACCGCCCAGCCGCACGACGACCGGGCGCTGGCGGAGCTGACCCCGCGGGAGAAGGAGGTGCTGGTGCTGATGGCCTACGGCGCCACCAACACCGAGGTCGCCGCGCAGCTGTTCGTCAGCGAGGCGACGGTGAAGACGCACGTCGGCCGGGTGCTGTCCAAGACCGGCAGCCGGGACCGGGTGCAGGCTGTCGTGCTGGCCTACCGCAGCGGCCTGGTCGCCCCCGCTGACCTGCTCCGCGACGCCCCCGCCTGAGCCCATCAGCCCGCGGGATGACACCGGGTCCTCCTGCGGGGGCAGCAGCGCACCCGCGGAGACCAGCCCCGGCGGCGACGCGGGAGGAGACCTCCGGACGAGAACGTGGTCATCGTCAACGACCGCGTCCGTCCGGAGGCCCGAAGTGTCCGTTCCCGTCCTGTCCGTCCCCGGCGAGCCGCCGGCGGCCGGCTACTCCGCCGCCGCCCGCGCCCGCGGGCTGCGCAAGACCTACGGCGCCGGCGAGACCGCGGTGCACGCACTCGCCGGTGTCGACGTCGACTTCGAGCGCGGCGCGTTCTCCGCGATCATGGGCCCCTCGGGCTCGGGCAAGTCGACGCTCATGCACTGCCTCGCCGGGCTCGACGCCGCCACCGACGGCCAGGTCTGGCTGGGCGACACCGAGCTGACCAGCCTGCGCGACGAGCAGCTCACCAAGCTGCGCCGCGAGCGGATCGGCTTCGTCTTCCAGGCCTTCAACCTGCTGCCGGTGCTCGACGCGCAGGAGAACATGCTGCTGCCGATGCAGTTGGCCGGGCAGCGGCCCGACCAGGCCTGGATGGACGACGTCGTGGGCCGGCTGGGCCTGCGCGACCGCCTGCACCACCGCCCGCACGAGCTCTCCGGCGGCCAGCAGCAGCGGGTCGCCGTCGCCCGGGCGCTGCTCCCCCGCCCCGACGTCGTGTTCGCCGACGAGCCGACCGGCAACCTGGACTCCCGGTCCGGCGCGGAGGTGCTCGACCTGCTGCGCTCCAGCGTGCGGGAGACCGGGCAGACCGTCGTCATGGTCACCCACGACCCGGTGGCCGCCTCGTACGCCGACCGGGTCGTGCTGCTCGCCGACGGCATGCTGGCCGGCGAGCTGCAGCAGCCCACCGTCGACTCGGTGATCAGCGCGCTCCGCGGACTGGGGGACTGACGCCGTGCGCACCGGGGCCATGTCCACAGTCACCAGGGCGAGCATCCGCGCCCACATGGGCCGGCTGGTCGCCTCCACGCTGGCGATCGTCATCGCCGTCGGCTTCGTCGTCGCCACGCTGATCCTGAACGAGACCACCCGCGCCACCGTGCTGGAGGCGGCCGGCGCCCAGTACGTGGACACCGCCGCCGTGGTGACCGCCGACGGCGGCGAGGGCCTCGCCGCCGTAGCCGACCAGCTCACCGCCGTCGACGGCGTGCGGGCGGTCGCCCCCACCTGGGAGGCCTACCTCCAGATCGTCCCGCCGGGGCGCACCGGGGCCCAGTACGCGGAGGTCGAGTCCGTCGCCGGCGAGCCGTCGCTGCGCTGGCAGCACCTGACCGCCGGCGCGCTCCCGGTCCGCCCGGGTGAGGTGGCGGTGAGCGAGCGGGTGGGCGCCGAGGTCGGCGACGTCCTCCCGGTCACCGTCTACGACGACGAGGGCGTCGCGGTGACCGCCGATGCGACCGTCACCGGCGTCGTCGACCTGCGCGGTGACCCCACGGCCGGCCTGTACGGGCGGCTCTGGGCCACCCCGGACCAGACGCGGGCCTGGGGCGCCACCGAGCCGACCGAGCTGCGGATCGCCGGCACCACCGGCACCGACCCGGCCGCCCTGGCCGACGCCGTGCGCAGCACGCTGACCGACGAGAGCGTGACCGTGCGCACCGGCACGGAGCAGGCCGAGCACCAGGCTGCCGCCATCACCGGCGACGCCGGCTTCCTCACCACGATCCTGCTGGTCTTCGGCACCATCGCCGTGCTGGTGGCCGGGTTGGTCATCGCCAACACCTTCGCGGTGCTGCTCGCCCAGCGGACCCGCGAGCTGGCGCTGCTGCGCTGCGTCGGCGCGACCGCCCGGCAGATCCGGCGCAGCGTGCTGGCCGAGGCGGCGGTCACCGGCCTGGCCGCCTCGGTGCTCGGCGTGGGCGCCGGCATCGGGCTGGCCGCCCTGGTCTCGGCGATCGTCGGCGCCACCGACTCGCCGATCCCGCTGTCCGGGGTGTCGGTGCCGCTCTACGCGGTGCTCGCCGGCCTCGCCGTCGGCACGCTGACCACCCTGCTGGCCGCCATCGCCCCCGCCCGGGCCGCCACCCGGGTGGCGCCGCTGGCCGCGCTGCGGCCCAGCGACCCGGCGCCGTTGCGCTCCCGGGGCGGCGTGGTGCGCCTGGTGGTCGGACTGCTGCTGGTCGTCCCGGGCGTGGCGCTGATGGTCTACGGCGTCAGCTCCGCGGAGATCCTGATCACGCTGCCCGGCGGGGTGCTCAGCGCGCTGGGCGGGCTGCTGCTGGCCCAGCGGGCGGTGCCGCCGGTGGTCGCGGCGGCCGGCCGGCTCCTCGGCCGCGCCGGCGGGCTGCCCGGCCGGCTCGCCGCCGGCAACGCGTCCCGCAACCCCCGCCGGACGGCGGCCACCGCCACCGCACTGATCATCGGGGTCACCCTGACCACCGCCATGGTGGTCGGCGCCTCCTCCACCCGGGCGACGGCGCAGGCGGGCCTGGCCGCCGCCTACCCGACCGACGTGATCGTCCAGGGCGGGGGCACCGAGCTGCCGGCGTCACTGCCGGGGCAGCTCGAGTCGGTGGACGGCGTGGTCGCCACCACCACGCTGCCCGGCGGCACGCTCACCGGCCCGGACGACTGGGAGACCTGGGCCCTCGGGGTCGACCCCGAGGAGGCGCTGCCCGTGCTGCGCTCCACCGCGGACACGACGCTGCCCGCCCTGGGGGAGGTCGCCCTGTCCCGCTGGACCCGGGAGAGCTGGGACACGGCCGTGGGCGACAGCGTGACCCTGACCGCCGGCGACCGGTCGCGGGAGCTGACCGTGGTGGCCGGCGACGAGGACGCCCCGCTGCTCAACATCGCGGACCTGCGCGCGCTGGTGCCGGACGCGGTCGAGGACACCGTCTGGCTGCGGCTGGCCGACGACGCCGACCAGACCGCGGTCATCGACGAGGTGACCGAGCTCGCCGGCGTCGCCGTCCCCACCGCGTGGGTCACCGGCCTGGCCAGCGAGCGGGCCGCGATCGACCAGGTGGTCGACGTGCTGCTGCTCGTCGTCACCGGGCTGCTCGGCGTGGCCGTGCTGATCGCGCTGATCGGCGTGGGCAACACCCTGGCCCTGTCGGTGGTCGAGCGGCGGCAGGAGAGCGGGCTGCTGCGGGCACTGGGCCTCACCCGGCGCCAGCTGCGCGCCCTGCTGGCCTGGGAGGCGGTGCTCGTCGCCGGGGTGGCCGCGGTGATCGGCGTGCTGGTCGGTGGCGCCTTCGGTGCGGCCGGCGCCGCCTCGGCGCTCGGTGAGGTGGGCGAGGTCGTGGTCAGCGTGCCGTGGCTGCAGGTGGCGGCGATCGTCGTGGTCGCCACGGTCGCCGGACTGCTCGCCTCGGTGCTGCCCGCCCGCCGCGCGGCGAGGACCCCACCGGTGGCCGCCATCGCCGGCTGAACCGACGAGCAATCCCGGGCCCTGTCCACCTGGTGGGCAGGGCCCGGGCGTCGTCTGCACCACTTCCCGGGCACCGACCAGCCGCGTCGGGGATGCTGGAGGGCGTGCCGAGAATCCGCCGCACCGCCGCCCTCACCGCCACCGCTGCCCTCGCCGGTGGGGTGAGCTGGCTGGCCCGGGCCGCCTGGGGGCTGCCGACGGCGCTGGGCGCCAGCCAGCGCCGGCTCCGCCCGACCGTCACCGGCTCCCCGCAGTTCGCCGACGGGAAGTTCCACAACAGCATGCCGACCCCCGCGCTGGAGCCGGCCAACGCCCGCAACGGCCTGCTGCGCCAGTGGCACGAGGACCGGCACAAGGGCCTGCCCGGCGGGCCCATCCCGTTGGCCACCCCGGCGGTGCCCGCGGAGGCCGGCGAGCTGGCGGTCACCTGGTACGGCCACTCCAGCGCGCTGCTGGAGATCGACGGCCACCGGGTGCTGCTCGACCCGGTGTGGGGTGAGCGGGTCTCGCCGTCCCCGGTGTTCGGCCCGACCCGGCTGCACCCCGCCCCGGTGACGATCGCCAGCCTGCCCGCGGTCGACGCGATCCTGATCAGCCACGACCACTACGACCACCTCGACCTGCCCTCGGTGCGGGCGCTGGTGCGCACCCAGTCCGCGCCCTTCGTCGTCCCGCTGGGCATCGGGGCCCACCTCCGGGGCTGGGGCGTGCCCGACGACCGGGTCGTGGAGCTGGACTGGGACCAGGCGACGACGATCGCCGGCCTGACCCTCACCTGCACCGAGGCCCGGCACTTCTCCGGCCGCTTCTTCGCCCGGGACACCACGCTGTGGTCCTCCTGGGTGGTCACCGGGCCGCGGCGGCGGGTGTTCTTCGGTGGCGACACCGGCTACACCCCGGCCTTCGCCGCCATCGGCGCCCGGCTCGGCCCCTTCGACCTCACCCTGCAGCCGATCGGCGCCTACAACGAGGCCTGGCACGCCATCCACATGGACCCCGAGGAGGCGGTCCGGGCGCACGGCGACCTCGGCGGCCGGGTGCTGCTGCCCATCCACTGGGCCACCTTCAACCTGGCCTTCCACCGCTGGGCGGAGCCGGTGCAGCGACTGCTGGCCGCCGCCGGGGAGCGCGACGTGCAGGTCGTCGTCCCGCGGCCCGGTGAGCGGATCGACGTCCTCGACCCGCCGCCGTTGGACGACTGGTGGACGGCGGTCGGCTCGGCGGACGACGCCGGGCTCGGGGCCACGCCGCGGGTCCGCTCCCGGCGGGGCGGCTCCCGGCGGGGCGGCTCCCGGCGGGTGATCTCCCGGACCTGACCGCCGCGGTCAGCCGACCAGCAGCTCCGCCCGGTCCGGCCGGGTCACCGTGCGCGCTGCCAGGGTGGCGACGACGATGCCGGCAGCGGCGAGCGCGGCGACGCTCACCGGCTGCGGGCCGGGTGCGGTGGCGATGCCCAGCAGGCCCCAGACCACGGCCGCGGCGAACGGCCCACCGGCAGCGTAGGAGCCGAGCAGCACCACGGAGGCGACCCCGGCGACGAGCACCAGCGCGGCCACCGCCCAGGCCTGGGCGGCGAGGGTGGACGGGGAGATCCCCAGTGCCACCCCCGTGCTCCCCACGTTGGCCACCGAGGCCACGGTGAGCCAGCCCAGCAGCAGGCCGGTCGTGGCGCGCGGCAGCAGGCGGTCCAGTCCGGCGGCGGGCACGCTCTGCAGGCGGACGTAGGCGACCGCGGTGGCCGCCGTGATGCCGAAGATCAGCACCTGGGCCACGTACTGCCCGACGCCGCCCTGCGGGTAGACGATCTCCCAGACCGTGTTGCCGGCGAACGCCACCGCGAGCGGCCAGCCGGTGCGCCGGTGGACCTCGCGTGCCCGCTGGGCCGGCAGCGCCTGGTACACCGCCCAGGCCA
Source organism: Modestobacter sp. SYSU DS0904 (assembly GCF_054051115.1). Classification (NCBI taxonomy): domain Bacteria; kingdom Bacillati; phylum Actinomycetota; class Actinomycetes; order Geodermatophilales; family Geodermatophilaceae; genus Modestobacter; species Modestobacter sp. SYSU DS0904. Next base: position 17,586 of record NZ_JBJHAQ010000032.1, on the reverse strand, counting down.
GCGCGCCGGCGAAGAGCACGCCCCAGATGCTGAAGGCCCAGCCGGCAGGCGTCACCAGCGAGCGGTCCTGGTCGCTCACGTCCCCCACGCTGCGTCCGGCGAGCGCGGTCCCCAGCGGGCTGCCCACCACCTGGGCGACGGCGGTGACGGCGACCGCCACGACCCGAGCGTCGTCCCTCATCGGTTCCTCCGTTCCGGACCGCGGGTCGGCCTCCTGCTGCTGCCCCTACCCGCTGAGCCGGGCGAGGACCGCGGGGAGCTCCGTGAGGTCGCCGACCTCGTGCTCGGGCTGCGGGCCCGCGGGGTCGACCCGGTGCCCGGGGCGGCGGACCCGCACCGCCGTCAGGCCCGCCTCCAGCGCACCGCGGGTGTCCCGGGCCGACGCCGGGACGTGCACCTGCACCCCGGCGGCGGCCGCCCGGCGGTAGATCTCCGGGTGCGGCTTGTAGGCGCTGAGCCGCTCGCTGGTGAGCACGGCGTCGTCGGCGACCAGCGCGGCGGCCCGGGTGCGCTGGAACAGCACGTCGTCCACGTTGGACAGCACCCCGACCGTGTGCTGCTCGGCCACCAGCGGCAGCGCCCGCCCGACGTCGGGCCACAGCGGCCAGTCCGGCAGCGAGTCCAGCAGCGCCAGCACGTCGGTCGTCGGGTCGGCGTCCAGGCCGCGGGCGGCGTAGGTGGCGGTCAGCGCCCGGCGGCAGTGCTCGGCGAAGGGCACCCACTCGGCGGTGTCGGCCTGCGAGGCCTTGTTCCGGGCGTCCCAGTCGTCGTAGAGGTCGGTGCCGGCGAGGTCCCAGCCGTGACCGTCGGCGAGCGCGCCGAACGCCGCCGACCCGCCGGTCCGGGAGTCGATCAGCGCACTGAACAGGTCGAACGTCACCAGCACACCGTCAGTATGGCCCCGTTGCAGGGTCCCGCCGCGAGCCTGCGAGTGGCGGGGGGCAACGGGGTCCTTCGTCAGCGGAGCAGCTTGGACATCCGCCGGTCCGCGAGCGGCTTCCCTGCGGTCTGGCAGGTGGGGCAGTACTGCAGCGAGGTGTCGGCGAAGGAGACCTCGCGCACCGTGTCGCCGCAGACCGGGCAGGGCAGGCCGGTGCGGGCGTGCACCTGCAGGCCGGCCCGCTTCTCGCCCTTCATCGTGGCCGCGCGCTGCCCGACCTGGCGGTCCAGGGCGCCGGTGAGCACCTCGCGCAGGGCCGCGTGCAGCCGGAGCAGCTCGTCGTCGGTGAGCTTGTCGGCCATCTTGAACGGGGAGAGCCGGGCGGCGTGCAGGATCTCGTCGGAGTAGGCGTTGCCGATGCCGGCGAGCACGGTCTGGTCGGTGAGCGTGCCCTTGAGCTGGGCGTGCCGGCCGGCGAGCAGCCCACCCAGCTGCGCGGTGTCCAGCTCCAGCGCGTCGGGGCCGAGCCGGGCGATGCCGGGCACCTCGCCCGGCGTGCGGACGACGTACACCGCCAGCCCCTTGCGGGTGCCCTGCTCGGTGAGGTCGAACCCGTTGCCGTCATCGAGGTGCAACCGCAGCGCGAGCGGGCCCCTGCCGGGCTTGGGCGGCGCCGTCGGCAGGCCCTCCCGCCAGTGCAGCCAGCCGGCGCGGGCCAGGTGCACCACCAGGTGCAGGCCGGAGACGTCGAGGTCGAGGAACTTGCCGTGCCGGGCGGCGCCGGTGACCTCCAGCCCGGCGAGGGAGGACAGCGGCGGGTCGAAGGTCTTGATCGCCTGGACCGCGGCGAGGTCGACGCGGGTCACGGTCCGGCCGACGGCGTTCTCCCGCAGGAACGCGGCCAGCGCCTCCACCTCGGGCAACTCGGGCACGCGCCCATGATCCACGGAGAACGCCGTCCCCGGGGGCGGAGTCGGCCCCCTCTCCCCTGCCCGAGGGGGCGCCTGCCCGCGGGGGGCGCCTGCCCGCGACCGCGCCGAAGTGGCCACTGCGGCGCGGTGGTTCAGCCGGCAGCAGCGGCGAGGCGCTCGACGATTGTGCGCAGCACCGGCCGCGGCGTGGCCAGGGTGAGCCGCACGTGCCCCGCCCCGGCGCTGCCGCACTCGGTGCCGTCGATCAGCGCCACCCCGGCCTCGCGCAGGAAGAACTCCCCCAGCGGCTCCGCGATGCCCAGCTCCCGGCAGTCCAGCCAGGCCAGGTAGGTGCCCTCCGGCGGGGTGTACCGCACCTGCGGCAGGTGCTCGGCCAGCAGCTCGGCCAGCAGCCGGCGGTTGCCGTCGAGGTAGCCGAGGACGCCGTCCAGCCACGGCCCGCCCTCGGCGTAGGCCACGGTGTTGGCGATCGCGCCCGGGGTGGCACAGCCGTGCTCGGCCCGCTCGCCCACCTCGGCCCAGCGCGCAGCGTCGGCGTCGTTGGACAGCAGCAGCTGCGCGCACTTGAGGCCGGGCAGGTTCCAGGCCTTGGACGCCGACGTCGCGGTGACCGTGTGCGCCGCGGTGACCGGGGACAGCGCGGCGTAGGGCCGGTGCACCTGCCCCGGGTACACCAGCGGCGCATGGATCTCGTCGGCGAACACCCGCGCCCCGCGCCGCGCCACCACCTCGGCCAGGTCCAGCTGCTCGGCCTCGGTGAACACCCGGCCCAGCGGGTTGTGCGGGTTGACGTGCACGAACAGCCCACCACCGGTGAGCGCCCGGTCGACGGCCTCGAGGTCGTAGGTCGGCCGGCCGTCCGCACCGGGCACCATCGGCACCTGCACGACCTCGCGGCCCCGCTCGCCGGGCACCCGCAGGAACGGCATGTACGCGGGGGTGGGCAGCACCACCGGCGCGCCGGGCGGGGTGAAGTGGTCGATCGCCGCGGTGAGCCCCGCGACGACGTCGGCCAGCGGCGCCACCCGCTCGGCGGGCACGGTCCAGCCGTACCGCTCGGCGTGCCACCGGGCGCAGGCCGCGGCCAGGTCGCGCTGGACGGCGGCCGGCAGGTACCCGAACGCCGCGGCGTCGACCGCGTCGTGCAGCGCCCGGGTCACCACCGGGGCCGTGCCGAAGTCCATCTCGGCGACGAACGCCCCGATCGCGGTGCCGAACCTCGTCCACTTCAGGCTGCCGGCGGCCCGCAGCGAGTCCTCGCTCAGCGCGTCGAGGGAGGCCGGGAGGTCGTCGGTCACCGGACCAGTCTCACCCGGCACCGGTGGTGAGCCGGGGTGGGGTGAGGCCCAGCGGCCGGCCGGCCCCGGCGTCGGCCGCGAGCCGGGTGGCCCAGGCGGCCAGCCCGGCGTCGTCCACCCCGTGCCGGCGCGCCGCCGTCCCCGCCGTGGACAGCGAGCGCACCCCGCGGTCGAGCAGCGTGGCCGCGCCGGTCGCGTTGCCCCGGGCGGCGTGGGTGAGCCCGACGGCCAGCTGGGCCAGCCCGCGCCACAGGTCGCGTTCGTCGTCCGGGCAGGACTTCCAGGCGTCCTCCAGGACCTCGTGGGCGTGGAAGGGCCGCTGGGCGTCGAGCAGCTGCTGGGCCTCGGCCAGCGACGCCGCCGGCTCCCGCACGATGCCCTCGGGCGCCCGCGGCTCCCCGACGGCGCCGTGCGGCAGCGGGCGGCCGAGCGCGTCCCGGGGGCGGGCGTTGCGTGCCCGGCCCTCGGGGTCGCGGTCCCGGTCGGTCACCGCAGCACGGTGGTCAGCCGCACCTGCACCCCGTCGCCGGTGGGGGTGATGTCGACGTGGTCGCACAGCTGGCGGGCCAACCACAGGCCCATCCCGCCGAGGGAGAGGTCGTCACCGTGCGCCGGCCCGTAGCCGGCGAACGGGTCCGCCAGCCCGGCGCCGCGGTCGGTGACGGTGCAGACCAGGCGATCGGGGGTGACCCACAGCCGCAGGTCGACCGGCGGCCGGCCGTGCCGCAGCGCGTTGGTGGTCATCTCGTCCACGGCGAGCAGGAAGTCCTCCAGCGCCGGCTCCGAACCCGGCGGCAGGCCGGCCGCGGCGGCCCGGGCGGCCAGGTCCCGGCGGAGGCCGCGCAGGTCGCGCACGCCGTCGGCGCGCACCAGCGGCTCGGTCTCCTCCAGCGGCTCGAGCGGGATCGGCAGGGAGGCGAGGTACTCGGCCGGGTCGACGTGGTCGGGGTTGCGCCGGAGCTCGCCGTCGACGACGACGAACGGGTGGGTGGCGACGGCGGTGGCCACGAGCGGCTCGGGCACCCGGCGGGTGTCGATCAGGCACAGCACCACCACCCCGTCCTCGCCGAGCTCGGCGGCCTCGGTCAGGGTGTGGTCGAGCACCGCGTCGTAGCGCTGCCACTCCCGCCAGGTGTCCGGGTCGGGGCCGGGCAGCGGCTCGAGCACCACCCGGACGACGCCGCCGTCCCCGCCGCGGTGCTGCTCGCCGAGCCGGCGGACGGCGGTGATGGCCGCGGCCGGCCCGTTGCCGTACACGTCGGCCCAGGCAGCCCAGGCGATCTCCGGCCGGTCGCCGAGCTCCTTCTGCAGGAGTGCGGCGGTGGGGTCGGTGCTGACGACCGCCACCGGCTGGCCGGCGTCCAGACCGGCGACGACGAACGAGACGGCGCCGTCGACGAGCTCCGCGTCGGAGGAGGCGATGAGCGCACGGTGCACCCCGGGCCCTGCTGCCCCGTCCATGCGCGCTGGTCTCCGTCCGCCGATCGTCTGCCACCCGGTGTCGCAGCATGCCCTGCGCTCCCTACCCGGCCGCGGCGCGGGCACTCCTCGGTCCGGGGAAGGCCCCCGTCGGGTGACCGGGACCGGACCGTTCCCCGGGGCGTCGCCCGAACCGGGTTGCGGTCCGGAGCCGTCCGTGGAGGATGGACCCGAGGACGGCGTCACTCCGGTGACCCGCCCCCGCAAAGACCCGCGGTCGTCACCGACCGGTCCGGACCTGGAGGGGGTGGTGGCCGTGGCGGCACCGGCGGCCACCGCGGTGCACCGCGGGCACCCGCTCGACGCCGACGGGGCTCGCGCCCGGGTCACCGGTGCTGCGCTGCGCCCCTCGCCGCCCGGCCGGGTGGGGCTGGAGCTGGAGGCCCACGCCGTCGACCTGGCCGAGCCGGCCCGCCGGGTGCCCTGGCACCGGGTGAGCCGCGCCGTCGCGGACCTGCCCGAGCTGCCCGGGAACAGCCTGGTGACCCTCGAGCCGGGTGGCCAGGTCGAGCTCTCCGGCCCACCCCAGCCGGACGTGGCCGCCGCGGTCGAGGCACTGCGCCGTGACCACGCCGTCGTCCGGGCGGGCCTGCGCCGGGTCGGGCTCGGGCTGGCCCCGCTGGGCGCCGATCCCTGCCGGCCGCCCGAGCGGGTGTCCCCGGGCCCGCGCTACCTCGCGATGGCCGAGCACTTCTCCGCCGTCGGCTGCGCCCGGGCGGGGCTGGCGATGATGACCGCGACCGCCTCGCTGCAGGTGAACCTGGAGGCCGGTCCGGAGCGGGGCTGGGCCGACCGGGTGCAGCTGGCGCACGCGCTCGGTCCGGTGCTGGTGGCGGTCTCGGCGTGCTCGCCGCTGCTGGGCGGACGGGAGACCGGGTGGCGCTCGGGCCGGCAGCAGGTCTGGGGTGACCTCGACCAGGCGCGGTGCGGCCCGCTGCTGGGCCGCACCGATCCGGCGGCCGAGTGGGCCGCGTACGCGCTGGCCGCGCCGGTGATGCTGGTCCGGGACGCCGACGGCGGGGCGGACCCGGTGCGCGCGCGGGTGCCGTTCGCCGAGTGGCTGGCCGGCGCCCCGCTCGCCGGCCGGGCGCCGACGGTCGACGACCTCGACTACCACCTGACCACGCTGTTCCCGCCGGTCCGGCTGCGCGGGTTCCTGGAGATCCGCTACCTGGACGCCGCGCCCGCCGCCTGGTGGCCGGCGCTGGCCGCGGTGACCGCCGTCCTGCTGGACGACCCCGTCGCCGCCCCGACCGCCGCCGCCGCGACCGAGCCGGTGGCCGGTGCCTGGACCCGGGCGGCCCGGCACGGGCTCGCCGATCCCGCGCTGCGGCGTGCCGCCCGGGCCTGCCTGGCCGCCGCGGCCGGCCGGGCCCCGGCCGGCCTGCGGCGCGAGGTCGAGGCGCTGGCCGACCTCGTCGACGGGGGCTGCTCCCCCGGCGACGCCCTGCTGACCACCGCTCGGGCCCGGGGTGCGGCAGCCGCGCTGCGGGCGGCCGCCGACACCCCCGAGGAGGAGACGTGACCGATCTGCGCGACCACCTGGCCCGGGAGCTGACCGCGGCCCGCGACCGCACCCTGCACCTGACCGACCTCGACGAGCCCGAGCTGCTGCGCCAGCACTCCCCGCTCATGAGCCCCCTGGTGTGGGACCTCGCCCACGTCGGCCAGCAGGAGGACCTGTGGCTGCTGCGCGGGGGCGACGCCGCGTGCCGTGGCCTGCTGCCACCCGACGTCGAGCAGCTCTACGACGCGTTCACCCACCCGCGGGCCACCCGGGACAAGCTGCCGCTGCTGCCCCCGGTGGAGGCCCGCAGCTTCTGCCGGGAGGTCCGCGGCCGGGTGCTGGACCGGCTGGACCGGTTCACCGCCGACGACGACCCGTTCGACGTGGCGATGGTGGTGAGCCACGAGCAGCAGCACGACGAGACGATGCTGCAGGCCCTGCAGCTGCGCACCGGTCCGGCGGTGCTCGGCGCGGGCACCCCGCTGCCGCCCGGCCGGCCGGGCGTGGCCGGGACGACGGTGCTGGTGCCCGGTGGGGAGTTCACCCTGGGCGTGGACGGCAGCACCGAGCCGTTCTCGCTGGACAACGAGCGGCCCGCGCACACCGTCGACGTCCCGGCGTTCCGGATCGGCCGGGTGCCGGTGACCAACGCCGAGTACGCGGCCTTCGTCGCCGACGGCGGGTACCACCAGCCGCGCTGGTGGTCCGCCCGCGGGTGGGCGCACCGGTGCGCTGCCGGGCTGACCGCGCCGCAGTTCTGGGGCCCCGGCGCCACCCGCACCCGGTTCGGGCTGGTCGAGGAGCTGCCCGGTGACGAACCGGTCCAGCACGTCACCTTCTTCGAGGCGGAGGCCTACGCCGCGTGGACCGCCCAGGTCCAGCCGGGAGCCCGGCTGCCGACCGAGGTCGAGTGGGAGAAGGCGGCGGTCTGGGACCCGGCGCGCGGCCGGCGGCGCCGATACCCCTGGGGGCACACCGACCCGACGCCGGAGCTGGCCAACCTCGGCGGGCAGGCGCTGCGCCCGGCACCGGTGGGCGCCTACCCCGCCGGCGCGTCGGCCTACGGCGCGGAGCAGCTGATGGGCGACGTGTGGGAGTGGACCTCCTCGGACTTCACCCCGTGGCCCGGCTTCACCCCGATGCTCTACGCCGACTACTCCGCCCCGTTCTTCGGCGGCGACTACAAGGTGCTGCGCGGCGGCTCCTGGGCCGTCGGCCCCTCGATCGTGCGGCCGAGCTTCCGCAACTGGGACCACCCGGTGCGTCGCCAGGTGTTCGCCGGGTTCCGGCTGGCCTTCGACGCGTGACCGGAGCCGTCTGATGTGCCGACACCTCGCGTGGCTGGGGCGCCCGCGGACGCTGGCCTCGCTGACGCTGACGCCGCCGTCGTCGCTGCTGGTGCAGTCCTACGCACCACGCCGGCAGCGGTACGGCACGGTCAACGCCGACGGCTGGGGGGTGGGGTTCTGGGCGCCCGGCCGGGCCGAGCCGGCCCGCTGGCGTTCGGCCCGCCCGCTGTGGGGCGACGCGTCGTTCGCCTCGGTCGCCCCGGCCGTCTCCGCCGGCTGCGTGCTGGCCGCCGTCCGGTCCGCGACGGTCGGCATGCCGATCGAGGAGAGCGCGGCCGCCCCGTTCACCGACGGCCGCTGGCTGCTGTCGCACAACGGCCGGGTCGACCGCGCCGTCCTGCCGGCCGCCGCCGACGCCGAGTCCACCGTGGACAGCGCGCTGCTGGCGGCCCTGGTGTTCCGCCGCGGCCTGGCCGCCCTCGCCGACACCGTGCGGGAGGTCGGCGCCGCCGACCCCGGGGCCCGGCTGAACCTGCTCGCCGCCGACGGCTCGCGGCTGCTGGCCACCACCTGGGGCGACACCCTCTCGGTACTGGCCACCGACGACGGGACGGCGCTGGCCAGCGAGCCCTGGGACGACGACCCCCGCTGGTCCGACGTCCCCGACCGGACCCTCGTCGAGGTCACCCCCGACGGCCTCACCCTCACCCCCCTGGACGGATCGGAGCCCGCCGCGTGCCCTTCTCGCTGACCGACCACCTCGGCCCCGTCGACACCGGCGCCGCGCTGCGCGCCGACGCGCTGGCCGGCCTGACCTCGACCCCGAGGACGCTGCCGCCGCGGTGGTTCTACGACGAGCGCGGCAGCGAGCTGTTCGACGAGATCACCCGGCTGCCCGAGTACTACCCGACCCGCACCGAGCGGGCGCTGCTCGAGGCCCATGCCGCGGAGATCGCCACCGCGACCGGCGCCGACACGTTGGTGGAGCTGGGCAGCGGGACGTCGGAGAAGACCCGGCTGCTGCTCGACGCGCTGGACCGGTCGGGCACGCTCCGCCGGTTCGTGCCGGTCGACGTCGACCCGTCGGTGCTGCGGGCGGCCGGGACGGCGCTGGCCGCCGAACGCCCGGGGCTCGACGTGGACGCCGTCGTCGCCGACTTCACCACCGGTCTGGCCGAGCTGCCCCGGGAGGGCCGCCGGCTGGTCGCGTTCCTCGGCTCCACCATCGGCAACCTGGAGCCGGCCGACCGTGCCGCCTTCCTGCGCTCCCTCGCCGCCACCCTGCAGCCCGGCGACGCCTTCCTGCTCGGGACCGACCTGGTCAAGGACCCCGACCGGCTGGTGCGCGCCTACGACGACGCCGCCGGTGTCACCGCTGCGTTCAACCGGAACGTGCTGGCGGTGCTCGACCGGGAGCTCAAGGCCGACTTCGATCCCGGCGCCTTCGCCCACGTCGCGATCTGGGACGCCGAGCGGGAGTGGATCGAGATGCGGCTGCGCTCGGTGCGCGACCAGGTGGTGCACGTGGCCGACCTCGACCTGGAGGTGCCCTTCGCCGCCGGGGAGGAGCTGCGCACCGAGATCTCGGCGAAGTTCCGCCGCGAGCGGGTGGAGGGCGAGCTCGGCGCGGCGGGGCTGCAGGTCACGCACTGGTGGACCGACCCGGCCGGCGACTTCGCCCTCTCCCTCGCCACCCCCGCCTGACCTAGCGTCGTGCCGGTGAGCGACCACCCCTCCCGCCTCCCCCACGACGACCTCGGCGACGCCTGGCGCGCGGCCCGCCCCCGCCCCGCGGGCGTGCACCTGGACAGCGCGGCGTGCAGCCGGCAGAGCACCGCGGTGCTGGACGCGGTCACCGCGCACACCCGGCGTCAGGCGGAGGCGGGAGCGCACGCCGAGCGGGACGTCGAGGGGCTGCTGCAGCAGGGCCGCTCGGTGCTCGGCGGGCTGGTCGGGCTGGCCGCCGCCGACGTCGCGTTCACCGAGAGCGCCTCCGCGTCGGTGCGCACGCTGTTCTCCCGCTGGCGGCTGCCCGCCGGGGCCCGGATCGGGGTGCTCCCCGGCGAGTACTGGCACAACGCCGCCGTGTTCGCCGACGCCGGGCTCACCCCGCAGCTGCTGCCCGCCGATCCCCTGGGCCGCGCCGATCTGGCCGGCGTCGAGCGGGTCCTGGCCACCCACCCGCCGGCCCTGCTCCACGTGACCCTCGTCGCCAGCCACCGCGGCGTCGTCCAGCCCGGCCGGGAGCTGGCCGCCCTGTGCCGGGCCGCCGGTGTCCCGCTGGTGCTGGACGCCGCGCAGGCGCTCGGGCACGTGGACTGCGACCTGGGCGCCGACGCCGTCTACGGCACCTCGCGCAAGTGGCTCGCCGGCCCGCGCGGGGTCGGCTTCCTGGCCGCCCGGCCGGCGGTCACCGCACGGATGACCCCGGTGGTGGGCCCCGAGCTGTTCGACGACCCCGGCGAGGTCGACCACGCCCGCTGGTACGAGTCGTCCGACGCCCACACGGCCGGCCGGGTCGGCCTGGTGCACGCGGTCGGGGAGCACCTGGCTGCCGGACCGGACCGGGTGCGCGCCCGGCTGGCCGGGCTGGGGCGGGCCACCCGGGAGCTGCTGGACGGACGGGGCGGGTGGCGGGTGGTCGAGCCGCTGGACGAGCCCACGGCGATCACCACGCTGCGCCCACCGGCCGGCGTCGACGTCCGACAGACCGTGCGGCGGTTGCAGGCGGCGCACGGCGTCGTCGTCACCCCCGTCGGCCGGGAGCGGGCCCGGCCGGAGCTGAGCGGCCCGGTGCTGCGGGTGTCACCGCACCTCGACGCGACGACGGCGGACCTCGGGGTGCTGGCCGGTGCACTGGCCAACTGAAACGGATCTGGGCGGTACTGCATCCACGGCCGAGGGCAGGGAGGAAGTAGGGGTGACAGTCCACTCCAACGGAAGGAACGTCACCGTGAACAAGTCCCGCCCGATCGCCCTGACCGCCGGCGCCACCGGCGCGTTCGCCCTGCTCTTCACGGCCACGCCCGCGCTGGCCGACTCGCACACGGCGACCGTCTCGATCCTGCACGGTGTCCCCGACACGCCCGTCGACGTCTACGCCAACGGCGAGGAGCTGCTGTCCGACTTCCAGCCGGGCACCCTCACCGACCCGCTGACGCTGCCCTCCGGCGAGTACGACCTGACGGTCTACCCGGCCGGCGCCGACCCCGAGTCTGCCGAGGTCGCGATCAGCCTCGACGACGTGGAGATCCCCGCGGGCGCCAACGCCACCGTGGTCGCCCACCTGACCGAGGCCGGCGCCCCGTCGCTCACCCCGTTCGTGAACGACACCTCATCTGTCCCCGCGGGCGAGGGCCGGCTCACCGTGCGCCACGTGGCCGCGGCCCCCGCGGTCGACGTCCGGGCCGGTGGCGAGGTCGTCATCGACGGGCTGACCAACCCGAACGAGGAGTCGCTGACCGTCCCGGCCGGGACCGTGAGCGCCGACGTGGTGCTCGCCGGCACCGACACCGTGGCGATCGGCCCGGCCGACCTGTCGGTGGCCGAGGGCGCGAACACGGTCGTCTACGCCTGGGGTTCCGGTGACGCCGGCTACGAGCTCGCCACCCAGACGGTGAGCGGTGCCGAGTCCGCCCCGAGTGGTGTCCCCGGTGGCTCGGCCGGCCTGGCCGCTGACGAGGGCATGCCGGCGCCGCTGGTCGGCCTGACCGTGGTCGGCCTCGCCGGTGCGGCGTTCGCTGCCCGCAAGTACGCCACCAGCCGGGTCTGACCCGACCCGCACCTGAGGATGACCACCGTGCGCGCTCCCGTGGCCGGGTTGGTCCTGGGGCTGGCCCTGGCGATCGGGACCCCGGTCGCCTGGGCGGTCACCCGGCCCGACCCGGCGACGGGCAGCACGGTGGAGCAGGCGCTCGACGCCGCGCCAGCGACGTCAGCATCGCCGTCGGCGGCACCGTCCCCCTCCGGGACGGTGCCGCCGACGGCGCCTGCTCTCGACCTCCCCCCGGTGACGACCCGGGACGCCGCGCCCACCGTGCCGGCGCCGGTGCCGGCGCCGGTCCGGCTCAGCGTGCCGGCCCGCGGCGTGGATGCCCCCCTCGACCCGGTGGGCGTCGCCCCGGACGGCCAGATGGAGCTGCCGGAGGACGTGGACCGGGTCGGCTGGTACCGCTTCGGCCCCGTCCCCGGGGACGCCGGCTCCGCCGTGCTCGCCGGGCACGTCGATGATCGGGAGCAGGGCCTGGGCGCGCTGGCCCCACTGCGCTCCACCGAGGTCGGCGAGGTCATCGTGGTGACCGGTGCGACCGGTGAGGAGACCCGCTGGCAGGTGGTCTCCCGGGAGCTGATCACCAAGCAGGCCCTGCCGCTGGACACGATCTTCAGCCGGGAGGGACCACCCCGGCTGGTGCTGGTCACCTGCGGCGGGCCGTTCCTGCCCGAGTTGCGCAGCTACCGCGACAACGTCGTCGTCGTGGCCACGCCACTGCCGTGACCGCCGCAACGGCGACCCTCTACGGTCGTTCCGTGCGGTCGGCCGCTCCCCAGGAGCCCCTCGACCCGGACGACGACGACGTCGCCCGGCGGTTCCGCGCTGGCGACGAGCAGGCGCTGGCGCTGGCCTACGGCCGCTGGGCGGGCACCGTGCACGGCATGGCGGTGCGGGCCTTCGGTCCCGGGCCGGACGCCGAGGACGTCACCCAGCAGGTCTTCATCAGCGCCTGGACCGGCCGGGCCGGCTACTCCCCGGACCAGGGACCCCTGCCGGCCTGGCTGGTCGGGGTCTGCCGGCACAAGATCGCGGACACCTGGGCGCGCCGCGAGCGGCAACGCCGTTCCGCGGAGGCCGCCATCACCGACGCGCAGCGCCGGCCGGCGGGTGGTCCCGACGACGGGCTCGACGCCGTGGTCGCCGACCGCGTGCTGCTGCTCGGCGAGTTGAACCGGATCGGGCAGCCGCAACGAACCATCATCGAGCTGGCGTTCTACGCCGACCTCACCCACGCCCAGATCGCCGACCGCACCGGTCTGCCCCTGGGCACCGTCAAGAGCCACATCCGGCGCACCCTGGAGCGCCTGCGGACCCGATTGGAGGTGGACGGTGCCACACTGCACCCCTGAGCAGCTGGCGCTCGCCGCCCTCCGCGAGCCGCTGCCCCCCAGGACACCGCGCACCTGGCCGGGTGCGCCGCGTGCCAGGCCGAGGTCGCCTCGCTGCAGCGCAGCGTCGAGATCCTCGCCGTCCCCGCGCTCGCCGCCCCCGGGGAGCCGGTCCAGCCGCCGCCCCGCGTGTGGGCGGCCATCGCCGCCGCCACCGGGGTCGAGGCGACCCCGGCCTCCGTCTCGCCGCCGAACCAGGTCCAGGCGCAGCCGCAGCCGCAGCCGACCGGGGACGGCGAGGTCGTGCCGCTGCGCCCGCGGCGGGCGCCGGCCCGACGCTGGCTCGCCGTCGCTGCCGCGCTGCTGGTCGGCGGGGTGGTCGGCGCCGGTGCCGTGACGGTCCTCCAGGAGGGCAGCGGGAGCATGGTCGCCGAGGCCGGGCTGGACCCGCTGGAGCCGCCGAACGGCGAGGAGGCATCCGGCCGGGCCGAGATCCGGGAGGTCGGGGGACGCCGGTCCCTCGAGGTCGACCTGTCCGCCCCGCAGCTGCAGGACGGGTACTACGAGGTGTGGCTGCTGCGGCCCGACGTCTCGGGCATGGTGCAGGTCGGGGTCGTCACCGCGGGCACCACGTCCCTGCCGCTGCCCGACGGGCTCGACCTGGCCGCCTTCCCGGTGGTCGACGTCTCGGTCGAGCCCCTGGACGGCGACCCGACCCACTCCGGCGTCTCGGTCGCCCGGGGTGAGCTGAGCTGAGCCGCTGACGGGTACGCCACGGGGGCCCGGCAGCGCCGGACCCCCGTGGCGGGCGCGACGTCAGACGACGAACTGCGCGACCCGGCTCTCCAGGTCCGCGGCCCGGCCGGCCAGCTGGTCGGCGATGCTGCGGGTGGACTCGATCCGCTCGGCGCTGCTCTCGGCCGAGCCGGTGACCGCCTCGGCGCCCGAGGCGATGTCGCGGCCGCCCGCGGCGGCGACGCCGATGTTCCGGTCGATCTCCGCCGCGGCCGCGGTCTGCTGCTCGACCGCCGCGGCGATGGTCGCCTGCAGCTCGTTGATCTGCCCGACGGTGTCGCCGATCCGGGCGATCGCCTGCACGGCCTGACCGGAGTCGGCCTGGATGGCCTGGATCCGCATCGAGACGTCCTCGGTGGCCTTGGCCGTCTCCTGGGCCAGCTCCTTGACCTCGGTGGCGACGACGGCGAAGCCCTTGCCCAGCTCACCGGCGCGGGCGGCCTCGATGGTGGCGTTGAGCGCCAGCAGGTTGGTCTGCTCCGCGATGCCGGTGATCACCTTGATGACGTTGCCGATCTCGGCCGAGGAGTTGCCGAGCTGGTTGAGGGTGTCGTTGGTGCTGGCGACGATCCGGACGGCGTCGTCGGCGACCGCCGCGGCCTGCTGCGCGGACCGGGAGATGTCCCGGATGGAGGCGGTCATCTCCTCGGCGCCGGTGGCCAGCTGGGCGACGTTGCCGGAGACCGACTGGGCGGTGCCGGAGACCGAGTGCGCGTGCCCCACCCCGGTGCGCGAGGCCTCGACGACGTCGGCGGTGGCGGTGGTCAGCTCGCGGACCAGTCCGGTCATCGAGCCCGCCGAGCCGATCACGTCGGACACCATCTCGCGGATCCGGGCCAGGCCCAGGGACAGCGCCCCGCTCAGCTGGCCGAGCTCGTCCTCGGAGGTGCGCTCGATGGTGTGCGTCAGGTCGCCGCGGGCCAGCGCATCGGCGGCCGCGCGGACCGGCTCGATGCGGCTGCGGATGTCGCGGGCGATGAACCAGCCCAGCCCGACCGCGAGCAGGACGCCGGCCACCAGCAGGGCCATGGTCAGCAGCTCGGCCTCGGCGAAGCTGTCGCCGATCACCTCCCGGCTGGCCTCCTCGTCGGCGACCAGCGCGTCGGCCAGGTCGCCGACCTGCTTCTGCAGGTCGAGGTAGGCGGCAGTGGCGATCTCACCCAGCTGCACCGCGTTCGGGGCGCCGGCGCGCAGCCCGGCCTGGTAGGCCGCGTCGGTGTCGACCATCTCGACCCACTGGTCGCGCAGCTCCTCGGCCTGCGGGCGGAACTCGTCGGGCACGTTCTCGACGACGGCCGCGACGGAGGCGTCGGTGGCGGCCTTCGACTCCAGCTGCAGCGCGGCCTGCATCTGCGCGGTGGCGAGGTCGCCCGTCGCGCCACTGAGGCCGGCGACCAGGCCGTGCACCGAGTAGGACTGGTAGTCGTCGGTGAGCTGCTGGAGGTCGGCGAGCGGCCGGACGTCCCGGGTGGAGAGGTCCTCCACCTGGCCGTGGATGGAGTCCATCTGGCCCACGTTGGTCAGGCCGAGCGCGACCATGAGGGCCGCGACGCCGAGGAAGGCGGCGATGAGCTTCGTGCGCACGCTGCGGCGCAGGAAGGAGGGGGTCAGCGACGACACCGGAGAGGCTCCCGAGATGAGATCAGTTGGTACGACACTCATCGGCCGATCCGATGCGGGAGTGGAGCGGAATCGGCGCCTCCGGTTCGTGATCTTCGACGCGGCCGTCCGGGGCACCACGGGGTGGGTCACCGCACCACCCAGGACGCCGGGGCGTTGAGCACAACGCTCTTGCACAGCGGGCACCACCGGCTCTACGGTTCCTTACATGAGTAATGAACCAACGAGCCGTCCGGCTCGTCTCGTTGGTGCCGGGACGACGTGAACGACGACGCCGGCCCGCTCTTCCGGCAGGTCGCGACCCAGCTCGAGGACGCGATCGTCGACGGCTCCCTCCCCGAGGAGAGCCAGGCCCCCTCGTCCAACGAGCTGGCCGCGTTCCACCGGATCAACCCCGCCACCGCCGCCAAGGGACTGAACCAGCTGGTCGCGGACGGGGTCCTCCACAAGAGAAGAGGAGTGGGGATGTTCGTCGCCACCGGCGCCCGCGAGCAGCTGCTGAAGCGGCGGCGCAGCGAGTTCGCCGACCAGTACCTGACACCGTTGCTGATCGAGGCCGAGAAGGTCGGGATCAGCGTGCCCGAGATCGCCGCCATGCTCCGGGAACGGACGGATCGGCCATGACCGCCGCCGCGACCCTGGACCGGGTCACCATGCGGTTCCGGGGCCACACCGCCCTCACCGAGGTCTCGGTCGACTTCCAGGCCGACACCATCACCGGGCTGCTCGGCCGCAACGGCGCGGGCAAGACGACGCTCATGCAGCTGCTCACCGGGCACCGCGTGCCGACGTCCGGCCGGGTGGAGGTGCTCGGCGGCCGCCCGTACGAGAACGACGCGGTGCTGAGCCGGGTGTGCTTCATCAAGGAGGGGCAGCGCTACCCCGACCACTTCCGCGTGCGGGACGCCGTGGACGTCGCGGCGACGCTCTACCCGAGCTGGGACCGCGACCTGGCCGAGCAGTTGCTCGCCGACTTCGATCTGCCCCGCAAGCGGCCGGTCAACAAGCTCTCCCGCGGCATGACCTCCGCGGTCGGGGTGGTCATCGGCCTGGCCTCGCGCGCACCGTTGACGCTCTTCGACGAGCCGTACCTGGGCCTGGACGCCGTCGCCCGGCAGCTGTTCTACGACCGCCTGCTGACCGACTACGCCGAGCACCCCCGGACGGTGGTGCTCTCCACGCACCTGATCGAGGAGATCAGCGACCTGCTCGAGCACGTCGTCCTCATCGACCGAGGGCGGGTGCTGCTCGACGCGGATGCCGACTCGCTGCACGGCACCGCACTGACGGTGTCGGGCCCCGCGACCGCGGTGGCGGCCTTCGGCACCGAGCAGCGGGTGCTCCGGACGGAGTCGCTCGGCGGCCATGCCCGGGCGGTGGTCCAGGTCGGCACCGCAGCCGACCGCCGGCATGCCACCACCCTGGGGCTCACCGTCGAGACGACGTCGCTCCAGCAGCTGGTGGTGGCGCTCAGCCGCGCGGCGGAGGGCTCCCCCCAGGCGCCGCACGACACCGCCCTCGAGGAGGTCTCCCGATGAACCGCGTGCTCGCCGCCGCTCGCATGCACCTCGCCCACCCACTCGTGATCTTCGGTGTGCCCTGGCTGGTGGTCGGCATCGCCTTCGCCATCAACCTCGCGATCTGGGGCGTCGGCGACGTCGCCGCGCAGACGCCGGGTGGTGGGACGACCGGCGGCCTCGCGTCGCTGTACATCACCGTGCTGGTCGTCTTCATCCAGGCGGTCACGCAGATGTTCCCGTTCGCGATGGGCGTGAGCCTCAGCCGGCGGACCTTCTACCTGGGCACCACTCTGGTGGCGGCGGGCCAGGCCCTGGGCTACGGAGTGGCGCTGACGGCACTCAACTCGGTGGAACGCGCGACGGACGGCTGGTGGATGGGGCTCCGCTTCTGGGGCCCCGGCGCGATTGATGTCGGCAACCCGGTGCCGCAGGTGGTGGTCTACGCCCTGCCGATGCTCGCCTGTGCGTTCCTGGGCATGGCGGTCGGTGTCGTGCACAAGCGCTGGGGCGCTAACGGGCTCTGGACACTGGCGATCGCGACGCTCGTGCTGCTGGGCGGGATCACCGTGCTGCTCACCGGCCTCGACGCCTGGGGGGACGTCGGCCGCTGGTTGGTCGCCCAGAGCGTCTACGCCTACACGCTGCTGCTGCCGGCGCTGGCTGCGGTGGCCCTGGCTGGGCTGTCGTGGACGGGACTCCGCCGCGCCGTTCCCTGACCGAGCACGACGGACGACTGGCCGGCCACGGAGGTGGCCGGCCAGTCGTGCGTTGGACCCGATGCCCAGCCACCGACGGCTTCTGTCACGTGATGGTTCACGGCACGACTTGGCTGGCCGTCGCGGGGGCGGGCGGCGGCTGGTGTCCGCCGGGCAGGAGGTGGCCGGGCAGCGCTGCCGCGGGCACCACAGCCTTGTGCGCCAGGCCCGGAACGGTCCCCAGTGACAGAACTGGGTCCTCAGCCGGGTGGCGCGTGGTTGCCTCACCTGACCCTGGACATGCCGAAACGGGGCCGCAGCCTGTGGCTGTGACCCCGTTTCGGGAAAGATTGTCCGGCGGCGTCCTACTCTCCCACCCGGTCCCCCGGGCAGTACCATCGGCGCTGAAAGGCTTAGCTTCCGGGTTCGGAATGAGACCGGGCGTTTCCCTTTCGCCATGACCGCCGTAAC
>NZ_JBJHAQ010000031.1:0-49216 GCF_054051115.1 Modestobacter sp. SYSU DS0904 | reverse complement strand
CGGCCGCTAGTCGTGCGTCACCGCCCCGCCCCCCCCCCCCCCCCCCCCCCGCCCCCCCCCCCCCCCCCCCCCCCCCCCCCCCCCCCCCCCCCCCCCCCCCCCCCCCCCCCCCCCCCCGGGAGACCCGAGCCAGCTTCGCCAAAGTGGCCACTTTGGTGCGGGAGACCCGGGCCAGCTTCGCCAAAGTGGCCACTTCGGCGAAGAGGAGCGGCTGCCGCACCGGGCGGCGACCTGGTGCACCGAGGGCGAGGCGCGATGAGCGACGACGACGTGCTGGTCTCCGCCCGCGACCTGCAGGTGCACTTCCCGATCCGCTCCGGGGTGCTGCGCCGGACCACCGGGGCGGTGCGCGCGGTCGACGGCATCGACCTGGAGATCCGCCGCGGCGAGACGCTGGGCCTGGTGGGGGAGTCCGGCTGCGGGAAGTCGACGCTGGGCAACGCGCTGCTGCGGCTGGTCGAGCCGACCGGCGGCACCGTCACCTTCGACGGCACCGACGTCACCGCGCTGAACGCCCGGGACCTGCGCCGGCTGCGGCGGCGGGCCGGAATGGTGTTCCAGGACCCCTTCGCCTCCCTCGACCCGCGGCGCACCGTGGCGCAGACGGTCGCCGAGCCGCTGGAGGTGCACGGCCTGCACGCCGGACGGCGGGAGCGCGCGGCCCGGGTGGGCGAGCTGCTGGAGCTGGTCGGGCTGGACCCGGCGGTGGCCGGCCGGTACCCGCACGAGTTCTCCGGCGGTCAGCGGCAGCGGGTGGGGATCGCCCGGGCGCTGGCCGGAGAGCCGGACTTCCTGGTCTGCGACGAGGCGATCGCCTCCCTCGACGTGAGCGTGCAGGCCCAGGTGCTCAACCTGCTGCGCGGGCTGCAGCGCCGGCTGGGCCTCACGCTGCTGTTCATCTCGCACGACCTGTCCGCCGTCCGGCACATCTCGGACCGGATCGCGGTCATGTACCTGGGGCGGATCGTGGAGGTCGGGCCGGCCGCGGCGGTGGGCAGCGAGCCGCAGATGCCGTACACGCAGGCGCTGCTGTCCGCGGTCCCGGTGCCGCACCCGTCGGTGGAGCGCACCCGGGAGCGGATCGTGCTGCACGGCGACGTCCCGTCCCCGGCGGCGGTGCCCAGCGGCTGCCGGTTCCGCACCCGCTGCCCGTACGTCTTCGAGCCCTGCGACGACGTCGACCCGGCCCTGCAGCCGGCCGGCGTGCCCGGTCAGCTCGCCGCCTGCCACCTGCACGGGGTCGTCGGCACCCCGGTGACCGAGGAGGCGGGCGCCGCGACGTCGTGACCCCTCACATGCTGCGGCGCAGCTTCAGCCGGGGCGGGCGGCCGTCGGGGTCGATGGCGTAGCGGTAGATGGGGGCGGCCAGCAGCCGCTTCCACAGGGCTGGGCGCTCGACGACGTGCGCGCGCAGCCGGCCGGGCGGGCGGGGCCCGCGGCGCCCGCCGGCGTGCCAGGCCTCCAGGGCGGCGGCGCTGCGGCGGACCACCGCGACGGCCTCGTCCGGGTCGAGCAGGTCGCCGTCGTCGCCGTCGGCCCGGTCCAGGTGCTCGCGCATCAGCCGCAGCCTGAGCTCACGGGCGAAGCGGCGGGCGCCGTCGCCGTGCCCGCCCGGGTCGGTCGGTTCGCGGGGGTCGCGGTCGGCGTCGAGGACCGCGGCGGTCAGCTCCGAGTCGTGCGTCCAGGACCGGCGGTTGAAGTTGTCGCTGCCGACGGTGGCCCACACGTCGTCGACGACGCAGACCTTGGCGTGCACGTACACCGGCATGCCCCGCGGGTTCTCCACGTCGAGGACCTGCACCCGGTCCCCACCGGCGGCCCGCACCATGTCCAGGGCCCGGGTGTGCCCGAGGGTCGCCGGCAGGATGCTGAGCGGGCTGTCCTTGTCCGGGTGCCGGGGGACGACGACGACCAGGTGCAGTCGCGGCCGCGCGCGCAGCGCCTCGGCGAACACCCGGGCGACGTCGGTCGACCACAGGTACTGGTCCTCCACGTAGACCAGGCGCTCGGCCCGGGACAGCGCCTTGGCGTAGCCGCGGGCGGTGCTGCGCTCGCCGTCCGGGGCGAACGGGTACCCGGGCCAGCGGTTGGGGTAGGTGCGCAGCAGCTGCACCGCGCACGACCCCTCGCCCGGCGCGGCCGGCCGGGCCTCGGGCAGCGAGGACGGCGCCCGGTCCTGCCCGCGGAGCAGGTCGGGCAGCACGTGCCAGGGCATCCGGGACAGCTCGGCGGGGTCCTGCCAGCGCTCCCGGAACACCGCCTCGACCTCCCGGACCACCGGCCCCCGGAGCTCGACCTGGACGTCGTGCCACGCCGGGGTGTCGCCGTAGGCCTCGGCGAAGGGCCGGCGCTGCGGGTCGCCCTCGTGCGCCCCGCCGTCCCGCCGGCTGTGCGCCACGTCGATGCCGCCGGCGAAGGCGACGTCCTCGGCCGGGCGGTCGCGGTGCCGCACGACGACGAACTTCTGGTGGTGGCTGCCCAGCGGCCGGACCCGCTGGTCGAGCAGCACCTCCCCGCCGGTCTCGTTGACGTCGCGGGACAGGTCCCGGTTCTGCTCGGCGGAGAACGCCATCGCCTCCAGGTGCGACCGCCAGATCAGCCCCTTGACCAGGGCGCCACGACGGACCGCGTCCGAGAGCGCCTTGCCCACCGTCGGGCCGTCGTCGGTGAGCAGCTCGTCGGTGTCCCCCCGCCAGCCGACCAGGTACACCAGGTCACCGCGACCCGCGCCCGCCAGCGCCTCGGCGAGGGCGGCGAGGTAGCTGCGGCCGTCGACGAGCGGCCGCACCACGTTGCCCTCGGTCCACGGCAGCAGGCGGGTGGCGTCGTTGCCGCGCTCGGCGGCGGTGAGGAACCAGGCGGCCGGCCCGGGTGGGGCCGGCTCGGGGGGCGTCTGTCGGGTCATCCAGGCGGCTCCGTAGGTCGGCGGTGCGTCCCCCGTCGGCAGTGCACCGCGGCGTGTGGAGGGCGGGTGCCCTCCGTCCTACCGTGGAACCAGCCGGTCCGCTCGGGCGTTGGGCCCGGGAGCAGTGCAGCCTGTGCATGTGCGCACCCGGACGACCGTCGATGGACAGGGGAACACAGTGGACACGCGCTGCCAGGCGGACTGGCGCGACGTACCCGGGGGCCATCGCCGGTGATCGAGTGGTTGCTGCTCCTGGCGGCCGTCCTGCTCGTCGCCGCGAACGCGGTCTTCGTCGCGGCCGAGTTCTCGCTCATCGCAGCCGACCGGGCCACGCTGGAGCGGGAGGCGGCGGCCGGCGACGGCCGGGCGGCCGGCGTCGTGAAGGCGATGCGGTCGCTGTCCACCCAGCTCTCCGGCGCGCAGCTGGGCATCACCGTGACCAGTCTCGTCGTCGGCTTCATCGCCGAGCCGTCCCTGGCCACGCTGCTGCGTGGCCCGCTGGGGCTCACCGGCCTCGGCGACGGCGCGGTCACGGCGATCTCCGTCGGCCTCGCGCTCGCGGTGGCGACCGGCGTGCAGATGGTCTTCGGCGAGCTGGTGCCGAAGAACTGGGCGATCGCCGAGCCCACCCGGGTCGGGAAGTTCGTGGCCGGGCCGCAGCGCGCCTTCACCGCGGCGGCCCGCCCGCTGATCGCCTTCCTCAACGGGTCGGCCAACCGGCTGCTGCACCTGATGGGCATCACCCCCACCGAGGAGCTCGCCTCGGCGCGCGCGCCGCAGGAGCTGGCCTCGCTGGTCGACCGGTCGCGGGCGGCCGGCACGCTGGACGCCGGCACGGCCGAGTTGATCGCCCGGTCCATCGAGTTCGGCGACCGGACCGCCGCCGACGTGATGACCCCGCGCCCCCGCGTCCGGTTCCTCCGCGCCGACCAGCCGGTCGCCGACCTGCTGGCGCTGGCCGCGGAGACCGGACACGCGCGGTTCCCCGTGGAGGGGGAGAGCGTCGACGACGTCATCGGGGTCGTGCACTTCAAGCACGCGATGGGCGTGCCGCCGGCGCAGCGGGCGACCCGCACGGTCGGTGAGGTGATGGTGCAGGTCCGCGCCGTGCCGGAGACGGTGGAACTCGACCCGCTGCTGGAGACGCTGCGGGGACCCGGGCTGCAGCTGGCGGTGGTGGTCGACGAGTACGGCGGCACCGCCGGCATCGTGACCCTGGAGGACCTGATCGAGGAGATCGTCGGCGAGATCGACGACGAGCAGGACGCGCCCGTGCACCGGCAGCGCCAGGCGCCGGACGGGTCGTGGGTGCTCTCCGGCCTGCTCCGCCCCGACGAGGCCGGGGACGCCGTGGGGCTGGAGCTGCCCGACGGGGAGGGGACCGAGACCCTCGGCGGCCTGCTCACCGAGCGGCTGGGCAAGCTGCCGCAGGTGGGGGACCGCATCGTCCTGCCGGCCCGGGACGTCACCCGCCCGGACGCCGACGGCGTCCCGGTCCCCACCGAGGTGGAGGTGTCGGTGACCCGGTTGGACGGGCACCGCGTCGACCGGGTCCGGCTCCGGCGCACCGGGGGCGCGACCGCGGCCTCGGCACAGCAGCCCGCGGAAGGGGCCGACCGATGAGCGACACCGTGGCCATCCTGCTGGCGGTGGCGCTGCTGGCCGGCAACGCCTTCTTCGTCGGCGCCGAGTTCGCGCTGGTCTCCGCCCGCCGCACCCAGATCGAGCCGCGGGTGGCCGAGGGGGCGCGCGGCGCCCGGACCACGCTGCGGGCCATCGAGAACGTCTCGCTGATGATGGCCGGGGCGCAGCTGGGCATCACGGTCTGCTCGCTGGGGCTGGGCGCCGTGGGCGAGCCCGCGGTGGCGCACCTGCTGGAGGGGCCGTTCGCCGCCGCCGGCGTGCCGGAGGCGCTGGTGCACCCGATCGCGTTCGCCCTCGCGCTGGCCGTCGTCGTCTTCCTGCACATGGTGCTGGGCGAGATGGTGCCGAAGAACATCTCCCTCGCCGGGCCGGAGCGGGCGGCGCTGCTGCTCGGCCCGCCGCTCTACTGGGTCGTCCGTGCGCTGCACCCGCTGATCTGGCTGCTCAACAAGGTGGCCAACCTGGTGCTGCGCGCGCTGAAGGTGACCCCGCAGGACGAGGTCAGCTCCACGTTCACGCGGGACCAGGTGACCGGCCTGATCGGGGAGTCGCACCGGGAGGGGCTGCTCGACGAGCGGGAGCACCAGCTGCTCACCGGGGCGCTGCAGTTCGACGAGCAGCGCACCGCCGACGTCGCCATCCCGACGGCGGACCTGGTCACGGTGCCGCCGGGGATCACCGTCGGCGAGCTCGAGCAGGTCTGCGCGACCACCGGCTACTCACGCTTCCCGGTGGTGGGCGACGACGGCGACCTGGTGGGCTACCTGCACCTGAAGGACTTCCTCGCCACCCCGGCCGCGGAGCGGGACGCCCCGGTCGACCCGGCGCGCATCCGGCGGCTGGCGGTCGCGACCACCGGGCAGGGCCTGCGCGAGGTGCTGGCGACGATGCAGCGTGAGGGCGCGCACCTCGCGGTGGTGCGCGACGGCGGCGGCCGGGCGGCCGGGGTCGTGGCGCTGGAGGACGTGCTGGAGGAGCTCGTCGGCGAGGTGCGCGACGCGGCCCAGACCGTGGCCGCCGGCCGCCGGTAGGCACCGGGCCCGTCGTCCGGCCCGCTGCCCAGGCCCTTCCTGCGGTGGCGCGGGAGGGCGTGGGCAGCGGGCGGGTCAGCCCCGGCCGGAGCGGGTGGGCCGGCGGCCCTGCCGGGAGCCCGAGCGCGAGCCGGGACGGCGGCCGTCGCGGCCCCCGTCGCGGGCGCGGCCACCGTCGGGTCCGCGGCCCGCGGGCCGCGAGCTGCACGGCCGGCAGGTGCTGAACCACGGGGCGATCGCCGTGCCGCACTCCGCGCACTTCCCGGAGCGGCCGATGGAGATGGCGTCGGGCAGCAGCTCGCTGATGCTCTCCGCGCACTCCTCCTCGACCCAGGCGGCGTCCTCGCTGCTCAGCCCGGCGACGTCGGGGAACTGGCGGAGCAGCGTCTGCGCGTCCCGGGCCGCGGCGGCGGCCTGCTCGAAGTCCTCCACCGACCCGCCGCGCGGCACGTCGGGCAGCACCGTCTCGGCGGCCACCGGCAGCCCGACGGACTGCCGCAGCGCCGCCCGGGCCAGGGTGAGCCAGCGGATCCGCCGGGGCGGGTTGTAGTCGATGGCCAGGTTGACCAGCCGCCACACCGTCTGCAGGTCGCCGGCGGCACCGAGCGGGCCGCGCAGCAGCGGCAGCAGGGCGTGCACCCGCAGGATGAGCGGGGTGACGTCGTCGGCGGTCATGCCGGTGTCGCGGGTGGCGCGGCGGGCCCAGGACATCCAGCGAGTGAGCGCCTCGGGCAGGTCGACGGCCTCGAAGGCGCCGAGGTCCTCCAGCTCCGGCCGCAGCCGGGGCGCCCGCTTGGGCAGGTCGCTCATCTCGTCGCCGCGGGCGACGGAGGCGCCCTTGGCGACCAGCGCGGGCACCGGCTTGAGCCCGGCGATCCCGGTGAGGACGCCGACGCTGCCGTGCCCGGTGAGCCCGTAGCGGCCCGCGCGGCCGGCGATCTGCGCGGCCTCCCAGCTGCGCAGCGGGCGCACCTCGATGCCGTCGTACTTGCTGGTCTCGGCGAACAGCACGGTCGTCGCCGGCACGTTGATGCCGTGGCCGATGACGTCGGTGGTGACCAGCACGTCGAACTCGCCGTCGGTGAACTTCTCGATCACCTCGCGGCGGGTGGCCGGGGGCAGCGCGCCGTAGAGGACGCCGACCTTGCCCGGCCGGTGCTGGTCGAGCTCGGCGGCGACGGCGTAGACCGTCTTGCGGGAGAAGGCGACCACCAGCGTCTGCGGGCGCACGGTGGCCGGCTTGACCGGGGCGTGCAGCACGTCGAGCCGGGACAGCCGCTTGTGGTTGACGACCTCGATCGACTGCGCGTCGGCGACGAGGGGCTTGAGCAGCAGGTAGGCCTCGGCGGCGGAGATCAGGTGCATCTCGCGGAACTCACCGGTCAGCAGCAGCCGGGCCCAGTGGTGGCCGCGGTCGGGGTCGGCGACCCAGTGCGACTCGTCGAGCACCAGCAGCTGGCCGCGCATCGGGGCCTTCTCGACGGTGCAGCAGACGATCGGCGCGAAGGGGTCGATCTCCTCCTCGCCGGTGGAGAGCCCGACGGTGCCCGCGGGCAGCTGGGCGGAGAGCTTGGCGTAGGCCTCGTGCGCCAGCTGGCGCAGCGGGGCGGCGTAGACGCCGGAGCCGTTGGCGGCCAGCGCCTGCAGCGACTCGTAGGTCTTGCCGGAGTTGGTGGGGCCCAGGTGGAACACGACCGACTCGGGTCGCACGGTGCGGCTGGGCAGCTCGGGGGCGGCGCCGTCCACCCAGATCTGCTGGGCGGTCTTCTCGTCGCGGGCGGCCTTGCGGTCGGCCTCGCGCGCGGCGGCCTCACGGCCGGAGGAGCGCTCGCGTCGGCGGGCGGGGGACTGCTCGGGGGCGGTGGCAGACAGGGGGTTGTCCTTCGGTGGGGGACGAGAGCCAGGGGGAGGTCGACGCGGTGTCGCGGACCTCAGCCTGGACAACAACGCGCGCCCTCCGGACATGCCCGGCGCAGGTCCGGGCCCTCCCTCCCGGCACTGCGCTCCGCGACGTGCCAGCGGAACAGCGAGGTGGGCACGGCGGCGGCGCCGCGTACCCGGCCGGGTCGAGGTGGAGGTGATCACCGACATGGTAGGCCGGAAGGGGTCGCTGCGGGGCCGACGGGCCGCGCGTCACCCGATCGGAGTGCCGGATGGCGGCGCGCGGGGCGCTGTCGCGGAGCCGCTCGTCGACCGTCCGGCGGCCCCGTGCCCGGGACGTGCTCGCGGCCGGGATGGCCTGCTCACACCGGCTCGCGCCCGGGTCGATTGCCGGTGGTCGGCAAGGTGGCGCTGTCCGGGTTGACCGGGCGCAGCCCTGTCGGGCGGCGGGATCGTCGGGCATGGTCGGGGCCAGGTCGACGTCGTGTCGGGGATCGGGGTGGACGGGGTGGACGTACGGGTCCTGCTCGCGTCCGACCTCGTCGCCGGGGCGGCCGCCGGTTCCCGCAGCACGTCGTCCGGGCTCTCGCCGGTGGGCGCCGGCGCGGCGCCCGTCCCGGGTGCCGGTCGCCTGCGGGGCGTCCACCTCGGGCGACCGGACCGAGACCGGGCGCCGCCAGGCGTGCGCTGACCTCACGGTCGTCCAGCTCACGTCCCCAGGCGCGTCCCCCTCTCGGTGGGCGCGCCTTCTGCTCGTCGGAGGAGATCACCATGTCCGTCCCCACCAAGACCACGTCCACCAACACCGAGTCCACCAGCACCGCTGCAGGCCCCGGGTCGAGCTGGGAGCCCTTCCGGGTGCTGCTCGAGGAGCAGCGCGCCGACGCGGTGCGGCAGCGCGAGCTGGTCCTGTCCGACATCGCCACCTCGGTGCCGGATCCGGTCGCCCTCGGCCGCGCCACCAGCCTGCTGGAGACCATCGAGGAGATCGACGCCGCACTGGCGCGGATCGAGGGGGGCACCTACGGCCGTTGCGCGCACTGCGGTACCGGGATCCCCGCCGAGCGCCTGGAGCTCCGGCCGTTCGCTGCCGCCTGCGTGGACTGCCAGTCGGCGGCGCGCTGACCGGTGCGGTCCCCCTCCGCCCCGGAGCCCCTCGTGCTGTCCACCCCAGCCGCCCCCGATCAGCTGCTGTCGGTCACGGCCGTCCCCGACGCCCGGCCCGGCCGGGTGGTGGTGGAGGTCGTGGGCGAGGTCGACGCCAGCACCGCCCCCGTGCTGGACGCCTGCCTGGCGTCGCAGGCCGGACGCCCCGGCGTCGCTGAGCTCGTCGTCGACCTGGGGCAGGTGACCTTCCTCGGCGCCGCCGGGGTGGCGGCGCTGGCCCGGGCGCACCGGGGCTGCCGCGCTCGGGGCGCGCGAATGGTCATCCGCACCGGCGGGCGCCGGTGCGTGCTGCGTCTGCTGGAGCTGACCGGGCTCGCCGCCCGGGTCGACGTCGCCCCGGCCCGGGTGGGCGCCCCGTCACGAGGCGCCGCCGGGGCCGGTGGCCGCACGATGCGGCGCCGGTACCCGGCCCGCCGGCGGGTGCGTCGCTGAGCCGACCGCCAGCGCCGGGGCACCCGCCGGGGGCGCCGGTGCCCGCCTCGGGCACCCTCGTCCTTGCCGATCGGCGGCAACGACGACCAGGAGGGCCCATGAGCCGCAGCCCGCACCCCACCGGGCGATCCGCCGGGAGCGCGGCCGCCGACGACTGGCTGACCGCGATCGGCGTCTCGGCCGCAGCCGAGGCGCACGCGCCGGCGGAACTGCTCGGGGAGTACCTGCCCCTGCTCGCCGACGCCGCCATCCACGGCCGGCGTCCCGGCCCCCGGGAGCTGGGCGCCGTCCGCGAGCTGGGCCGGCGGGCCGCGGCGCAGGGGGTCGGGGCGCGCCCCGCCGTCGACCTGTACCTGTCCGCGGCCTGGCGGCTGTGGCGTCAGCTGCCCCTCGTGGTGCGCTCCGCGGATGCGGAGGTGGTGCGCGGCGCTGCCGAGGCGGTGCTGCGCGCGCTCGCCGAGGCCACCGGGGTGCTGGTCGACGGGCACCAGTCCGAGCGGCGGGACATGATCCGCCGGGAGGAGACGCTGCGTGCGGAGTTCGTCGACGACCTGCTGCGCGGTGATGCCGACGTCTCGACCCTGGTGGAACGCGCCGCGCTGTTCGGCATCGACCTCGGCAAGCCGCACCACGTGGCGCTGATCGCCCCGCGGGGCACCGACGGCGACGTCGCCCGCGCCGCCACCGTGCTGGAGCGTGCCGTGGTCGACCGGTTCGGCGACCGCGAGGTGCTGGTCGCCGCCAAGGACGGCCGGGTGGTCGCGCTGGTGCCCGGTTCCCGGGCGTCCGCCGGCGCCGCGGCGCGCGGGCGGGACATCGGCGGGCTGCTGTGGGACGACCTGCAGCGGCTGCGGATCCCCGGACGCTGGCGGGTGGCCGCCGGCCGCGCCTTCCCCGGGGCCTACGGGGTGGCCCGGTCCTACGAGGAGTGCCGGGAGAGCCTGACCGTCGCCGACCGGCTCGAGTTGGACGACGACGTCGTCCACGCCGGTGACCTGCTGGTGTACCGGGTGCTCGGCCGGGACCAGGCCGCGATCGCCGACCTGGTCCGCGACGTGCTGGGTCCGCTGACGCAGGTCCGCGGCGGGCCGGCGGCGCTGCTGGAGACGCTGCGCGCCTACTTCGCCGCCGGCGAGGTCGCCACCGAGGCGGCCCGCCGGCTGCACGTCTCGGTCCGCACGGTCACCTACCGGCTGACCCGGGTGGCCCAGCTGACCGGGCACCACGTCAACCGCCCCGACCAGCGCTTCTCGCTGCAGGCGGCGGTGCTCGGCGCCCGCCTGCTGGAGTGGCCGGCGCGGCCGCTGCCGGCCGAGCCGTGACCCGCCCGCGACGGCGCAGGGCGCGGCCGGCGGTCGGGTCCGCGGCCACGGTGGCCCGCGTTGCTACCGTCGACACCGCCGACCCCCTGGCCCGTGAGCTCCACCGCGGACCGGGGTCTCGGAGGAGGGCTCGCCTAGTGGCCGATGGCGGCGGTCTTGAAAACCGCTAAGAGGTAACCCCTCTTCGTGGGTTCGAATCCCACGCCCTCCGCTCAGCCGCCCGTTCGCCGGGTCCGTCCACCCTGCCGGTCGCCCCGTCCGGCCCAGGTACGGAGGGCCCTGCGCCGGCCCGGTCACCCGGAGCGCCGTCCTCACTCGCGGAGCCGGACCGCGAGCCCCGAGTTCCTCGCGCCCTCCCGGCCGGCGCCCTCGTCCGCCACGCCGATCCGCCCGGGGGTGCCGGAGGTCATCGACCGCGCTGGGCGCTCACCGACCGGATTCCGGGCAAAAGCCCAGGTCGCCGGGGTCGTCGAGTCGACAGGTGGTCACCCGGCAGGACGGTCACCGGCCGCCGGGAGGGCTCAGGCAACGATCGGGTGACGGCGGTGGCGGGGGTCCGTCCTGGAGGTCCGCATCACACCCGGGAGGGACCTACGTTTCCGGCTGTCCGCGGTACTTCCCGCCGCGACGGACACCCGAGGAGAGTCGCGTGCCCATGCCCGCGTCATCACGTACCCGCCCCGCCACGGACGACGGCCAGCTGGCGTGCCCCGAGCTGCTCGCGCCCGTTCGGACGGGTGACGCGTGATGCTCTTCTGGCCGACCGTCTCGGGGCTCGGGTTCCTCCTCCTCGCCGGCCTGGTGATCGCCCTCGGTGTGCGCTCCACGGCGCGGTACGAGTTCGAGCGCAACCGGGTGCAGGGCGCCCGGCAGCAGGCGGCCGTCACGAGCACGGCCGTTCCGGGCACGACCGGTCCGGTCCCGGTGGCTCCCCACCGGGCAGGTCCCGGTGGGGTGGCCACCGAGCACGCCCGGGAGGGTGCCTCCGGCAGCGTCGCGACCATGCCGCAGTCCCGCCCGGCCGGCCGGTCCGCCGCCGGTGGGTCGGCGCCGGCCTGGTGGCTGGTGGCCCCGGACGACCACCGGGTGGTCGCCGGTCCCTTCTCCGACCGGGTCGACGCGGACTGGGCCGGCCTCACCGGGGCGGTGGATGCCTCGGCGCAGGCGGTGCACGGCGTCCGGCGCCCGGACGGCGGGGTGACGCAGCGGCAGACCCCGGACGAGCAGGCCTGGCTGACCGAGCTGGGTGATCAGCTCGACCGGCTGCCCGAGCACTGGGACGCGTGGCTCGACGACGACGACCCGACGGTCACGCTGGTGGTCGAGGTGGCCGCGGCGCTCGTCGAGGCCGGTCTCCCGGTGCACGACTGCGCGGGCAGCGGCACGGCCGGTGGGGTGTGCCTCACCCCGGAGCCCGCGTGCGCCGGCGTCCTGGTCAGCTGGCACCAGCACGACCGGATGAGCCGGGACCAGGTGCGCGGCGCCGGCCCGGTCACCGCGGTGCAGCAGACGATGAACGCCGCGGTCGCCGAGTGCCTGGAGCGGCTGGGCTTCCTGGTGGCGCCGATCGGCTCGTCGGGCTGCTCCGTGGTGACCGACGCCCGGACCTCCTGGTGAGGCGGGGCGGGGAGGCGCCCGCCGGCCGGGGCATCGCCCAGCTCGCCGTCGCCTAGGGTCTCGCCGTGCCCGCGTCGACGAGCCGCCCGACGCGGCGCCCCGGCCGTGCTGCCCGCCGTCGGCGGGCCGAGGGCGAACTGCCCACCCGCTGGCGCCGCTGGCCGCACCTGCGGCACCCCGCCCAGGTCGTCGTCGCCGCGTTCGCGCTGGCGGTCTCGGTCGGCACGCTGCTGCTCTGGCTGCCGATCGCCAGCGTGCCCGAGGGCAGCCCGTCGCTGCTGACGGCGCTGTTCACCGCCACCTCCTCGGTCTGCGTGACCGGGCTGGTCGTCGTCGACACCCCCACCTACTGGACCGGCTTCGGCGAGGCGGTGATCCTCGCGCTGATCCAGGTCGGCGGGTTCGGGATCATGACCCTCGCCTCGGTGCTCGGCCTGGTGCTCGCCCGCCGGCTCGGGCTCCGCGCCCGGCTCAACGCCGCGGCGGAGACCAAGAGCGTCGACGTCGGCGACATCCGCCGGGTGGTCGTCGGGGTGGCCACGATCAGCCTGCGGTTCGAGGCCGTCATCGCCCTGCTGCTGACGGCGCGGTTCGCCCTCGGCTACGACCAGAGCCTCCCCGAGGCGCTGTGGAACGGCGTCTTCCACGCGGTCTCGGCCTTCAACAACGCCGGCTTCGCGCTGTTCACCGCCAACCTCATCCCGTTCGCCACCGACCCGTGGATCTGCCTGCCGATCAACGTCGCGGTCATCGCCGGCGGGCTCGGCTTCCCGGTGCTCATGCAGCTGCGGCGGGACCTGCTGGTGCCGCGGAAGTGGGTGATGAACACCCGGCTGGTGCTGCTGGGCACCGGGGTGCTGCTCGCCGTCGGCACCGTCCTGCTCACCGCGCTGGAGTGGCGCAACCCGGCGACGCTCGGCCTGCTGTCGGTGCCCGGCAAGCTGCTGGCCGGGTTCACCACCGCGGTCATGCCGCGCACCGCGGGGTTCAACGTCGTCGACGTCGCCGCCATGGAGCCGGCCAGCTGGCTGGTCACCGACGTGCTGATGTTCATCGGCGGTGGGCCCGCCGGTACCGCCGGCGGGATCAAGGTGACCACGTTCTTCGTGCTGGTCTTCATCGTGCTCACCGAGATCCGCGGCGAGGGGGCGGTGAACGTGCTGGGCAAGCGGCTGCCCCGCTCGGTGCAGCGGCAGGCGATCACCGTGGTGCTGTTGTCGGTCATGGCGGTGGGGCTGCCGGTGCTGGCGCTGCTGGTCGCCACCCCCTTCACCCTCGACCGGGTGCTGTTCGAGGTGGTCTCGGCGTTCTCCACCGTGGGACTGTCCACCGGCATCACCGCCGACCTGCCCGGGTTCGGCCAGCTGCTGCTGGTGGCGCTGATGTTCATCGGCCGGCTCGGTCCGATCACCCTGGCCTCGGCGCTGGCGTTGCGGCAGCGCACCCAGGCCTACGAACTACCGAAGGAGCGACCCGTCATTGGCTGACTGGCTGCACCCCCGCCGCTCCGGCGGCCGGCGGTCCCCGTCCAACGCGGTCGTCGTCATCGGGCTGGGGCGGTTCGGCTCGGCCCTGGCGCTCGAGCTGATGGAGGCCGGCACCGAGGTGCTCGGCATCGACGCCGACCCCGACATCGTGCAGGAGCTCAACGGCCGGCTCACCCAGGTGGTGCGGGCCGACTCCACCAAGGAGGAGGCGCTGCGGCAGTTGTCCGTGCCCGACTTCGACCTGGCCGTCGTCGGCATCGGCACCGACGTCGAGGCGAGCATCCTCACCACCTCGCTGCTGCTCAGCTTCGGCATCGAGGACCTGTGGGCCAAGGCGCTCAGTGAGCCGCACGGCCGGATCCTCCGCCAGCTCGGCGTCCCGCACGTGGTCTACCCCGAGCACGACATGGGCCGCCGGGTCGCGCACCTGGTCCGCGGCATGGTGCTGGACTACATCCAGTTCGAGGACGACTTCGCCATGGTCAAGACCCGGCCGCCGGCGGACACCCTCGGCAAGCGGCTGGGGGACACCGGCGTGCGCACCCGGCACCAGGTCACGGTGGTGGCGGTCAAGCGCCCGGGCGAGGGCTTCACCTACGCCACCGCCGACACCGTGCTGGAGCCCGACGACGTGATCATCGTGGCCGGCCGGACGAAGCTCGCCGAGAAGTTCAGCCAGCGCGCCTGAGACCTCACCCCTTGGGGGCGGGCGGGGTGCGATCGGGACAGTCGATCTTCCTGGCTGTCGTTGACCAGGTGTGCACCCGCCGACGTCGATGAGAGCCCGTGACCCGCGGGCCGCAGCACGCACGGTGCTGCCGATCATCGCCGTCTGCGCCGTCGTCATGTCCGCCTTCACCACCTTCGGCCCCAACTCGGTCAGCGCCACCACCCGCGCCGCCTCCTGGGGCACGGTCGCGCTGCTGGTCGCCGTCGGGGTGGTGGTGCTGCTGGTGCCCGCCGAGTGGCTGGACCGCCACGGGGTCTTCGCCGGGCTCGGGCTGGTCGGCGTGGTGCTGGTGTGCGCGATGAACGTGATCACCCGCGACCCGTCGGCGGCCGGCCAGGCGTTCCTCTCCTTCCCGGTGCTCTGGGTCGCCGCGCACCTGCGCCGGGGCGCGGTCGCGGTGGTCACCGCCGCCGCCGTGCTGCTGGACGCCGCCGTCCTGCTGCTGCTCGTGCCGGCCGAGCCGGCGCTGACCGACCTGATCTTCTTCGGCAGCGTGCTGGTGACCATCTCGCTGATGCTGGTGCGCGCCGGCGACGTCCAGGAGCGCCTGGTCGCCGCGCTGCACCGGCAGGCGAGCACCGACTCGCTCACCGGTCTGGTGAACCGCCGGGTGCTCGACGCGGCGCTGGCCAGCGCCCTGGCCGCCCCGCTGCACCCGCACGGCACTGCCCTGGTGCTGGTCGACGTCGACTCGTTCAAGGCGATCAACGACCAGCACGGTCACCCGGTCGGCGACGACGCGCTGGTGCACGTGGCCGGGGTGCTGCGCGGCGTGGTCCGCGCCGGGGACGCCGTGCTCAGCCGGATGGGCGGGGACGAGCTGGCGGTGCTGCTGCCCGACTGCCCGCCCGACGTCGCCGCCCGCCGGGCCACCGAGGTGCTCGACGCCGTCCGCGCCTCCCCGGTGCGGCTGCCCGACGGCTCGCTGCTGGCGCTGTCGGTGAGCCTGGGCGTCGCGCACGCGCCGCTGCACGCGACCGGGCTGGAGGAGCTCTACGCGGCCGCCGACGCCGCGCTGTACGCCGCCAAGCGCGCCGGTCGTGGCCGGGTCGCCCTCGCCGTCTGACCCCCGGTGGTCACCGCCGCAGCGAGCGGGCGGTGGCGGCGAGGGTACGGGCGGTGAGCCGCCCGTCGGCCAGCCCGAGCGCGACGACGTCGTCGAACACCGCCCCGTCCGCGGCGGCGGCCCGGACGACGCCGTCCATCAGCCGGGGCCAGCGGGACAGCTGCGAGGCCACCCGGACCGAGCGCAGGTGCCCGCCCAGCCGCCGGGCCAGCATCGCCCGGTGCACCGCCCCGGCCCGGTCGCCGTGCGCGGCGGCGAGCCCGGCGAGCGCGCCGGAGAGCACCGCGTAGAAGATCCCCTCGCCGGTCAGCGGGTTGATCAGCGAGCGCGCGTCGCCGGCCAGCAGCACCCGGCCGTCGGGCGTGCGCGGGTGCCCGGTGGACAGCGGCAGCCGGTGCGCGCGCAGCTGCTCGGGCTCCACGCCCGGCAGCAGCCGGTGCAGCCCGGCGACCAGCTCGGTGCGGGTGACCCCGCCCGAGACGAGCTCCCCGTACCCGACGTTGGCCCGGCCGTCGCCGATCGGGAACGACCAGGCGTAGGCCGGCCAGCGCTGGTCGGTCGTGGTCACCACCTGCACGCCGGCCTGGCCGGGCGGCTCGGGGGCGTACCCGCGGATCGCCACCGCCAGCCGGTCGGCCCGGTTCGGCGGCACGCCCACCGCCCGCCGGACGACGGACTCCGCCCCGTCGGCGCCGACCACCACGGAGGCGCGGAAGCGCCCGTCGACGTCCACGTGCCCGCCCCGGTCGGTCACCGAGCGCACCGTGTGCCGGGCGAACCGCACCCCGCCGCCGAGCACCCCGCCGTCGAGTACCTGGGCCAGCAGCCGGCCGTCGAGCACCGCGCGCGGCACCACCACGGACGGGCGGCGGGTGGCCCGCTCCACGACGTCCCCGCCGGGCCCGGTGAGCCGCAGCCGCGGCACCCCGGGGAAGCCGTCGGTGAGCGCGGCGACGTCCAGGCCGAGGGTGGCGAGGACGTCCAGTACCTCCGGTGCCACCCCGTCGCCGCAGACCTTGTCCCGGGGAAAGTCGGCCCGGTCGACCACGAGCACGTCGGCGTCCGGCGCTGCCCGGCGGGCCGCCGCGGCGCAGGCGGCCCCGGCCGGCCCGCCGCCGACGACGAGGACGTCGACGTGCTCCACGTCAGGCACCGTTCAGGCGGCCGGGGTGGGCGTCCACTTGCGGGCCGGGTGCTCGTACTCGTCGACGAAGGCCAGCAGGCCGGCCGCGTCCTGCACGACCCCGAGCGCCTCGAGCCGGTTGGCCGCCAGGTAGCCGTCGTCGACCATCCGCCGCAGCTGGGCCAGTTGCGGCTGCCAGAACCCGTCGACGTCGAGGAACGCGGTCGGCTTGGCGTGCAGGCCGAGCATCCCCCAGGTCCAGGCCTCGAACAGCTCCTCGAGGGTCCCGGCGGCGCCGGGCAGCGCCACGAAGGCGTCGGCGAGGTCGGCCATCGCGGCCTTGCGCTCGTGCATGGTCTGCACGACCTCCAGCCGCGGCAGCCCCGGGTGGGCCAGCTCGTCGTCCACCAGGTGCTGGGGGATCACCCCGACCACCTCGCCGCCGGCGGCCAGCGCGGCGTCGGCGACGACCCCCATCAGCCCGACGTGCCCGCCGCCGTAGACGATGCCGACCCCCGCCTCGGCGAGGTCGGTGGCGAACGTCGCGGCGGCGCGCTGGTGGCTCTGCGGGCCGGCCTGGGAGCCGGTGAAGACGGCGATGCGCACGCCGACCACGGTAGGGGAGCGCCCCCGGCGCGGCCTGCGCGCCCGTCCCGTCGAGCTTCCGCAGCGTGGAAGCCGCACCCCGGACGGCGGTGACGGCGGTCACCCTCGACGGGTTCGACGACGACGTCACCGGAGGCACCTGCGTGCACACCACCCACGACGAGGTCGACCTGCGCCTGCGGGTCACCCGGCGCACCGTCGGCGCCGAGGGCGTCGCCGTCCTCGAGCTGCGCGACCCCTCCGGCGCCGACCTGCCCGCCTGGGCGCCGGGCGCGCACGTCGACCTCGCCCTGCCCGACGGTGCGGTGCGGCAGTACTCGCTGTGCAGCGACCCGGCAGACCGCTCCCGGTGGCAGATCGGCGTGCTGCGCGAGCCCGCCGGGCGCGGGGGCTCGGTGTACGTGCACGACCGGCTCGTCGAGGGCAGCGAGGTCGACGTCCGCGGGCCGCGCAACAACTTCCCGCTGGAGCCCGCGCCCCGGTACGTCTTCATCGCCGGCGGCATCGGGATCACCCCGATCATGCCGATGGCGGTCGCCGCCGAGCGGTCCGGCGCCGAGTGGGAGTTCCACTACGGCGGGCGCAGCCGCACGTCGATGGCCTTCCTGGACACGCTGCAGGCCGCCTGCGGCCCCCGGTTGACGCTGCACCCGCAGGACGAGGTGGGGCTGATCGACCTCGCGCGGATCCTGGCCGACCCGCGGCCGGGCACGCTGGTCTACTGCTGCGGGCCCGAGCCGCTGCTGAGGGCGGTCGAGGCGCAGTGCGCCGGCTGGCCGCCCGGCACGTTGCACGTGGAACGTTTCGCACCCAAGGAGCAGGGCGCGCCGGTGCGCAGCGACTCCTTCGAGGTCGAGCTGACCGCCTCCGGGCTCACGCTGACCGTCCCCCCGGACAGGTCGATCCTCGAGGTGGCCGAGGAGGCCGGGGTCCCCGTGCTCTCCTCCTGCCAGGAGGGCACCTGCGGCACGTGCGAGACCACGGTGCTGGCGGGGGAGGTCGACCACCGGGACTCGCTGCTCACCCCGGAGGAGCAGGCGGCGGGCGAGACGATGTTCATCTGCGTGTCCCGCGCGGCCTGCCCACGGCTGGTCCTCGACCTCTGAGCCGACCGCCGGACCGCCCGCCGGACCGACCGCCGTCCCCGCCGGAGCGCGGCGCGGCGCGCGTCGCCGTGCGTCCTGAGCTGTTCACCCGCTGTGGCACTCCGTGTCACCCGTTGGTGGCGGGTGCCCCGCAGAGTCCCCGCGACGGATGCGCCACGGACGATGCGGGAGTACGCGATGAGCCACGATCACGACCACGGACACGGTCACCACAGCACGACCACGACCACCACCACGGCGAGGTGACCGCGGTCGAGGGCACCTGGGTCGACCCGCAGGCCGGCGACCCGCTGTCGGTCTCGCGCCGCGCCTTCCTGGCCACCGCGGCCGCCGTCGCGGGGGCTGCCGCCGCCGTCGGTGGCGGGGTCGCCGGTGTCGGCCAGGGTGTGGCGCGCGCCGCGGACGCCGGCACGACGACCAACCCCTGGAACGGCCGGATGCAGTACCTCGCCGGCGACCACCACGTCCACACCAAGTACTCGCCCGACGCGCAGTACGACGTGCTGACCCAGGTCATCAAGGGCCGCCAGTACGGCCTGGACTGGATGGTCATCACCGACCACGGCGGCGTGGCGCACCAGAAGCTGTCGATCGACAAGATCACGCCGGAGATCGAGAAGGTCCGCAAGCAGTACGCGGGCACGATGATCTACCAGGGCCTGGAGTGGAACATCCCGGGCGCCGAGCACGCCACGGTCATGCTCCCCCCGGGCAACGCGACCGTCGACATCCTCAAGGCCTTCGAGGCCGGCTACGACGGCAGCGCGCTGGCGGCCAACGGCGTCACCGGGAACGTGGAGCCCTACGCGATCGAGGCGCTGAAGTACCTGGACAACCAGGTGCGCAACCGGCGCACCGAGATCGCGCTGATGTTCGCCAACCACCCGAGCCGGCAGGGCATCGACAGCCCGCACGAGATGCGCAACTGGCGGGACGCCGCCCCGCAGGTCGCCGTCGGCATGGAGGGCGCGCCCGGTCACCAGGCCGCCGGCATCCCGACGTCGCAGGGCGGGCCCGGCAGCGGCCGCGGCTACTACGACAACGCCGGCACCAACCCCACCCGCTTCATGGCGTACCCGCCGGAGTCCTACCGCACCTTCGGCGGCTTCGACTGGATGACCTCCACCGTCGGCGGCATGTGGGACTCGCTGCTGGCCGAGGGCAAGCCGTGGTGGGTCACCGCCACCTCGGACTCGCACCGGGTCTTCCGCGACACCCGCACCCAGGGGCCGCTGGACTTCAACGTCCACGGCACCAAGGGCGACCCGATCGACACCGGCCGGCCGATCACCCAGTACGGCGACTTCTGGCCCGGCCAGTACAGCAGCACCCTGGTGGCGGCCCAGTCCCGCTCCTACGTCGGCATCATGCAGGCGCTGCAGGCCGGCAAGGTCGTCGCGGTGCACGGCCGGATCATCGAGGGCCTGGACGTCCGGGTGCGCTCGGCGCAGCACGGTGACGCGCAGGGCGCCACGCTCGGTGGCCGCACCTGGGTCCGCCGCGGCGGCGACGTCACCGTGACGATCACCGTCAAGGTGGCCGGTGGCGCGAACGCCAACGGCGACGTGCCCAAGCTCGCCAAGGTCGACGTGATCAGCGGCCCGGTCACCGGCCCGGCCGGCGACCGCGACACCTTCACCGCGCCGGAGACCCGCGTGGTGAAGACCTTCGAGGTCGGTCGCAGGCGGGCGCAGTGGACCTTCGAGCACACGTTCACGAAGGTCGACCGCTCGTTCTACGTGCGCCTGCGCGGCAGCGACGGCAACCAGCTGGACGCCGACGGCAACCCGCCGATGGACGTCGTCGGCGACGCCAACCCGTGGGAGGACCTCTGGTTCTACGCGAACCCGGTCTTCGTCGACGCCATCTGATGAGCGGCCTCTGGTGGGGTGGTGCGTCCGCGGAGCGCGATCCCGCGGACGCCCACCTGCTGGCGGCCGTCGACCGGGCCCTGGCCGGGTCCGGGGCCGCGGCGGAGCTGGTCTGCACCCATGTGGACCGCTCCGCCGCGGACCCGCGGATCGGGGTGTCGATCCGGCTCTCCGGTCCGCCGGCCGACCCGGCGGGGGCGCGGGCGGCGCTCGCCCGCGAGCTCGGCGGGCCGGTGCTGGTGGAGGCCGCGGCGGACGGCGGCACCGACGAGTCCCCGGCCCGGACGGCGCTGGCCGAGGCGCCGTCCGCGGTGGCCGGGCGGGTGGTCCGCTGCCCCGGTGCCGACGCCGTCCGCGGGCGGGTGGCGGTGGCCGAGCTGGTGGCCACCACCCCGATCGAGGAGGTGACGGCGGTCGGCGCGACGATCGGCCCGGACGACGTCGTCGACGCCGGCCCGAACGGCTTCCTCCGGCCGCAGCTGACCGGTGGGCGGATGACGCTGCTGGTCGAGCGGGCCGCCGGCGGGGTGTTCACCCCGTTCGAGGTCGAGAACCCGCACGTCTGCTGCGCGGGCGGGGGTCACTGACCCCTTCCCCGCGAAGATGGCCATGTCCGCCACTCTCCGGAGGGGCGGACATGGCCATCTTCGCCCCCGAGGGGGTCAGACCACGGGGGTGGCGAAGCCGATCTCCATCGTGGCGATGCACGCCGGGAAGGTCTCGAACACCCGGGCCCGCTCGGGGGAGGCGTTGTACTCGGCCTCGACCCGGCGGAACTCCTCGGCGTCCCCGTCGTGCGCCACCGCCCAGGTGAAGGTCTCGTGCTCGTCGTCGGCGAGGGCGAACAGCAGCCGGAACCCGTACTGCTCCCGCACCGGGGTCAGGGTGGGGAACCAGGCCAGGAAGTCGGCCATCCGGCCGGGCTCGAGCTGGTAGCGGCGCAGCTGCACGGTCTCCATGCCGCCCATCCTGCGCCGGACCCGGCCCGGGCCCGGCGCAGGGGCGGTGTCAGGACGACGTCAGGACGACGTCAGGACGACGGCGGTGCGTAGAACTGCAGGTCGTTGCCCTCGGAGTCCTTGAACGGGGCGAGCCGGCCCCACGGGTGCTCGCTGATCCCGCCGCTGAACTCCACTCCCTTGTCCTGCAGCGCGGCCACCTCGGCGTCCAGGTCGCCGTCGGGCTGGAAGGTGATCACGGCGCCGCCGTGCGAGTGGGCCGTCCCCTCGCGGGCGTTGAGCCCGATCATCAGGCCGTTGGCGTCGAACTCGCTCCAGTCGTCGGTGGTCTTGCCCTCGCTCAGCCCGAGGGTGTCCCGGTAGAACGCCCGGGCCCGGTCCATGTCGTCGACCGGCACCCAGACGCTCGCCACTCCGCTGGCCATGACTCTCCTCAGCTCGATCAGGTCGTGCCCCGCCAGTTCCCCGGGCGACCGGGCGGCAACCCCCGCGTCGGCGCGGCAGACTGGCGGGCCGGACCACGACGACGAGAGGACGGCGGTGCGCTCCCCGACCGACGGCTGGACCACCTGCGCGCTCGGGCACCGGCACTGGGGGCTGGCCGGGGCCGCCGGCCTGCTGGTGCACCGGGACGGCGCCGACGGCGTCGAGGTGCTGCTGCAGCTGCGCGTCGGCTGGTCGCACCACGGCGGCACCTGGGGCACCCCCGGCGGCGCGCTGCACCCCGCCGAGTCCGCGGCCGACGGCGCGCTGCGGGAGGCGGGGGAGGAGCTGGGGCTGCGCCGGGCGGACCTGGTGCTCGGCGCGGAGTCGGTCGACGACCACGGCGGCTGGCGCTACACCACGGTGCTCGCCGCACCGGCCGGCCCGCTCGACGCCGCGGACCTGGTGCTCAGCGACGAGAGCGCGGGCGTCGGCTGGTTCCGCGTCGCGGCGCTGCCCGACGTGCTGCTGCACCCGGGCCTGGCCGCCTCGCTGCCGGTGCTCCTGCCGCTGCTCGGCTGAGCCGCCCGGCTGGAGTTCGGCGCCGTCCGGCCGACGTTGACCGGGTGACCCACGCCGCGCCCAGCTCCCGGACCCCGGCCGCCCGCGTCTGGTGGGGCGTCCTGGCC
Organism: Modestobacter sp. SYSU DS0904; assembly: GCF_054051115.1. Lineage (NCBI taxonomy): Bacteria > Bacillati > Actinomycetota > Actinomycetes > Geodermatophilales > Geodermatophilaceae > Modestobacter > Modestobacter sp. SYSU DS0904. The sequence goes on along the minus strand of NZ_JBJHAQ010000031.1, from coordinate 27,157 downwards.
GTCCTGGTGGCCGCCTCGGTCGGCACCGAGTTGGTCCGCGCGCTGCTCGACAGCGGCAGCGACGCCGGGGTGCTCGCCCGGGTGGTCCGCTTCCTGGGCTGGTTCACCATCCAGTCCAACCTGCTGGTGCTGGCCGCCGCGCTGCCCCTGGTCCGCGACCCCGGGCAGGACGGCCGGATCTGGCGGGTGGTGCGGCTGGACGCGCTGCTCGGCATCTCGGTGACCGGCCTGGTGTTCGCCGCCGTCCTGGTCCCGACGACGCACCCGCAGGGCCTGGGCTGGTGGACCAACGCCGCCACGCACTACGTCGTCCCGGTGGTCGCCGTCGTCGGCTGGCTGGTGTTCGGTCCCCGCCCGCGGGTCAGCGGCGCCGCGATCGCCGCCGCGCTGGGCTGGCCGCTGGCCTGGATCGCCTACACGCTCTCGCACGGGGCGGTGACCGGCTGGTACCCCTACGGCTTCCTCGACGCGCAGGCGCTGGGCTACGGCACCGCGCTGCGCAACCTCGGCGTCGTCGTCGCGCTGGCGGTGGCGTTCCTGCTGGTGGTCGGCCTGCTGGACCGGCGGCTCCCGCCCACCGGCGCACCCCGGGTGCGGGCGCGGGTGGTCACCGCCGGGTGATCGTGGCGGTGACCAGCCGGTGGTCGCCGAAGACCAGCTGACGCACCTGCGGGTCGTCGGCCCGCGCGCCGGCGTCCCCGAGCAGGTGGTCGAACTGCACCCGGGGCGCCGGGGCCGGGTAGGTCGGCCCGGTGACCAGCCGCCGTCCGCCCCAGACCCGCGCCGGCAGCGGACCGACCAGGTTCAGGTCACCGGCCAGCACCACCGGGCCGGGCAGCGTGGCCGCCCAGCGGCGCAGCCGCACCAGCTGCCCCACCGCGGTGTGCGGGGCGAAGGACAGGTGGGTGCCGATCACCGTGCACCCGTCGAGCTCGGCGGCGACCGCCAGCCGCGGCTCGTCGGGGAACCACCACAGCCGGTTCCGCCCGGTGCGCGGGTCGGGGGCCTGCACCGGAAGCCGGGCCCGGCCGGCGCCCAGCGCCTGCACCGACCAGCGCCGCACCGGCAGCCGGCTGAACAGCGCGATGCCGTACTGCGGGCCGGCCGGGGGCTGCTGCGGCCCGCGCATCCCCGGGGCGGCCGGCCGCCAGCTGCGGAACGGGTCCGGCGTGCCGGCGACCGTCGCGGCGAACCGCCAGTCGACCGCCCCCAGGGCGGTGGCGACCTCGGTGGGCTGGTCGGTGTGCCGCGACCGGGGCTGGCCGACGTCGACCTCCTGCACGGCGAGCACGTCGACGTCGACGTCGGCGAGGGCTGCGCGCAGCGCCGCGGGGTCCAGCGACCGGCCCCGGGCGTCGCGGCCGGAGGCGAGGTTGAGCGTCCCGACCCGCACCGCGCGACCGTAGCCGGGCGGTGCCTCCGCCGCCCCTCGCACCCGGCCCGATGCCGCGTGCGGCGATAGGTTCGCCGGGTGACCGCACGCGAGGACGTCTCGGAGATCTTCGACCCCACGGCGTGGCAGGAGGTCCCCGGCTTCGAGGGCCTGACCGACCTCACCTACCACCGGGCGGTGGACGCCGGCGTCGTGCGGGTCGCCTTCGACCGCCCCGAGGTGCGCAACGCCTTCCGGCCGGAGACCGTCGACCAGCTGCTCGCCGTCCTCGAGCACGCGCGCCTGGCGCGGGACGTCGGCTGCGTGCTGCTCACCGGCAACGGCCCCAGCCCCAAGGACGGCGGCTGGGCGTTCTGCTCCGGCGGCGACCAGCGGGTGCGGGGCCGCTACGGCTACGAGGGGGAGGCCGGCACCCCGGGGCGGCTGCACATCCTGGAGGTGCAGCGGCTGATCCGGTTCATGCCCAAGGTGGTCGTGTGTGTGGTGCCCGGCTGGGCGGCCGGCGGCGGGCACAGCCTGCACGTCGTCGCCGACCTCACCCTGGCCAGCGCCGAGCACGCCCGGTTCAAGCAGACCGACGCCGACGTCGGCAGCTTCGACGGCGGCTTCGGCTCGGCCTACCTGGCCCGTCAGGTGGGGCAGAAGTTCGCCCGGGAGATCTTCTTCCTCGGCGAGGAGTACTCGGCGGCCGACGCGCACGGCATGGGCATGGTCAACCGGGTGGTGCCGCACGCCGAGCTGGAGGCCACCGCGCTGGACTGGGGCCGGCGGATCGTCGCCAAGAGCCCCACGGCGCAGCGGATGCTGAAGTACTCGTTCAACCTGATCGACGACGGGCTGGTCGGTCAGCAGCTGTTCGCCGGGGAGACCACCCGGCTGGCCTACATGGCCGAGGAGGCCGTGGAGGGGCGCGATGCGTTCCTGGACAAGCGCGACCCGGACTTCAGCCGGTTCCCCTGGCACGTATAGCGAAAGGACCCCCGTGCCCCCCACCACTCGCAAGCTCGCGGCGGGGCCCTGCACGGGGGCCTTCCAGTGACGGCCACGAACTCAACCCACGGAGGTAATGAAATGATCATCGAGGTGATCACCGGTGCCGACGAGGTGCCGGAGGTGAAGGTGGCCGACGTCGAGGACCTGGGGCGGCTGCGCCTCGCCCTGGGGGCGCTCAGCGACGCCGACGCAGACCGGGCGTTGCGCGCGGCCGGCCTGGGGCGGCTGGAGGACGGCACCGGCTTCCTGGACGTCGCCGCGCTGCGCGTTGCCGCTGGGCGGGAGGCGCGGTCCCTCGACTGGGTGCCTCGGTTCGACCAGATGGTCGCCGCGGCGGCGGACGCCGGCTGGACCGCCGACGACGGCGCCAGCCTGCGCGCGCACGTCGAGCCGGCCGCCTCCGCCTGACCGAACGGGCAGGTCAACGCCTCGCGCGGCCGGACCGGGTCGCGCGAGGTGCGGCCGTCCGGGCTGGAACCGACCGGCGCCGACCCAGCCCGGTCGGCTCCGGCCGGTCTCGAATCGGAACCTGTGATTCAGTTTGTGTGCGCGAGGTTGTTGTGGTCACTCCACTTTCTTGGGCACGATTGCACGGTGACGACCACCGACGCGCCTCTCCGCCCTGCCGGCACCCGTCCGCCGGGCCGTCCGCTGTCCACGGAGCTCTCCGAGCAACTGGTCGCGGTCGCGGTCGACATCCTGGCCGACGAGGGCTGGGGACGGCTCAACAGCGACCGCGTCGCCGCCCGCGCGCGCGCCGGGAAGGCCGGCATCTACCGTCGCTGGCCCACCATGGCCGCGCTCGCCCGGCACGCGCTGACCACCGGCACGCTGGTGCAGCTGCCGGACGACGCCGGTTCGCTGCGCGCCGACCTCTGCGCGCTGCTCGCCCCCTGGACCCGCCCGCTGGAGCGGATGGAGCGCGCCGCGGCGAGCCTCGTCGGCCCCGCCCGGCACGACGCGGACCTGCGCGCCGGCCTGGAGGAGTCGCTGGTGCGGCCGCTGGCCGCCGTCGTCCGGGAGATCGCCGCCCGGGAGGCCGCCCGGGGCCACGAGCTGCCGCACGAGCGGATCGCGCTGCTCGGGTCGGTGCTCCAGGCGCTGTGGTGGCAGCGCTACAGCGCGTTCGGCAGCGAGCCGCTGCCGATGCCCGAGGTCGAGGCGCTGGTCACCGACGTGCTGCTGCCGATCGTCGAGCCGGGGGGCACGACGGCCTGAGGCCGGTCAGGCCCCGGTCGCGCCGCCGGCCAGCCGCTCGGTCAGCGCGCGGAGGCACTCCTGCAGGGCGTCGAGCGTGGTCTCGGTGTGGCCCCGGACCCGGGCCTGCTGCGCCTCGTCGGCCGGCTCGGCCAGCACCAGCCGGCGGTGCTCGAGCACCAGCACCCGCCCGGCGACCATGAACAGCGCCCCGGTCAGCTCGCTGAGGAACTGCCTGGTCACCGGGTCCACCGGGGCCCCGTCGGCGGCGCTGGCCGCGAGCAGCTCACCGGCCACCCGCTGCCAGGCCTGCTCGACCAGGGAGCGCTCGCGCGCCTGCAGGCTCGGGCTGTGCGCCAGCGCCTCCAGGTAGCTGCGGTTCTCCGGCCGGGCCTCCAGCTCCAGCAGGGCGGTGAGGTCGGCCTGCAGGTAGTCGCGCAGCGCCGCCGTCGGGTCCTGCCCGTCCGGCCGCGCCGCCACCGACGCGGCGGTCCGCTCCACCCACGGCGTCCGGCCGTCGAAGAAGAGGTCCTCCTTCGTCGGGAAGTGGTTGAACACCGTCTGGACGGCGACGTCCGCGGCCGCGGCGACGTCGGCGATGGTCACCCCGTCGAAGCCGCGCTCGGCGAACAGCCGCTGCGCGACGCTGCGGATCTCGGCCCGGGTCTGCGCCTTGCGCAGCTCCCGCCGGCCCCCCGTGGCGTCGCTCACGGCACTCAATCTAGGTGTCCGCCACCGGTGGACGTGGCAGCGGTCTCACTCCCGGGGTCGCGCGCCCCCGGCAGCCGCCCGCAGCCGGTCGTGCGCCGGCGCCCAGTCCGCCCACACCGCCGTCGCCCAGGACCGCACCAGCGCGGGCAGGTCGACGACGTCGAGGTCGGCGGCGAGGTCGGCGACCGTCGTCGTCCAGCGGGCCGGCGGCGTGAGCCCGACCGGCGCGTCGGCGGTGCCCTCGTCGGCGGCCGGGACGCGGCCGCGCTCCAGCGCCAGGCCCAGCCGCACCGGGGCGGTCGCGGGCTCGCCGGGCAGCAGGTGCTGGGCGTCGTAGGCGTCGCCGGCCAGGCGCAGCAGCCCGGCGGCCCGGCCGTCCTGCGCTGCCTCGTCGCGCAGCCCGCGGACGGTCACCGCGAACAGCGCCGCGCACCCGGCCGAGGCGCCCGGGTGCCGGGCGGTCAACCCGGGGACGACGGCGAGCACCGCACCGCACCCCGGGCAGGTCGCCGTCTCGGTCGGGGGCCCGGACTGCTCGCGGACGAGGGCGCGGGGATCGACGGTGCTCACGCCGACCGATCGTGCCGCACCGGGGCGCCGTCCGGGTCGCGTGGGTGAGTCGACGCGCGACTGGGCAGGGTCGAGGGCATGGCTGAACCCACCATCGCTGTCCTGGACGTCGACGGCACCCTCGTCGACTCGAACTACCAGCACGCCCTCGCCTGGTACCGGGCCCTGCGCTCGCTGGGCGAGACCTACCCGGTGTGGCGGCTGCACCGGCTCATCGGGATGGGCGGGGACAAGCTCGTCGCCGCCATCGGTGGGGACGAGGTCGAGGCGCGGATCGGCGACCAGGCCCGGGACCGCTGGGTCGAGGAGGTCGACCTGATGGTCGGGGAGATGCAGCCGCTGCCCGGCGCCCGCGACCTGCTGCTGGCGATCAGGGAGCGCGGCCACCGGCTGGTGCTGGCCAGCTCCGGCAAGCCCAAGCACGTCGACGCCTTCCTGGACCTGCTCGACGCCCGGGACCTCGCCGAGGACTGGACCACCAGCGGCGACGTCGAGGCGTCCAAGCCCGCGCCGGACCTGCTGCAGGTGGCGCTGCAGAAGATCGGCGCCGAGCCCGACGCGTCGGCGGTGATGATCGGCGACTCGGTGTGGGACGTCGAGGCGGCGAAGAAGGCCGGGATGCCGGCGATCGTCGTCCGCTCCGGTGGTTTCGGGGACGACGAGCTGCTCGACGCCGGCGCGGTCGGGATCTACGACACCCCCGGCGACCTCACCGCGGCCCTCGACGACACCCCGCTCGCCTAGCTCCCCCGGCCCCGCTGCAGGGGCCCGCCGCGAGCGTGCGAGCGGTGGGGGGCAGCGGGGTCCTTCCTCAGCCGACGACGCCGACGCGGGGCGCGGTGTACTCCGGCACCGCGCACAGCGGCGGGCGCTCGTCGGTCGCGACGGTCGTGCTGCTCGGCACGAACCGCTGCCCGTTGTGCTGGAACTGGGTCAGCAGGCCACCCGGCTCCAGCTGGCCGCGCTCGGCGCGGGCCAGCAGCGTGGAGACGATCTGGCCGGCCATCCGGCCCAGCGCCGCGTCGGTCTGGTGCGAGTGCTGGCGGGTGCCGAGGTCGACCTGGGCGAGCCCGTTGAGGCCGCAGACCTGGAGCAGGTCGACCAGCAGCCCCACCTCGACGCCGTAGCCGGAGACGAACGGCACCCGCTCCAGCGCGGCGCGGCGGCCGGCGTACTCCCCGCCCAGCGGCTGGACGAAGCCGGCCAGCTCGGGCCACAGCGCGTTGAGCAGCGGCCGGGCGGTCAGCTCGGTGACCCGGCCCCCGCCGGCCGGGCGGTGCTCGCCGTCGACGGTGAGCGGCCGGGTGTAGCAGCCCTTGACGTAGTCGACCCGCGGGTCGGTCAGCAGCGGGATGAGCAGCCCGGGTACGTAGTGGCTGACGTCGCCGAGCAGGTCGGAGTCCATGAAGACGACGAGGTCGCCGGAGGTGGCGGCCACGCCCTTCCACAGCGCCTCGCCCTTGCCGCGGCGGCTGCCGTGCGCGGGCAGCACGTCGGCGGCGGCGACGACCTCGGCGCCGGCGGCGCGGGCCACCTCGGCGGTCGCGTCGGTGGAGTCGGAGTCGATGACCAGCAGCTCGTCGACCAGCGGGATGCCGTGCACCCAGCGATCCACGAGATCTCGCACCAGCGTGCCCACGGTGGCTTCCTCGTCCCGGGCGGGCAGGACGACACTCACGCGGTGCCCGCCGCGGCGCTTGGCCAGCAGGAGGGCGTCGACGTCGATCTCGGCCAGCGAGGTGGCCGACGTGGTGCGGTTCTCGAACCAGGCGCGGGCGTCAGGTCGCATCAGCCCACTGTCGGGCACGGCCCCACCCCCCTGCACGTCGGCGGGGCGTCGTTCACGTGAACTTCACGCACCCCTCGGATCAGCGTGACGGGCGCCGTCGTCGGCGGCAACAAACGGACGTCCGTCCGCCCCACCACCCACCCTCTTTTCGCCAAAGTGGCCACTTTGGCGACTCGCGAGAAGTGGGCGTGCTCAGGGCGGGGTGGCGGCCGGGTCCGGCGCGCTCACCCCACCTCGGCGCGATCGCGCTGCTCGGGCAGCACGGCGGCCTGCAGCGCGGCCGAGGGGTGGCGCAGCAGCGACCCGACCTGCGGGTGGGTGAGCCCGGCGGGCAAGACCGATCCGGCGACGGCGACCAGGCCCTGCCGGCGGATGGCGTGCAGCGTCTCCACCGAGGAGATCTCCGCGGCGATGGTGCGCACGCCGAGGGACAGCGCGCTGGAGTGGATCGCGGCGAGCACCTGCAGCGCCTGGCCGGTGTCGCCGCGGCCGGCGAGGTCGCGGACGTCGACGACGACGACGTCCAGCGGCACCCGGCTGAGCTGCGACCACAGGGTGGAGCCCATGCCGTAGCCGGTGAGGGCCAGCTGCACCCCGGCGTCGTGCACGGTGTGCAGCGCGGGCACCAGCGTGGCCGCGGAGGTCTGCAGCACCTCCTCGGAGAAGCAGAGGGTGAGCAGCCGCGGCGGCAGGCCGGCCGCGGCGAGCGCGGCGGTGACCTCTCCGGGCAGCTCGTCGGCGTGCACCAGCCCGGCGGGCAGGTCGACGCCGACCCGCAGCTCGCGGTCCAGCGCGGCGGCGTCGGCGCAGGTCCGGTTCAGCAGCCACTGCTGGAGCGCCGCGGTCTGCCCCTGGCGCTCGGCGGCGGCCCACAGCTCGGGGGCCGGCAGGGTGCCGAGCTCGGCGTGCACCCACACCGGGGAGGCGTGCAGGCCGGCGATCCCGCCGGTCTCGCCGTCCGCGACGACGTCGAAGCGCAGCTGCACCTCGCCGGCGGCGAGCGCCGCGGCGACGTCGCTGCCGGCCGCGGCCTGGGCGACGCGGTCGGTGCGGTGCACCCGCCAGCAGCCCTTGCCGGCCTGCTTGGCGGCGCGCAGTGCGGTGTCGGCCTCGCGGAAGGCGAGCTGGCCGCCGCCGGGGCGCACCGGGGACACCCCGACGCTGGCGCCGACGACGAAGGTCTGCTCGCCGATCCGGTAGGGGTGGGCGAGGACGTCGACGACGCGTTGCGCGGCCTCGGCGGCCGGGTCCTCGGCGCCGGCGACCAGCACGGCGAACTCGTCGCCGCCGAGCCGGGCGACCAGGTCGTCGGCGCGCAGCAGGCTGTTCAGCCGCCGGGCCACCTCGACCAGCAGCAGGTCGCCGGTCTCGTGGCCGGCGGTGTCGTTGACCGCCTTGAACCCGTCGAGGTCGAGCACCAGCAGGCAGCGGTCGCCCGCGTCGGTGGTCAGCCGGGCCATCTCCTGGAAGAGCATCGCCCGGTTGGGCAGCCGGGTGAGGTGGTCGGTGAACGCCATCCGCTCCAGCTCGCGCTCGCGCCGTCGGCGGGTGGTGACGTCGCGCAGGTGCAGCACCCGCCGGCCGCTGCCGGGCCGCTCGTGGTGGGTGACCTCCAGCTCGCGCGGTTCACCGCCGGCCGGCAGCAGCCGCAGGTGCATCGCCGGGGTCAGCTCGCCGACGACGGCGGTGAGCTCCCGTGCCACGCGGGCCCGGTCCTCCTCGTGCAGCAGGTCCAGCAGCGGCGGGTGCGGGGTGGCGCCGGACAGCCCCAGCAGGGTGCGGGCCGCCGGGGAGGTGAACTCCAGGCGCAGGTCCGCGCCGACGATCGCGACGCCGTCGGAGCTGGCCTCGACCAGGCCGCGGAAGTCCTCCTCGCTGCGCAGCAGGTCCTGCGCCATCCGGCCGCTCTCCCGGAAGCGCAACGCCGTGCGCGCCAGCAGCAGCAGGATCAGCGCGGCGGTGCAGGAGATCTCCCCGGCGCCGATGGGCAGGTCCAGGACGACGGCGAGCAGCAGGGTCACCGGGGCGCCGACCAGGGCGAGGACGACGATCGCCATCCCGGCGGCGTTCACCCGGGGCACCGGCTCCCCGCTCGCGGCGCCGGTGGGTGCGGGGCCGGTCGGGGCCAGGGCGATTGCCCGCACGCCGGTGGCCAGGCCGAGCAGGACGGCGACGTCGGAGACGGCGACCAGCACCTCGACGGGTGCCAGGATGTGCGCCGCGACCAGCGCCGAGCCGAGCCCGAGCAGCGCGGTCATCACGATGATCCCCGTCGCCGACCGGTGCACCGCCTCGGCGGAGACCGTGCACAGCGCGCCCACCGCGCCGATGGCGACGGCGGGGTAGAGGCCGTAGGCGAGCACCACCGGCTGCAGCTCCGGGGCGATCGCACCGGGGGCCAGCGCGGGGGAGAGCACCAGCAGGTCGGCGACGACGACCAGGGCGACGGTGACCATGACCCCGTCGATCACCAGGATCGGCCACCGCGTGCCGCGCACCCGGCCGCCGATCAGCGCTGCGCTGACCAGCGGGCCGAACGCGGCCAGGAGCATGAACGCATCGGCCGGCCGCAGGCCGTCCGCGGAGCCACCGTTCCCCGCCGCCGCCAGCACGCTGGCGACGGAGTAGAGCAGCGCGCTGGCGCCGAGCACCTGCCAGGGCAGCCGGTCCCGGCGGTGCATCGCCCGGGTCAGGCGGACGCACTGCCAGGCCGCCCAGCCCCCGAAGGCGGCGATCACCACGTCGTCCCACTGCGGCAGGGCACCGGCCGGGCTGAACGGGAGCGCGACGGCGAGCGCGGCCAGCGTCAGCAGCACGGGCAGCCGCAGCCGTGGCCCGTGGTGGTCGTTCACCCCGTCACCGCGGGCAGGCCGCCGATCAGTGCCTCGGGAGGCATCGGGCGGGCCAGCAGGTAGCCCTGGATGAAGCGGTGGCCCATGTCGCGCAGCAGCTGGAGCTCGGCCGCCGTCTCCACGCCCTCGACCACCACGGCCAGGCCCAGGCTGGTGCCCAGGTGCAGCACCGAGGCGCACAGCGCCCGGCGCTGGGGGTCGTGCTCGACGTCGGCGAGGAACTGCCGGTCCATCTTGAGCACGTCGATCGGCAGGCCGACCAGGTAGGCCAGCGACGACCAGCCGGTGCCGAAGTCGTCGACCGCGATCCGCACGCCGAGGCGGCGCAGCAGCTCCAGGTCGGCGACGACGTGGCCGTCGTCCAGCAGCACCGACTCGGTGATCTCGAGGACCAGCCGCGACGCGGGCAGCCCGCTCTCCTCCAGCGCCGCCAGCACGTCGTCCACCAGCTCGCCGGTGCGCAGGTGCCGGGCGGAGACGTTGACGGCGACCGCGAGGTCGTCGTGCGGCAGGCCGGCGACGGTCGCGGTGGCCTGGTGCAGCACCCAGCGGCCCAGCTCGGTGATCAGCGCCGACTCCTCGGCCAGCGGCACGAACTCCGCGGGGGAGACCTCGCCGTAGACCGGGTGCCGCCAGCGCAGCAGCGCCTCGACCGACGTCGCCCGGTGCAGCGCCAGGTCGACGACCGGCTGGTAGACCAGGTGCAGCTGGTCGCCGGCGAGCGCCTGGGCCAGGTCGGCGCGCAGCGCGTCCTCGCGGTCCTGGGTCATCCGCAGCGCGTCGGAGTGCCGGTGCACCCGGCCCGGGCCGGCCGCGCGGGCACTCCGCAGCGCCAGGTCGGCCCGGCGCAGCGCCTCGCCGGCGTCGGTGTCGGTGCCGGTCGGCAGCCAGGTGACGCCGGCGGTGGCGGTGAGCCGCACGGTGCCGCTGCCGGTGGGCACCGGCTCGACGGCGGTCACCAGCCGGCCGGCCACCGTCTCGGCGTCGGCGATCGTGCCCTGGACCAGCACGGCGAACTCGTCCACGCCGGCGCGGGCCAGCCAGTCGTCGCCCCGCAGGGCGCGGCTGAACCGGGTGGTCAGCTCGCGAAGCACGGTCTGGTCGCCGCCAGGGGGCAGCCCGTCGACGCCGAGGACCACCAGGGCGGCGGCTCCCGTCGAGGTGTCCCGGAGCGTGGCGGTCAGCCGTTGGGTGAGCGCGGAGCGGTTCGGCAGGCCGGTGGCCGGGTCGGTGGTGCTGAGGGCGCTGAGGTCGGTGTCGGCCGGGCGCGGGGCGGTCGCACTGACGTCCCGGCAGTACAGCACCAGGGCGCCGACGTCGGGGTCGCCGCGCAGGTCGCGCACCTGGGCCCGGATCAGCCGCCAGCGACCGTCCACGTGCTGGATGCGGGCGGTGCGGGTCTTGGTCTCCGCGCCCTTGGGCTGCGGAGCGCCCAGCGCGGCGATCAGCCCGGGGGCGTCGTCGGGGTGGACGGCGTCGGCGACGGCCAGGCCGATGGTGCGCTGCGGGTCGAGCCCGAGCAGGTCGGTGATGGCGGGGGAGACCCACCGCACCCGCAGCTCGTCGTCGAGGATCACGATCGGGTCGGCGCTGCCCCGCACCAGGGTGCGGAAGTAGGCCTCGGAGCGGGTGAGCTCGGCGGTGAGCCGCTGCTGCGCCCGCCAGGACACCACCTGGTGGCTGGTCAGCACGGCCAGTCCGGCGAGGCCGAGCGCGCTGCCGGTGATCGTCAGCGAGCCGGTGATCGGCACGCTGACCAGCAGCAGGCCACCGCCGACCATCGCCGTGACGTGCGGCAGCAGGGCGCCCAGCGCCGAGCTGCTGCGCGGGTCGTCGCCGCCGTCGTCCGGCCCGGGCCGGTCGGTGTGGACGGCGATGCCGACCAGGCAGAGCCCGAGCACGCTGAGCGAGCAGGCCAGGTACTGCACCGGCCCGGGGCCCGACGTGACCGAGGAGAACCCGGCGGCCACGGAGGCGCAGCACTGGGCGCCGAACACCAGCAGGCCCACCCGCCGGGCGGCCGGCGGGCTGGCCGCCACCAGCAGCAGCGAGCAGCCGGTGCCGATGGCGATGGCGAACAGCAGCCCGAACATGGCGATCGTCGCGGGCCGGGACAGCAGGCCGGTGTCGGCGATGGTCAGCCGGTAGATGGTGTGCACGGTCAGCAGGTCGGCGATGACGAAGAGCACCAGCGAGGTGAGCAGCTGCGGGCGGCGGGCCCGCAGCCCGCGCAGGTCGATCAGCCGGGTGATCGCCACCACCACCAGCAGCTGACCGGGGATGCTGCCCAGCGCCGTCTGCCCCCAGGGCACCAGCACCCCGGCCAGCGCCGCGCCGCCACCGCCCAGCCCCACCGAGAGCGCGTACCAGCGCCAGGCGGCCGGGTGGGCGCTGCGCGCGGCCGCACGGACGAGCAGCACGGTGGCCCCGATGATGACCGCGAAGTTGAGCGTGACCGGGGCCATCGGGCCGAGGGCGGGGCCGGCTGCCCCCGTCGCCAGGGCGACGGCGAGGGCCAGCAGCAGCGCACGGCCCATCCGCGGCGCGGTCGTCGCGCGCCGTCCCGGGCGGGCGAGGGCCCGCACCGGGGCGGCGAGCACTCCTGAGGTCACCCCCCGGTGTTCGGGACGGCGGGGGCACTGCTCCACCGCTGGCGCCGGCGGCTCACCCCTCGGGGGGAGTGGTACGAACGAGGGGTGCAGCCCGTGGACGCTCCGGACGGCGGCCCGGTGGTGCGCCCCGGGCCGCTGCGGTGGCTGGGCTACGCCTTCGGGGGCCGGCTGCCCGCCCGGCACAGCTCCTGGGTGCTGCACGACACCACCACCCGCACCTGGGCGTGGCGGCACGTCCTGCGGTCGCTGGTGCAGCTCGCCGTCCCGGTCACCCTGGTGCTCCTGCTGGTGCCCGGCCCGTTCTGGATCCGCGGGATGGCCGCCCTCGGTGGGGTGGCGATGGGGCTGATCTTCTCGCTGGCCTACATGACCGAGACCACCGAGCACCGGCTGGTGCGGGCCGGCTACCCGGCGGGCACGGCGGCGGCGGCGCACGACCGGGCGACCCGGCAGCGGCTGGCGGCGGAGTCGGTGCGCAAGCGCGAGGCCGCGGCCCGCCGGGCGGCCCGCTACCGCGGCGAGAGCTGACCGCCCCGCGCCGTCGTCCCCCGGTGCCGGTGCCGGGGCCATCTGCCGCTGCTGTGGCGAGGGTCGAGCCAGCTGACCCGGGGGTGAGCCGTGCCACAGCACGGTTCACCGTCCGGTGGGGCGGCTCAACCCCTCCGCGGCCCGTGGTCCGCAGTCACCGTCCGGTGTCGACCCGACTCGCCAGGACGGGGAGCCGGACGCGCGAGGTCCGCAAACAGGTGGCAAGCTTCGACGGGTGAAGACGTGGCTGGATGCATGGCCGGTGTTCCGGCAGCTGACAGGTCCTGATCCGCTGGGGCGTGGCAAGGCCGCGCGCAGCAAGGCGACCGAAGAGGTGGTCAGCCGAACGGCCACCGCCGACCGGGTGGTGCAGTCGGTCTGCCCGTACTGCGCCGTCGGCTGCGGGCAGCGGATCTTCGTGAAGGACGAGCAGGTCGTCCAGATCGAGGGCGACCCCGACTCGCCGATCAGCCGCGGCCGGCTCTGCCCCAAGGGCAGCGCCAGCAAGCAGCTGGTCACCAGCCCGAGCCGGGTCACGTCGGTCAAGTACCGCCGTCCGCACGGGACGGAGTGGGAGGACCTCGACCTCGACACGGCGATGGACATGATCGCCGATCGCGTTCTGGACGCCCGCCGCAAGGGCTGGCAGGACGAGGTGGACGGCCACCCCGTCAACCGCACGCTGGGGATAGCGAGCCTCGGAGGGGCGACCCTCGACAACGAGGAGAACTACCTCATGAAGAAGCTCTACAGCGCCATGGGCGCGATCCAGATCGAGAACCAGGCCCGCATATAGCACTCCGCGACGGTCCCCGGTCTGGGGACCTCGTTCGGTCGTGGCGGCGCCACGAACTTCCAGCAGGACCTGGTGAACTCCGATTGCATCGTGATCGAGGGTTCGAACATGGCCGAGTGCCACCCGGTCGGCTTCCAGTGGGTCATGGAGGCCAAGGCGCGGGGCGCGAAGGTCATCCACATCGACCCGCGGTTCACCCGCACCAGCGCGCTGGCCGACCTGCACGTCCCGCTGCGCGCGGGCACCGACATCGCGTTCCTCGGTGGGCTGATCAAGTACGTCCTGGACAACGACCTGGACTTCCGCGAGTACGTGGTCGCGTACACGAACGCGGCGGCGATCCTGCGTGAGGACTTCCAGGACACCGAGGACCTCGACGGCCTGTTCTCCGGGTTCGACCCGGAGACCGGTCAGTACGACGAGACCACCTGGCAGTACGAGGGCGTCAACGTGCCCGCCTCGGCCGGTCAGCGCTCGCCGAGCCAGCCCGGCGGGTCCGCCTTCCGGGACGGCGAGGAGAGCGACCGGCCCGACGACGCAGCCGACGACGGCGAGGACGACGAGACCGAGGGCGTCAAGGAGGCCGACCAGCAGCAGGGCGCGCAGGGCTCGGCCGACATCCACGGCCGGCCCAAGCGCGACGAGACGCTGCAGCATCCCCGCTGCGTCTTCCAGGTGCTCAAGCGGCACTACGCCCGGTACACCCCGGAGATGGTCGCCGACATCTGCGGCATCGAGCCCGAGGTGTTCCTCAAGGTGGCCGAGTGGGTCACCGCGAACAGCAACCGCGAGCGGACGACGGCGTGGGTCTACTCGGTGGGCTGGACGCACCACACCGTGGGCGTGCAGTACATCCGGACGGCGTCGGTGCTGCAGGCGCTGCTGGGCAACATGGGCCGCCCGGGTGGCGGGATCCTGGCGCTGCGCGGGCACGCGAGCATCCAGGGCTCCACCGACATCCCGACGCTGTTCAACATCCTGCCCGGCTACATCCCGATGCCCCACGCCCAGCAGCACACCGACCTGGACAGCTTCTGCTCCTCCAGCGACGACCGCATCGGTTTCTGGGGCAACATGCGCTCGTACTCGACGAGCCTGCTCAAGTCCTGGTGGGGCGACGCGGCGACGGCGGAGAACGACTTCGCGTTCAACTACCTGCCCCGGCTCACCGGTGACCACGGCACGTACACCACGGTCGCCGACATGGTCCAGGGCAAGGTGCCCGGCTACTTCCTGGTGGGCGAGAACCCGGCGGTGGGCAGCGCCAACGGGCGCATGCAGCGCTTCGGGCTGGCCAACCTGGAGTGGCTGGTCGTCCGCGACCTGCAGATGATCGAGTCGGCGACGTTCTGGAAGACGGCCCCGGAGATCGAAACCGGGGAGCTGGTCACCGAGGACATCGCCACCGAGGTCTTCTTCATGCCCGCGGCCACGCACGTGGAGAAGGAAGGCACCTTCACCCAGACGCAGCGGCTGCTGCAGTGGCGGCACAAGGCGGTCGAGCCGCCGGGCGAGTGCCGCAGCGACCTGTGGTTCTACTTCCACCTGGGCCGCAGGATCCGGGAGAAGCTGGCCGGGTCCACCGACCCGCGGGACCGTCCGCTGCTGGACCTCACCTGGGACTACCCGACGCACGGGGAGCACGACGAGCCCAGCGCCGACGCCGTCCTGCGGGAGATCAACGGCTGGGGTCCGGACGGCGAGATGCTCTCGACCTACCTGGACATGAAGGACGACGGGTCGACCACCGGCGGCTGCTGGATCTACACCGGCGTCTACGCCGACGGGGTCAACCAGGCCGCCCGGCGCAAGCCCGGCCGGGAGCAGGACTGGGTGGCCGCCGAGTGGGGCTGGGCCTGGCCGTCGAACCGCCGGGTGCTCTACAACCGCGCCTCGGCCGACCCGGACGGCAAGCCGTGGAGCGAGCGCAAGGCCTACGTCTGGTGGGACGAGGAGGCCGGGAAGTGGACCGGTCACGACGTCCCCGACTTCGAGGCGACCAAGCGGCCGGACTACGTGCCGCCGGAGGGCGCGACCGCGCAGGCCGGCCTGGGCGGCGGCGACCCGTTCGTCATGCAGGCCGACGGGAAGGCCTGGCTGTACGTGCCGGCGGGGCTGGCCGACGGTCCGATGCCGGCGCACTACGAGCCGGCCGAGTCGCCGGTGGAGAACGCGCTGTACGGCCAGCAGGCCAACCCGGGCCGGGAGGAGATCCAGGCCGCGTACAACCGGGGCAACCCGCCGCGCAGCACGGTCTACCCCTACGCGATGACCACCTACCGGCTGACCGAGCACCACACGGCCGGTGGGATGAGCCGCACGCTGCCCTACCTGTCGGAGCTGCAGCCGGAGTTCTTCGTCGAGGTCAGCCCGCAGCTGGCCGAGGAGCGCGGGCTGGAGAACGGCGGCTGGGCGACGCTGATCAGCGCCCGGACGGCGATCGAGGCACGGGTGCTGGTGACCGAGCGGATCCGGCCGATGAAGCTCAAGGGCGGCCAGGTCGTCGAGCAGATCGGCATCCCCTACCACTGGGGTGAGCAGGGGCTGTCCACCGGCGACTCGGGCAACGACCTGTTCGGCGTGGTCATGGACCCCAACGTGCACATCCAGGAGACCAAGGTCGCCACCTGCGACATCCAGCCCGGGCGGCGTCCGCGTGGCGAGGCGCTGGTGCAGTACGTGGAGGACTACCGGATCCGGGCGGGCGTGCAGTCGGGCCTGATCCCCAGCGGTGGCCGGGTACCGATCGAGGAGGGGACGAGCTGATGCGGCGCGACCCGATGGAGGAGGAGCGCTCGTGACGACCGTCAGCTCGGCGAGCCCGGCGCTCACCGGCAACGACCCGGCCAACCGGCTCTACGGCCCGCTGCCCGACGTGAGCGGGGAGGCCGGGTACGCCGACGACCACCCGGCGCGGGTGGGCTTCTTCACCGACACCTCGGTCTGCATCGGCTGCAAGGCCTGCGAGGTCGCCTGCAAGGAGTGGAACACGCTCCCGATGGACGACGCGGACGGCAACCGCGACGCCATGGCCCTGACCGGGATGTCCTACGACAACACCGGGATGCTGGGGGCCAACTCCTGGCGGCACGTGGCGTTCGTCGAGCAGAGCCGGGCCGTCGACCTGCCGATGCCGGGCATCGGACTGCCGGGGGCCGGTGGCGAGGCCGCGGGTGCACCCGCGGCCGGCTGCGGGAGCGGTGGTGGGGGCTGCGGGAGCGGCGCCGCCCCGGGTGACGCGCACGCGACGTCGCACGGCGGCAACGCCGACGGCGGGCTGACCGCGCAGTCCAGCGTGCTCAACGCCGAGGCGCTCAGCGAGTACGACCCGCAGACCGGCCACTCGGCCGACCGTGAGATCCGCTGGCTGATGTCGTCGGACGTGTGCAAGCACTGCACGCACGCCGGCTGCCTGGACGTCTGCCCGACCGGGGCGCTGTTCCGCACCGAGTTCGGCACCGTGGTCGTGCAGGGCGACATCTGCAACGGCTGCGGCTACTGCGTGCCGGCCTGCCCCTACGGGGTCATCGACCAGCGCAAGGACGACGGCCGGGTCTTCAAGTGCACGATGTGCTACGACCGGCTGACCGACGGGCTGCAGCCGGCCTGCGCCACCGCGTGCCCCACCCAGTCGATCCAGTTCGGCGACCTGGACGAGCTCCAGGCCCGCGCCGACGCGCGGCTGGCCACGCTCAAGGAGCAGGGCGTGCAGACCGCCCGGCTCTACGGGCGCGACGAGGACGACGGCGTCGGTGGCGCGGGGGCGTTCTTCCTGCTGCTCGACGAGCCGGAGGTCTACGGCCTGCCGCCGGACCCGATCGTCACCACCCGCGACCTGCCGTCGATGTGGAAGCACGCCGTCGGCGGCGCGGCCATGGTGGTCGGTTTCGCGCTGTCCGCCGTGCTGGGCTCACGTAAGGGGCTGCGCCGATGACCGAGGGACTGGTGACGCCGGGCGCCGGCTGGCGGCGGGCCGACGGCCCGCCGGCGCAGGCGCGGGAGAAGAAGCGGCGCAAGGGCGGCCGTCGTGGCGGTGGCCGCGACGGCGACCCGACCGTCGACGAGGCCGAGTTCACCTCGTACTACGGCCGGCCGATCATCAAGCCGCCGGTGTGGAAGACCCCGGACGTGCCGCTGTACCTGTTCCTGGGTGGCGCGGCCGGTTCCTCCGCGGTGCTCGGCGCGATCGCCGACGTGACCGGTCGCCCGGCGCTGACCCGGGCCGCGCACTACACGGCCGGTGGCGGGGCGCTGGCCTCGGTCGTCTGGCTGATCCACGACCTGGGCCGGCCGGCGCGGTTCCTGCACATGCTGCGGGTGATCAAGCCGACGTCCCCGCTGTCGGTGGGCTCCTACATCCTGGCGCCGTTCAGCGCGCTCACCGCGGCGACCGCGGGGATCCAGCTGCTGGAGGCCTTCCCCGGGCTGCAGAAGTTCGGGCTGCGGCGGATCGCCGGCTGGTTCCCCGGGCTGCGGAAGGTCGTCGGCTCCACCTCCGCCGTCTTCGGTGGCCCGATGACCACCTACACGGCGGTGCTGCTGGCCAACACCGCGGTGCCGTCGTGGCACGAGCCGTACAAGGAGCTGCCGTTCGTGTTCGCCGGCTCCGGGATGGCCGCCGGCGGCGGCATCTGCATGGCGTTCACCCCGGTCGCCGAGGCGGGGCCGGCCCGGAAGATGGCGGTCGCCGGCGCGGCGGTCGAGCTGGCCGCGATGCACAAGGTCGAGCACGACCACGGCATCGTCGGTGAGCCCTACCAGCAGGGCAAGGCCGGGAAGATGATGAAGGCCGCGAAGGCGTGCACCGCCAGCGGCGCCGGGCTGACCGTGGTGGCCGGCCGTACCCGGGCCGGGGCCGCGGTCTCCGGTGCGCTGCTGGCCGCCGGCTCGCTGCTCACCCGGTTCGGCGTCTTCGAGGCCGGCATGGCCAGCGCGCGCGACCCGAAGTACACGGTCGTCCCGCAGCGGGCCCGGATGGCTGCGCGCGAAGCCGCCGCCGACGCCGACCAGCACGTGGCGAAGTCCGTCGTCCGCTAGGTCCCTCGTCCGGCTAGGAACCGTGCCACCCGGACTGCCCCGTACCGCCGCTGGTGGTGCGGGGCAGTTCGTCGTTCCGGGCGCCCGCAGACCCAGAGGTCGCCGTGCCCCGGCCGCTGGGCGCGCCGTCGCAGCGGCTACGGCCCGGCGGGAGACGAGGGGGACGCGGTAGGTGCGGACGGCGTCGGGGGGACGACGTCGTCGGCCGGGGCCGACGGGTCCGGCTCGGTCGGCGTCGGCCTCGGCGTCGGCCCGGTCGGCTCCGGCTGGGTCGGCTCGGCCGGCTCGGTCGGCTCGGCCGGCTGGGTCGGCTCGGTCGGGCTGGGGGTCGGGTCCGGAGCCGGCTCCGAGGGGTCGACCGGGTCGGTCGGGCTGGGGTCGGCCGGGTCCGTCGGGCCCGGTGTCGGGGTGGGCTCGCCCGGGTCGGTCGGGTCGGCCGGGTCCGTGGGGTCGACCGGGTCGGTCGGGGTGGGGTCGGCCGGGTCGGTCGGGCTGGGAGTCGGGGTGGGCTCGGCCGGGTCGGTCGGGTCGGCCGGGTCCGTGGGGTCGGCCGGGTCCGTGGGGGTGGGCGTCGGCGCGGGGATGGGGGTGCCCTCGTCGGCGGGGGAGTCGCCCGCCGGTGGCTGGTCACCGGGCACGGGGGCCGGCGGCACCGTCGCCGGGCTGTCGGGCGCCCCGGCCGAGGTCGCCGGCGACACACCCGTCCGGCGCGAGCCGCTGGTGGTCGGGTCGGATTGGATGTCCGTGCCGCGCTTCGTCGTCCGGTCGGGGGCGTCCACCGGGGCGCGGGCGGCCAGGGCCGCCTCCCACTCGGGGACGGAGATGGGGGTGGCCAGGCCGGACACCGCGGCGCCCTGGTTGAGGGCCTCGAGGGTGGCCGGCACCTTGTCGGGGTGCGCGGCGAGCTCGGCGGCGAGGGGGTCGCTGAACCCGAGGCTGCTGCCGGACCGGGCCAGGACCGGCGCGAGCGCGATGGCGGAGAGCGCGGTGAGGGCGAGCAGTCGCTGCGCGCCGCGGCCGGGCACAGCCCGGCGGGGGGAGGCGCCGCGGGTCCACGCCGACCTGATCCGGCCGGTGCGTGGGACCGACGACGGACCGGCGCTGAGGGGACGGACCGACCGCACCGGCTGGTGGTGTCGGGACGAGACCGACACCGAGACGGTGGCGCGACGGCGTCGGGCGCGAGCGGCGAGTGGCGCCCGCAGCGACCGGTGCGTGCACCCAGCCGCCGACACGGCGGTCTCCCACGTGCCGGTGGTCGCCGGGCGTGGCCGAGCGGGGGGCGCGCCCTCGGGGCGGCCGGCCGGCGGGCGGGACGCAGGCCGGCAGTGCACTGCCCGGGCCCGTGGCCGCGAGACCCGGTCGGACGCCGGCGGGATCAGCTCATGGTCGGCGTCCCGGGGCATCCGCCGGATGACGGCGCACAGCACCGAGGCCGCGACCAGCCCGGCCACGGGCCACGCAACCAGCAGCCACCACCACGCCACAGAGTCCCTCGTCTCGGCCCGCTGCCGCGTCCCTCATCAGCAAGGTTCGCCCGGCCGGGCGCTCCCGTCAATGGTAGGGCGCGATCAGGCCGTCAGACTCCCGGTGCAGGGCCCGATCCGGGCGTCCTGGTGCGGGCCGCGGGCCAGGTCAGGCGGCCAGGCCCCCGGGTGCGGGCGCGGGCTCTTCAGCCGGGCTCGGAGCCGGGCGCGGAGCCGGGACGGGGGGCGCGCTCGGAGCCGGTGCGGCCCCGGGCGGCGTCGTCCACTCGATGTCGTCGATCCGCCGCAACGTGTGGCCGACGAACGGCCCCACCAGGCAGATCGCACCGGCCCATCCGATGATCAGCCACGCCCACCACGTCATCTCGCACCCCCGTGCTCGTAGGGGACGCAGCCTGGCGGCGGGTACGGGCCTCGGGCAACGGTTCCGGCACGGATTCCTCCGGAAGGGTGAGGAGCTCGAGTCGTCCGGTCCCGCACGCCGGGCTGGCGGCGTCGGAGTCGAGCCGCCAGTTCTGTGGTCGGTGGCGTCGGCGCACCAGCGTCGGAGGAAGCCCCGACCAGGGCGGGTCACTCGGGCATGTTCTGCGGTGCCCGCTCCAGTGCGCCACCCGTGGCATCCGGTGGGATGGCGGTCGTCGAGCACAGCTTCCGGTCGTTCATCACGTCGACGATCGGCTGCAGCGCCTCGATGGCGGTGGGGGTCGACCGGGACCGTCCGTCGTGCATCGTGATGATCGCCCCGTCCGTCATCCCCCGGGTCACGTTGGCCACGATCGCCGCCGTGGGCAGGCCCTCGGTGTCGTGCGAGTCGACGATGTTCTGCTCCTCGTCGAGACCGAAGGACATCACCAGGCGCAGTCGGAGCTCTCGGGCCACGTCGTCCGCCGTGCTGTCGATCGAGCCGTACGGCGGCCGGTAGTACTGCGGAGCAGGAGCTCCGTAGGAGACCAGCAGCTCGTTGGTCCGCTCGAACTGCGCACGGACCTGCTCCGGGCCCCACGGAGCGATCCGCTCGCCGTCGGGGAGCACGCCGGTGACCAGGTCCGGGTGGTCGAACGTGTGGTTGCCGATCACGTGGCCGTCCGCCAGGGCGCGGCGCACCAGGTGCTGGCGCCCGAGGACGTTCGAGCCGGTCCAGAAGAAGACCGCCTGCAGGCGGAGCGCGGCGAGCCGGTCCAGCACGGCGCTGCTGTACTGGCGGGGGCCGTCGTCGAACGTGAACGTGACGTGGCCGCCGGAGCAGTCGTTGGCCACCGGGCGCCATCCGGCGTCCGGGCCGGACTCCGCGGTCGCGGAGGCGGTGTCGACCGGCACGTCGGTGGCGACGCGGTAGCCGGCCAGGGCGAGAGCCAGCGCCGTCGCCAGGGTCAGCGAGGCGAGCCGGAACCACCGGCGTCGGGAGCGTCGATCGCTCATCGGGCCGCCCCGACCTGCTGGTAGACCGACCACATGGCCGTGCTGGCGTGCTCGTCGACCGGGATGCTCGCGACCAGCCGGTAGTCGGCGGAGTTGTCCCGCAGCGCCTGGAGCAGCACGGCCTGCCGGGCGTCCTCCACCGGCGACCCGGTGCTGGCCGAGTTCAGGACGACGGTCTGGTAGCGCAGGTCCTCGATCGCCACCCGGACGGCGTCGTCGCCCTGGGCGTACAGGGCGTAGGTGTTCTCCCAGTGCACACCGGGCAGGTCGCGGGTGTGGTAGGCGAGGGGGTCCACGGCGGTGCCGCTGGCGAAGTAGCGGCCAGGGGTGGCGTCCTGGGCGATGGTCCCGGCCACGGGGGCGACGTCCGGCCAGGTCGCGTAGACGGAGCCCGAGCGGGAGACGCCGAACAGCAGGGCCACACCGAGGATCAGGAAGACCGGTCCCAGCTTCCAGGTGCGGCGCGACAGGGCCGCGAGGGCGACCCCCGCCAGCGGGGCGAGGAACAGGGCGGACCAGGCCAGGTTCCGGTCGAAGGACACCGACTCGCCCACCCGCAGCTGCGTCAGGGGCACGATCAGCCCGCCGCAGAGCAGCACCACCGCCAGCAGGGCAGCGGCCGCGCCCTGCCGGCGCAGCACCGCGACACCCGCCGCCGCCACCACGAGCAGCACCCCCACGTCGAGGGCCAGCCAGCCGAACAGCTCGCTCCGCGGGCGGGGACCGAGCGCCTGCAGGTACCACGTGGTCGAGAGCACGCCCCCGCGGATGCCGTCCGCCCAGAGCAGCCACGCCGCTCCCCACATCGACACCGCCGCGGCGGCGGCCATGCCGCTGCGGCGGAGACCGTGCCGCCGGGACCGGGCCATGAGGAGGACGGCGAGCAGCACCACCGGGACGAACACCACGGTGCGGTACTCGACGACCGGTGCCAGCCCCAGGAGTGCGCCGGTAACCAGGGCGGCCCCTGGGCCGGGTCGGGTGACGCCGCACCACAGCGCCGCGGCCAGCAGCGCCAGCACCAGCGCGTCGCCGGTGGCCAGCCCGGCGACGACGGCCACCGGGCCCGAGATCGCGAAGCTGGCCGCGGTCAGGTAGCCGGCCCGGCGCGACGTGTGGTGGGTGACCGCCGCGGCCAGGAACACGGCCGCGGCCACGGCGCAGGCGAGGCTGAAGCCGCGGACCAGGGACAGCCCGCCGACGCTGTCCAGCGCCGCGGCCAGGACGGGGTAACCGAACGGCACCCCGGGGAACGAGTGGCCGTAGCTGCCCACGCCGTCCTGGGTCAGCCAGTGCACGATCTGGTCGTGGCCGGCGTTCAGCGCGAGCGCCTCGTCGGTGGACGCGCCGTTGCGCAGCCGCAGGGTCGAGGCGGCGAGGGTCGCGGCGGCCAGCACCAGGGGCAGCCGACCGGCCCAGCGGTGCACGCGCCCACCCGGCCACCGCTCGGGAAGGCTGGCGGCGAGCGCGGTCTGCCAGTGGGGAGGCCGGTAGGAGTTCGGGGCAGCTGCTGCCGGGGCGCTCACCGGCGGTGACCGTCGCGCGGGGGCAGCGTCTCGTCACGCTCGTGCCGGGGCAGGATGCGGCGCACGGCGATCACCAGGATCACCAGCGTCAGCGCCGTCATCGTGGCCGTGCCCGCCATGAACCCGTTGTGCGTGACCTCTTCCAGCAGCGCCCAGAAGTCGCCGTCGTCCATCAGGTGACCCATTCCTTGTCCGCACCGCGCAGGGCCTTGGACAGTGCCTTCCAGTAGACGAATGACTGCACGAGGTCGTACAGCCACATCGGGAGGATCGAGGCGGCATAGAGCCGGGCACGCCAGCCTGCCGACCAGGTGGCCACGAGCTGGTCGAGCATGAAGACCGGGATCATGGCCAGCCACACCAGGTGCAGCGACAATTCCTCGAAGGCCAGCGCGTAGGACCAGATGGCGACCATCAGCACCGGCACGATCGTGCGGAAGTAGGTCCAGAGCTGGATGGCCCAGGCCTTGCGGGTGTGGTCGACGAAGCCGTAGGCCATGAGCGTCTCGAGGGTGCCCCGCTGCCACCGCAGCCGCTGGGTCATCCAGTCGCCCCACGTCGGCATGATGTCGGTGACCAGCAGGCAGTCGGGGGCGCACCGGGGGTCGTAGCCGACCCGCTTCAGGGCGACGGTCAGCTCGTAGTCCTCGGTCAGCGAGGCCTCGTGGTAGACCTGCCCCCGCCGGCCGGGGATGACCGGGGACCCGCGCAGATCGGCGACCGCGCGCAGGGACTCGACGGTGAAGACGGCAGCGGCCCCGGCCAGCACATGGATGCGGCCGGCCCGGCGGTGCACGGTGCGCAACCCCTGGGTGTACTCGATCCGCTGCATCAGCCCCACGCGCGAGGGGTGCTCGGCGGCCACGTAGGAGCCGCTGACGCCCCCGCGGCGGGGGTGCACCTCGAAGTACCGCTGCGCGCGCTCGACGAAGTCGGGATGCAGCTGGCTGTCGGCGTCCATCATCAGCACCAGGTCGTCGGGCTGGAGCGTGGGCAGCACCAGCGCCAGTCCCTGGTTGAGCGCACCGGCCTTCTTGGCCGTGTTGTCCCGCGTCTCCAGGACGTCCACGCCCATGGCCCGGGCGATGGCCACGGTGCCGTCGGTGCAGTTGTCGGCGGCGACGAGGATCCGGTCCGGGGGCTGGGTCTGCCGGCGGAGGCTGTCGATCGTCTGCGCGATCCCCAGCTCCTCGTTGTGCGCCGGGACGATCGCGGTGACCCGGGGCCCTCCCGGCCGTGACGCAGGAGCGGTCTCCGGCAGCGTGTGGGCGTCGTCCTCCCGGGGGAGGACCGTGACCACGTTGGGCTCGGCGAGCACCGTTCCCGTGGTGTGCATCTCTGTCGTCGTCACGTCACGACCGCGACGATCTCCGGACGCCCGACAACGAACACGCGTCCATTCCCGATCCTCCCCGTTTCTCCGGTTGCCCGGCACCGGGCAGCGCTCGTCCACCCGAGGGTGGGGGGCTGACCTGCGATGCTGCGCGGCGTCCGCCGAGCTGGCGGGAGGGAGATTAGGGCAGTTTCGGCTGCCGGAAAACCAAAAACCGGCCTTCCGCGAAAATACTACTCACCGTTTCTGAGCGGTTTCTTTCGGTGAAGATCACCATGCGTTCCCGA
This sequence comes from Modestobacter sp. SYSU DS0904, assembly GCF_054051115.1. Taxonomy (NCBI): domain Bacteria; kingdom Bacillati; phylum Actinomycetota; class Actinomycetes; order Geodermatophilales; family Geodermatophilaceae; genus Modestobacter; species Modestobacter sp. SYSU DS0904. The sequence continues at coordinate 2,627 of NZ_JBJHAQ010000031.1, read as the reverse complement.
CCAATTGCACCGTGCTGATGAATGGCTCCCGAGAACACCCATTCGGGTGACCATTGCAACTCTCACGGGTTCATCTCCCGCCCGAAGGCCCGGGCGAAGGGATATCCGGACCGGGCCTCGACGGTCATGTCCCAGACGTAGGCGCCGCGGATCTCCAGGCCGGCATCGGTGAGCGAACGGTAGGCGGCCAGGTACTCCTCGACGGGCATCTGACCGGGATCACCGAGGGCCGAGCCGGCGTACGTCGTGCCGATCGCGAACCGGGACGGCGGCAGGCCGAGGTCGCGCATCCGCCGCGCCGCGGCCACGATGTCGCTGATCCGCTCCTCCGGTGTCTGCGGGTGGTCGTAGAACTGCGGCCCGTAGAGGTCGCAGACCGCGCCACGGTAGGTGGCGCCGTCGACGGTGGCGCTCCCGGTGGCCACCGCGAACCGCTCGTAGAGCTCCACGCCCGGCTCCACCGAGGCGGTGACGGCGAAGTCCGCACCGCGCGCGGCCTTGAGGCTGGCGCTGGCCGACACGAGGCTCGCCAGGTCGGTGGCCGCTCCGCCGTGCTCCAGGTCCCAGTCGACCCCGTCGCAGCCGTAGACGTCGCAGATCGCGGTGATGCTGTCCACCGCCTCCTTGACCTGTTGGGCGGTGCGCAGGGCGATGCCCCCGTCGAGCTGTCCGCCGACGGAGAGCAGGACCTTGGCCCCCCGCGCCTGGACGGCGGCGATGTCGGCGCGCAACTGGTCCCGGGTCACGCCGCTGCCCTGGTCGGGCGTGAAGGTCAGCAGGCCGGTGCCGGGCTGGGCGCTGGTGGCGAACGCCAGCAGGAAGACGGTGACCTCGTGGCTGGCGGTGGTGAGCCGGGGGGAACTGTCCGTGCGCCAGTAGACCGCGACGACGGACTCGGGGAGCGGTGGCTCGGGTGCGACTCCTGCCGGGGACGAACGCTGGCCGGCCGGGGGGTCGGGTGCCGACCGGATGACGACGAGCAGGCACGTCACGAGGGCCGTCAGCAGCAGACCGGCCAGCCACGGGATCACCGGGCCCGTGCGGCCATCACGCACCACGCCTCCTGGGTTCCGTGGGCCAGCACGCGAGACGGTGCGACGACCCGGCGGCAGGGAGGTGGCCCAGCCGGACCGACCCGCTCCCGAGCGGAGGCTAGCTGCTCATCCACGTCGGCAGGGCTGATGCGACTGCTCGGCCGCTGCGGTCCGGGAACGTGAACTGCCCCGCGCCGCCGGGACTCGGCGACACGGGGCAGTGTCCGTGGGGGCGCGGCGACGATGCCGATCCTGGGTTCGCCGCGCCACTGCGGCGGTGGTCGGGTCAGCGGCGGGTGCCGCTGTAGCGGATCACCTTGCCGGCGCCCATGGTGCGGGCGGCGGTGAGGCAGAGGGTGGCGCGGCGGTGCACCTCGCCGGCGGAGGTCTCCGGGCTCAGCCCGGCGATGCCGGCGGCCGCCGTGAGACCGGGGATGCCCTCCTCGGCGACGCTGTCGACCAGCCGGTGGGCGGCGATCTCCGCGTCGGGGGAGAGGCCGTTCAGCAGGAAGGCGAACTCGGCCGGGCCGGAGCGGGCCAGCCAGTCGTCGCCGCGGACGGAGCGGGAGAACATCGCCGCGACCTGGTCGAGCTGGCTGCCCGGCATGGGCCAGCCGTTGTCGCGGCGGAGCAGTCCGATGAGGACCAGGGTGGCGGGGGTGCGGTCGGTGCCGGTGGCGCGCTCGGTGATGCGGTCGAAGAGCACCGCGCGGGTCGGGAGCAGGGAGACGGCGTCGGCTGTGTCGAGGCGTGGGCCATCGAGGACAGCCGGGTTGAGGGCGATCGGCATACCGCAGTGGTCGTCCCGGGGCCGGGACGAGTTGAGTTGTGCGGCACCGACTCTCATCCCTGGTGGTGAGACGGCCCGGTCGATGCGTTTCCCGGGAGCCGGGGTCGCGGCGCACCGACGCCGGTCACGTGCTGACGGGGAACGGTCACGCAGTGACGACCGAGTGGGTGACGTCACGACGGATCGGGTGACACAGCGTGGCGGCGTCCACCGATCAGGCGATACCCGATGGGCCGGTGCCCGCGTTGAGTGACCACCGACCCGGGGCCGGGCTGCCTCCCCCCTTACCCGGCTCCGGGTCCGCACATCCTGTTCTCCCGCTGGACCCGTCCGCGGGTCAGTGGCAGACCGGGACCACCATGTCGGTGTTGTTGACCGTCGGCCGGCCGGGGTGGTCGCCGTTCATGAACGAGTTGGCCGGTGACCAGCGCCCGGCCCACTCGCCGGAGTCGATGAGGTACCAGAAGCCGTCGGGCTCGACGCTGGGGACGCTCGGCGCGTGGAAGCGGCAACGCACCTGCACGGTGGTGTCGGGCGGGATGGGCTGGGCGTTGTCCTGCATCGTCACCGGGTCGGCAGAGGTCTTGGCGCCCAGGCTGCCGGTGGTCTCCGGCCAGATCGCGCCGTCGCCGCGGATGGGCAGCGGCTCGTCGCGGAAGAGCAGGATGCCTCCGGTGAGCACCGCCACGACGAGCACCGCCACGACGAGCACCGCCACGACGAGCACCGCCACGACGAGCACCGCCACGACGAGCACCGCCACGACGAGCACCGCCACGACGAGCACCGCCACGACGAGCACC
>NZ_JBJHAQ010000030.1:0-49962 GCF_054051115.1 Modestobacter sp. SYSU DS0904 | reverse complement strand
ATTTTATGCGGGGATACCCGCGCCCGGGGGTGGCCACCCCCCCCCCCCACCCCGCCGGCGCCCGGGCCCCCGCGGGGGGCCCGCCCCACGGTGCGTTCGAGGGCCGCTCGGCCCCACGTCTGGGTTGATCATCGGCATGTGGCTGGGGCCGGCGGCGTGCCGGGCAGCCACACGCCGATGATCAACGGGGGACTGCTAGGAGAGGCGCTCGACCACCATCGCCATGCCCTGGCCGCCGCCCACGCACATCGTCTCCAGCCCGAACTGGCCGTCGCGGGCGCGCAGCCCGTTGAGCAGCGTGGTGGTGATCCGGGCGCCGGTCATGCCGAAGGGGTGGCCGACGGCGATCGCGCCGCCGTGCACGTTGAGCCGGTCGATGTCGATGCCCAGGTCGCGGTAGCTGGGGATGACCTGCGCGGCGAACGCCTCGTTGATCTCCACCAGGTCCATGTCAGAGATCGACATGCCCGCCCGGGTCAGCGCCTGCTGCGTGGCCTCCACCGGGCCGTAGCCCATGATCTCCGGCGAGAGCCCGGTGACCCCGGTGGAGACGATCCGGGCCAGCGGGGTGATGCCCAGGTCCTGCGCCTTGCGGTCGCTCATGATCACCAGGGCGGCGGCGCCGTCGTTGAGCGGGCAGGCGTTCCCGGCGGTGACCCGGCCGTCGGGGCGGAACACCGGCTTCAGCGAGCTGATGCCCTCCAGCGTGGTGCCGGCGCGGGGGCCGTCGTCGGCGGAGACCACCGTGCCGTCGGGCAGCGTCACCGGGGTGATCTCCCGGCTCCAGAACCCGTCGGCGATCGCCTGCTCGGCGAGGTTCTGGCTGCGGACGGCGAACTCGTCCATCTCGGCCCGGGAGACGTCCTTGAGCAGCGCCAGGTTCTCCGCGGTCTGCCCCATCGCGATGTAGGCGTCGGGCAGCTCGCCGTCCTCCCGGGGGTCGCGCCAGGAGTCCGCGCCGCTCTCGGCGGCCTTGGCGACCCGGGCCTTGGCGTCGGCGAACGCCGGGTTCTCGGTGTCCGGGAGGGCGTCGGAGCTGCCCTTGGTGAAGCGGGAGACCATCTCCACCCCGGCGGAGATGAACACGTCGCCCTCGCCGGCCCGGATCGCGTGCAGCGCCATCCGGGTGGTCTGCAGCGAGGAGGAGCAGTACCGGGTGACCGTCGTCCCGGGCAGGTGGTCCATGCCCATCAGGACGGCGACGATCCGGCCCATGTTGAACCCCTGCTCGCCGCCGGGCAGGCCGCAGCCGAGCATGAGGTCGTCGATGTCGGTCGGGTCCAGCTGCGGCACCTGGTCCAGCGCGGCACGGACGATGGTGGCGGTGAGGTTGTCCGGGCGCAGGTCCTTCAGCGACCCCTTGAACGCGCGGCCGATCGGGGATCGGGTGGCGGCGACGATGACGGCTTCGGGCATGGGTCCTCCACGATGAGGATCGCCACCACGGGCGGCGACGGACGTCGGTCGCCCCCGAACCTACTCCCGGGTAGCCCAGCCGACCGCCCGCACCGGGCGCCGGCCGGCGGTCAGCGGGGAACCGTCTCGCGGGCCTCGTCGGCCTGCGCGGAGGTGGGCATCGCCGGCGGGCGCCGACGGCGCAGCCGGGCCCACGGCCCACGCGGCCCGGTCTCCTCGCCGCGCACCTCGGTCGGCTGGACCTCGGTGCCGGGACGGCCGGCAGCTCGCGCGGCGGCCTGGGCGATCGGGCGGACGCTGTCGCGGCGCAGCCGCAGGCGCCGGTCGGCCGCGGCCGGCCAGACGCCCACCGCGTCGGCGACCGAGGGCAGGATCACCGAGGCCGCGGCGGCGTACCCGGCGGCCGACGGGTGGAACTCGTCGACGCTGAACAGCGTCCGGTCGCTGGCGAACGACGGGCCGAGGACCGAGCCGAGGGAGACCGTGCGCCCGCCCTCGGCGACGACGGCGATCGTCTGCGCCGCGGCCAGCTGCCGGCTCCAGCGCCGGGCGAGCAGCCGCAGCGGCTGCCGGATCGGCCGGATGGTGCCCAGGTCCGGGCAGGTGGCGACGACGACCTGGCAGCCGGCGCCGACCAGCGCCCGCACCGCCTCCGCCAGGTGCCGGACCGAGAGGGCCGGCTTCGCCCGGCTGGTCACGTCGTTCGCGCCGATCATGATCAGTGCGACGTCGGGCTTCTCGGCGAGCGCCTGCTCGACCTGGGCGGCAAGGTCCCGGGAGACGGCGCCGGAGACGGCGACCCGCACCAGCCGGACCGGCCGCTCCGCCAGCTCGACCAGCGCCGCGGCGACCAGCACCCCGGGGGTCTCCGCCGCCCGGTGCACGCCCAGGCCGACGGCGCTGGAGTCGCCGAGCACGGCGAAGACCAGCGGCTTGCCGCGGCCGTGGCCGTACACCCCGTTGCCGGTGGGAGGGTCGGCCTTCGCCGTCCGGGCGACGACCCGCCTGCGGGCCGAGCGGGCCTCCTGGCGCAGCAGCGTGACCAGGCCGGCGCCGGCCAGCCCGAGGCCGCCGCCGCCGTACACCGCGCCGGTCGCCAGTCGCCGCGCCCGGTTCGCTCGCGTCACCTGGCCCGTCCTCTCGTCCCGCCCCGCGGTCGCGTCCTGCACCGGAGCACTGATCAGCAGGCTAACCACCCCCTACGGTGGGTTCCGTGGCCGCCCGAGCTGACCTCACCCGAGCTGACCAGACCCGGCAGCAGCAGATCGTCGACGTCCTGGTCGATGCCTTCGCCCCGCTCATGACGGCTGACGCGGACGCCTTCCGGACCAAGTTCCGGAAGATGGCGGCCGACCCCTTCGCGTTCTACCGCGGCTCGGCATGCCTGTTCTACGCGGACATGGCGACCCTGGAGGACCGCTGGTGTGACGAGCGGACGTCGCGCGTGTGGATCCAGGGTGACCTGCACGCAGAGAACTTCGGCACGTACATGGATGGATCCGGTCGAATCGTGTTCGACGTCAACGACTTCGACGAGGCCTACCTCGGGCACGTCAGCTGGGACCTGCGCCGATTCGCGGCCAGCTTCGCCCTGCTGTCCTGGCGCAAGGCCCTGGCCGACGACGTCATCGGCGAGCTGCTGGCCGGGTACCTCGGCAGCTGGCTGGACCAGGTCGTGGCGTTCACCCACTCCGACGCCGACCGGTTGTTCGCGCTGACCCGGCAGAACACCCGCGGGGCGGTGCGGGAGGTCATCCTGCGCACGACGACGCGCACCCGGATCGGGCTGCTCGACCGGCTGACCGTGGTCGAGGGTTACGAGCGGCGCTTCGCCGACCTGCCGCGCAACCGCCGGCTCGACGACGACGAGCGCGCCGAGGTGCTGCGCGCCCTGGACCGCTGGCAGCAGACGGTGCACCCGCCGCGCCGCCGGCGGGACGTGGCCTACGAGGTGAAGGACCTGGTCGGCACCGGCGGCTTCGGGATCGGCAGCGCGGGGCTGCCCGCCTACAACGTGCTCCTCGAGGGCTACGACGAGGCGCTGGAGAACGACGTCGTGCTGTCGGTCAAGCAGGGCAACGTGGCCGCACCCAGCCGGGTGGTCCGCGACCCGGAGGTCGGCGGCTACTTCGAGCACCACGGCCACCGCACGGCGGTGAGCCAGCGGGCGTTGCAGGCCAACGCCTCGCAGTTCCTGGGGCACACCGAGATCGGCGGGGTGGGCTTCGTCGTCCAGGAGCTGTCGCCCTACGAGACCGACCTGGAGTGGGAGGAGCTGACCGAGCCCGAGGAGATCGCCCCGGTGCTCGACCAGCTGGGCCGCGCGACGGCGAAGCTGCACTGCGTCGGCGACGCCGACAGCGACCACACCCTGGTGCCGTTCCAGACCGAGGAGGCGATCACCGCGCTGATCGGCGGACGGCGGGAGGAGTTCGTCGCCGACCTGATCGAGTTCGCCCACGGGTACGCGCGGCGCACCCAGGAGGACCACCGGTTGTTCGTCGACGCCTTCCGCGCCGGGCTGATCCCGGGGATCAGCTCCAGCGGAGCACACCCGCTCCGCTGACCCCGCGGATCAGCGGATCGGCAGCTCGATGACCATGCCGCGGTGCGGGCCGACCGGCCGCAGCTCGTACTCCTCGGTGACCGTGGTGAAGCCGATCCGCTCGTAGAAGCCGACGGCGGCCGCGCGGGCGTCGCACCACACCAGGTCGCCACCGTGGGCGGAGACCCGCACCAGCCCCTCGGCGACCAGCGCCCGGCCCACCCCGAGCCCGCGCACCCGCGGGTCGGTGGCCATGCCGCGCAGCTGCCAGGAGCCCTCGCCCTCGCGCCACGGGCAGTCCCGGGGGTGGAAGCGGACCACGCCGACGATCGTGCCGTCGTCGAGCCGCGCGGCCAGGTGGATCGTGTACGGGGCGTCGTCCTCGTCGATCTCCACCGGTCGGCCCTCACGGAGCTCCTGGGCGCGCAGCGGGTAGGTGGCCGCTGCGTCGACCTGCTCGATGGTGATCGTCCCGGAAGCCGCCTCGGTGGTCACGACAACAGTCTCCCCGATGCCGGGCCGGTCCGGCGCCGTTGTCCACCCTCCTGGGTCAGGTGACCTGATCGAACACGCTCCTCCTGCACCAACGGTGGTGCGGCGGGGACCGGCAGTGATCGGGTCACCTGATCACTGCCGGTCACCGGCCGCGTCGCTCCCTCCGGGCGCGCAGTGGGAGGACCTGCTCCTCCCCGACCCTCGCAAGCTCGGGCCGGGCCCCGGCCGTCGGCCCCGCTGCAGGGGCCCGCGCCGAGCCTGCGAGGCGTGGGGGGCAGTGGGGTCCTTCAGCTCACCGGCCGCGCCGCCCCCTCCGGGCGCGCAGATAATCGGCGACGACGTACTCCCCGAGCCGCTCGCTGTCGGGCTGGAAGACCCGCCCGCCGGCCCGGGCGGTGATGTCGTGCACGAACTCCACCAGCCCGGGCTCGGGGTCCAGGGCGAAGACGTTCAGCGTCGCCCCCGAGCGGGCCACCCGTTCCACCTCGGCGACGGTGCGGGCGATCGTCTCCGGCATCGGCGGCCAGCAGAAGTACGGCGTGCCGTCGTCCTCCAGGTGCGCGGTCGGCTCGCCGTCGGTGACCACCAGCACGACCGGTTCGGCGTCCCGGTGCCGGGCCAGGAACCGGCGGGCCAGCATCAGCCCGTGCTGCAGGTTGGTGCCCTGCAGGGTGTCCACGCTCAGCTCCGCGAGGGTCTCCGGGCGGAGCACCTGGGCGGTGGAGGAGAAGCCGATGATCTCGATGGCGTCCTGCGGGAACTGGGTGGTCACCAGGGAGTGCAGCGCCATCGCGGTCGACTTGGCCGCGCCCCAGGTGCCCCGCAGCGCCATCGAGTAGGAGAGGTCGACCAGCAGCGCGACCGCGGCGCCGGTGCGGCGCTCGGTCTCCACCACCGCGAAGTCCTCGACGGCGATCTGCACCCGCCGCTGACCCTCCTCCCGGGGGCTGCCGGCGCTGCGCAGCACCGCGTTGCGCACGGTGCGGACGACGTCGAGCGGCTGCTCGTCGCCGAAGCGCCACTCCCGCGAACTGCCGGTGAGCTCGCCGGCGGCGCCCGCGTCGGCGACGTCGTGCTCGCCGCGGCCGGTCGCCGACAGCTGGGTGAACACCCGGCGCAGCGCCGTGGCGCCCAGCCGGCGCACCGCCTTGGCGGAGAGCTCCAGCCGCCCCTCGCTGCGGTTGAGGTAGCCCTGCCGCTCGAGCTCGCGCTCCAGTTGCCGCAGCGCCTGCAGGTCGTCGACGGCGGAGCGGCCCAGGGCCTGCTCCAGCAGCTCCTCGTCGACGTCGGCCAGCGACGCGCCGGCGTACCCCTGGGACAGCTGCTGGGACAGCGACTCGAGGTCGGCCAGCTCGGCGACCGCCGTGGTCGCGTCGCCCATGCCCAGCCCCTGCTCGCCGTCGGGCACCGGGCCGCGCTGCCCCCACGGCAGGTCCGGCCGGGCCTGGCGCAGCGCGTCGTTGAGGTGCGCCATCTCGCTCTGCAGCCCCAGGTCGCCCATCGCCTGGGCCATCAGGTCCTGCAGCTCGGCGCGCTGCTCGGGGGAGAGGCCGGCCATCATCCGCTCCTGGGCGGCGGCGCGGCGGGCGAGGGAGTCGATCAGCTCCTCCACCGACTGCGGGTCGTCGGGGAAGAACTGGCCGTGCCTGCTCATGAAGTCGGCGAACTGCTGGTCGGTGTCCTCCCCGCGGTTGTGCGCGTCGACCAGCGCGGACAGGTCGGCGACCATGTCCTTGACCGCCTGCATCGCGGCGCCGTCGCCGTCCTGCATCTGCTGCAGGGCCTGCTTCATCCCCTGGAACGAGCTGTCGAGCACCTCCTGCCGGAGCAGGTCCTCGATCTGCTGGTACGCCTGGGCCGCCTCGGGGGAGCGCCACTGGTGGTCCTTGAGCGCGCGGACCGCCCCGGCGGTGTCCGGCGGCAGGGCGTCGAGCTCGGCCTCGGCCAGCCGGGCGGCGTCGTCCGGGTCGGGGAAGAGGGCCTGCCGCTCGGCCTCGACCGCCTGGTCGAGCAGCTCGCGGACCTGCTCCAGCGTGCCGTCCATCCGCCCGGCCTGCCGCGCCTGGCGCAGCCGGTCGCGGACGGTGCGGCGCAGCGCGTCCAGCCCACGGCGGCCGTCGGCGCCCCGGCGCAGCAGGTCGCGCAGCGCCTCGCGGACGCCGCTGCCGGCCAGCACCTGGTCACCGATCTCGTCGACCGCCGCCGCGACGTCGTAGGGCGGCGCGAGCGGGTCGGGGCCGCCGCGCCACGGTCCGTACCGGTAGCCCCTCGGGCGACGCCCCGCCACGGGTCAGGCCCCGTACACGGTGCGGCCGCCGTCGGTGTCCTTGGCCAGCCGGCGGGTCAGGTAGAGCCCCTCGAGGGCGAACTCGACCGCGGCCGCCGCCTGCTCGGCCGACTCCTCGCCCTCGGGCACCCCGACCCGGCCCAGCAGCTGCGCCAGGTTCGGCACGGTGCCCAGCTGGCCCAGCAGCGCCGCAGCCGGCACCAGGTCGCCGGACTCGACGGTGTCCCCGCCGGTGAAGTGCTCCTGCAGCCCGGTGAGGTCCAGCCCGCCGCAGCGGGCCCGGAACGTCTGCGCCGTGGCCTGCCGCAGCAGGTGCTCGAGCACCTCCAGGTCGCGCTCGTCGTCGGGGTCGCTGCCGGCGTCGGCGAACTCGACCTTGCCCCGGCTGGCCGGCACGATGCTGGGCAGGTCGACCACCCGGGCCACCGGCCGGGTCTCCCCGGCCACCGCGGCCCGGCGGACGGCGGAGGCGGCGACGGTCTCCAGCCCGGCGATGGCGAACCGGGCGCTCACCCCGGACCGCTGGTCGACGTGGCTGGACTCGCGGACCAGCCGGGTGAACCGGGCGACGATCTCGACCAGGTGCTCGGGGACGACCGGGGCGTCGAACCCGTTGCCCCCGTCCCCGCCCGGCCCAGCCCCGAGCCAGCTGGTGTGCGCCTCCTGGTGCAGCAGCCGGATCTCGTCGGCGAGCTCGATCGGGTAGTGGGTGCGCACCTCGGCGCCGAACCGGTCCTTGAGCGGGGTGATGATCCGGCCGCGGTTGGTGTAGTCCTCGGGGTTGGCGCTGGCCACCAGCAACAGGTCCAGCGGCAGCCGCACCCGGTAGCCGCGGATCTGGATGTCGCGCTCCTCCAGCACGTTGAGCAGCGCCACCTGGATCCGCTCGGCCAGGTCGGGCAGCTCGTTGACGCTGAAGATGCCGCGGTTGGTGCGGGGCACCAGCCCGTAGTGCACCGTCTCCGGGTCGCCCAGCGTGCGGCCCTCGGCGACCTTGATCGGGTCGACGTCGCCGATCAGGTCGCCGACGCTGGTGTCCGGGGTGGCCAGCTTCTCGCCGAACCGCTCGCTGCGGTGCAGCCAGCCGACCGGGGTGGCGTCGCCGTGCTCGGCGACCTGCCGGTGCCCCCAGACGCTGATCGGCTGCAGCGGGTGCTCGTTGAGCTCGCTGCCGACCAGCACCGGGGTCCACTCGTCGAGGAGTCCGACCAGGGTGCGGATCAGCCGGGTCTTGCCCTGGCCGCGCTCACCGAGCAGCACCAGGTCGTGGCCGGCGATCAGCGCCCGTTCGACCTCGGGGACGACGGTGTCCTCGAACCCGACGATGCCGGGGAGGGTGGGCTGCCCGGCGCCCAGCCGGGCGAGCAGGTTGTCGCGCAGCTCGGCCTTGACCGGCTTGGCGGTGGCGCCCTGGGCGCGGAGCGCCCCGAGAGTCGTGGGAGCGGGGGGAGTCGGGACCTGAGCGGTCCCCAGCGGTGCGGCGTCCGTCACCTCGACCACGGTACGACGGGGATGCGACCGCCGGGGCGTTCCGCGTCCCGGGCGCCGGCTGCGAGGATCGTCGCCGTGGCGGTCCCCGGTGCAGTGCCCCTGGTCAGCGGAGCCGACGTCGAGGCGGCCGCCCGGCTGCTGGACGGCGTCGTCCGGCGCACGCCGCTGGAGCACTCCCGCGCGCTGGCCGAGCAGGTCGGCGGTCCGGTCTGGCTCAAGTGCGAGAACCTGCAGCGCGGCGGGTCCTTCAAGATCCGCGGCGCCTACACCCGGATCTCCCGGCTGAGCGAGGCCGAGCGGACCCGCGGCGTGGTCGCCGCCAGCGCCGGCAACCACGCCCAGGGCGTGGCGCTGGCCGCCCGGGAGCTGGGGACGACGGCCACGGTGTTCATGCCGGTGTCCGCGCCGCTGCCCAAGGTCGCCGCCACGCGTGGCTACGGGGCCGACGCCCGGCTCGGCGGTGCCACCCTGACCGAGGCGATCGCCGCGGCCCTCGCCCACGCCGAGGAGACCGGCAAGGTCTTCATCCACCCCTTCGACCACGCCGACGTGATCGCCGGTCAGGGCACCGTCGGGCTCGAGCTGCTCGACCAGTGCCCGGAGGTGGCCACCGTGGTGGTCTGCACCGGCGGGGGCGGGCTCGTCTCGGGCATCGCCGCCGCGGTGCGGGCCCGCCGTCCCGACGTCCGGGTGGTCGCCGTCCAGGCCGCCGGCGCCGCCGCGTTCCCCGCTTCGCTGGCGGCCGGGGAGCCGGTGCCGCTGACCACGATGAGCACCATGGCCGACGGCATCGCCGTCGGCGCACCCGGGGACCTCACCCTGGCGCACGTCGCCGGCCTGGTCGACGAGGTGCGCACGGTCACCGAGGGCGACCTGTCCCGGGCGCTGCTGTTCTGCCTGGAGCGGGCCAAGCTCGTCGTCGAGCCGGCCGGGGTGGCGGCGGTGGCCGCGCTGCTGGCCGACCCGGCGGCCTTCCGGGCGCCGGTGGTCGCGGTGGTCTCCGGCGGCAACATCGACCCGGTGCTGATGATGAAGGTGGTCCAGCACGGCATGGCCGCCGCCGGCCGCTACCTGTCGCTGCGGGTGCAGGTGCCCGACCGGCCGGGGTCGCTCGCCGCCCTGCTGCACGAGCTGGCGGAGCTCGCGGCCAACGTGTTGTCGGTCGAGCACGAGCGGACGACGGCGCGGCTGGACCTGGGCGAGGTGGAGGTCGCGGTGCACCTGGAGACCCGGGGTCCCGACCACGCCACCGAGGTGCTCGCCGCGCTCACCGCGGCCGGGTACGCGCCGCGCACCGACTGAACCGGCGCCCACCCGCCCGCGCACCGATGAGTTCGCGGGGCGGGGCGGGTCTGACCGGTGGGCCGCCACCCGGCGTCCCGTCACGGACCGTCGTCGTCTGGAGGGACCCACGTGCACGCCGCTGAGCCCGGAGCGAAAACCGCTCGGTCCTGTCGTACCCCCGCCCTACGGTCGCGGGCATGAGCAACGCCATCGTCGTCGACGGGCTCGTCAAGCGGTTCGGCGAGCAGACCGCGCTCGGTGGGGTCGACCTCACCGTGCCCGAGGGCACCGTCCTCGGGCTGCTCGGGCCCAACGGGGCCGGCAAGACCACCGTCGTCCGGGTGCTCAGCACGCTGCTGCGGCCCGACGGCGGCCGCGCGGAGGTGGCCGGGCTCGACGTCGTCACCCAGGCCGACCAGGTCCGCGCCACGATCGGGCTCACCGGTCAGTACGCCGCGGTCGACGAGTACCTCACCGGCCGGGAGAACCTGGAGATGGTGGGGCGGCTCTACCGGCTCAAGGGCGCCCAGGCCCGCTCCCGCGCCGGTGAGCTGCTGGAGCGCTTCGACCTGACCGACGCGGCGAACCGGCCGGCGAAGACCTACTCCGGCGGCATGCGCCGGCGGCTGGACATCGCGGCCTCGCTGATCGCCCGGCCGCGGGTGCTCTTCCTCGACGAGCCGACCACCGGCCTCGACCCGCGCAGCCGGCTCGGCATGTGGGAGTTCATCGGCGACCTGGTCGGCGAGGGGACGACGATCCTGCTCACCACCCAGTACCTGGAGGAGGCCGACCGGCTCGCCGACCGGATGGTGGTCATCGACCGCGGGCAGGTGATCGCCCGCGGCACGGCCGACGAGCTGAAGGCGCAGGTGGGTGGTGAGCGGCTGGAGCTCACCGTCGCCACGGCCGAGCAGCTGGGCACCGCCGCCGACTGCCTGGCCCCGCTGGCGGCCGGCGAGCTGCGCCGCGACGAGCAGACCCGCCGGCTCACCGTGCCGGTCACCGGTGGCACCGGCACGCTCGCCGAGGCGCTGCGCCGGCTCGACGCCGGCGACGTCCACGTCCTCGACGTCGGCCTGCGCCGCCCCGACCTGGACGACGTCTTCCTCACCCTGACCGGGCACGCCACCGAGGACGGCGTGCCGCCCGACGACCCGACCGAGGCCGACGGCGACCGTCCGCTGGCCCGCAGCGGAGGAGCACCCCGATGAGCGCGCTGGCCGCGACCGCCTCCGACAGCTGGACGATCACCAAGCGGAACCTGATCAAGGTCAAGCGGGTGCCCGACCTGATCGTCTTCGCCACGCTCTCGCCGATCATGTTCGTGCTGCTGTTCCGCTACGTCTTCGGCGGCGCGATCGGCGGCAGCCTGCCGTCGGAGATCAGCTACGCGGAGTTCCTGCTGCCCGGGATCTTCGCCCAGACCGTGGTGTTCGGCGCCACGGTCACCGGCGCCAGCATCGCCGAGGACCTGCAGAAGGGGCTGATCGACCGGTTCCGCTCGCTGCCGATGTCCCGCTCGGCGGTGCTCATCGGCCGCACCGTCGCCGACCTGGGCCTCAACGCCATCTCCATCGCGGTGATGGCGCTGACCGGGCTGGTGGTCGGCTGGCGGATCAACACCTCGGTGGGCGAGGCGATCGCCGGCTTCCTGCTGCTCCTGCTGTTCGCCTTCGCGATCTCCTGGGTGATGGCGCTGGTCGGGCTGCTGGTGCGCACGCCCGAGGTGGTCAACAACGCCAGCTTCATCGTGATCTTCCCGGCGACGTTCGTGGCGATCACCTTCGTGCCGCTGGAGGCGTTCCCCTCGGTGCTCCGCCCGATCGCCGAGTGGAACCCGGTGTCGGCGGTCGTGCAGGCCTCCCGCGAGCTGTTCGGCAACTCCATCCCGGGCTTCCCGGCCACCGACGCCTGGTCGCTGCAGCACCCGGTGGTCTACACGCTCCTCTGGATGGTCGCGCTGCTGGCGGTGTTCGTGCCGCTGGCCGTGCGGCAGTACCTGCGCACCTCCACCCGCTGAGGAAGGACCTCTCTGCTCCCCACCGCTCGCAGGCTCGCGGCGGGCCCCTGCAGAGAGGCCGGGGGACGGGGGTGAGGATGGTCGGCGATGAGCACCGTTGACCCGGCCACCTCGCCGGCCTCCGCACCCCTGCCCGAGTCCCACCCGCTGGCGGCGCCCTCGACGCTGCCCTACCAGCTGCCGCCCTTCGCCGAGCTCACCGTCGAGCAGGTGCGGGAGGCGCTGCTGGCCGGCATGGCCGAGCAGCGGGCCGAGGTCGCGGCGATCGTGGCCGACCCCGCCGGGCCGACCTTCGACAACACCGTCGTGGCGCTCGAGCGGTCCGGGCAGCTGCTGGCCCGCGCCGAGCGGGTGTTCGCCAACCTGACCTCGGCGGTCTCCTCCGACCGGGTCCGCGAGATCGAGCGGGAGATCGCCCCGCTCGCCGCGGCGCACGCCGACGCGCTCCTGCTCGACCCGGCGCTGTTCGCCCGGGTCGACGCCGTCCACGCCGGCCGCCACGACGCAGGTCTGGACCCCGAGTCGCTGCGGCTGGTCGAGCGGTACCACCTCGACTTCGTCCTCTCCGGCGCCGCCCTCGACGACGCCGGCCGCGACCAGCTGCGCGAGCTCAACCAGCGGCTCGCCGGCCTGAACACCCGCTTCGACCAGAACCTGCAGCTGGCCACCGAGGCCGCCGCCGTGCTGGTCACCGACCCCGCCGAGCTCGACGGGCTGTCCCCGGCGCAGGTCGCCGCGGCGGCCGGCGCGGCCGCCGAACGCGGCCACGAGGGCGCCTTCCTGCTCACCCTGGTGCTGCCCAGCGGACAGCCCGCGCTGGCCCGGCTGCGCAACCGCGACCTGCGGCGCCGGCTGTACGAGGCGTCGGTGACCCGGGCCTCGGGGGGCGAGCACGACAACGGCCCGGTGGCCGCGGAGATCGCCACCGTCCGCGCGGTGCGTGCCCGGCTGCTCGGCTTCGGCACCCACGCCGACCTGGTCGCCGCCGACCAGACCGCGCAGACCTCAGCCGCGGTCGACGGGCTGCTCGGCGAGCTGGTCGCCCCCGCGGTGGCCAACGCCCACGCCGAGGCCGGGGTGCTCGCCGAGCTGGCCGCCGCCGACGGGATCGAGCTCGCCCCCTGGGACTGGGGGTACTACTCCGAGCGGATCCGCGCCGAGCGCTACGCCGTCGACAGCGCCGCGCTGCGGCCGTGGTTCGAGCTGGACCGGGTGCTGGTCGACGGCGTCTTCCGGGCCGCCGAACTGGTCTACGGCTACACGTTCGCCCCGCGGCCGGACCTCGTCGGCTACCACCCCGACACCCGGGTCTGGGAGGTCTTCGGCGCCGACGGCGAGCCGGTGGGCCTGTACCTGGGCGACTTCCACGCCCGCGAGGGCAAGCGCGGTGGGGCCTGGATGAGCGCCTTCGTCACCCAGTCGCGGCTGCTGGGCACCCGGCCGGTGGTCTTCAACAACCTCAACGTCACCAAGCCCGCGGCCGGCGAGCCCACGCTGCTGACGCTGGACGAGGTGAACACCCTCTTCCACGAGTTCGGCCACGCGCTGCACGGCCTGTTCTCCGACGTCACCTACCCGCGGTTCTCCGGCACCAGCGTGCCGCGGGACTTCGTCGAGTACCCCAGCCAGGTCAACGAGATGTGGGCGCTGTGGCCCGAGGTGCTGGCCTCCTACGCCCGCCACGTCGAGACCGGTGAGCCGCTGGGCCAGGAGGTCGTCGAGGCGCTCGAGGCCGCGGCGCTGTGGGGCGAGGGCTTCGCCACCCTGGAGTACCTGGCCGCCACCCTGCTCGACCAGGCCTGGCACCGGATCGCCCCGGACACCGACGTCAGCGACCCGCAGGCGTTCGAGGCGCAGGCACTGGCCGACGCCGGGGTGGCCTACGACCTGGTGCCGCCGCGCTACCGGACGACGTACTTCCAGCACGTCTTCGCCGGCGGCTACTCGGCCGGGTACTACTCCTACATCTGGTCGGAGGTGCTCGACGCCGACACCGTGGAGTGGTTCAAGGAGAACGGGGGCCTGCGCCGGGAGAACGGCGACGTCTTCCGCGATCGGCTGCTCTCCCGCGGCGGCTCGGTCGACCCGCTCGGCGCCTTCCGCGCCGTCCGCGGTCGCGATGCCGACACCGGCCCGCTGCTCCGCCGCCGGGGGCTCAGCTCATCGCGGTCCTGACGGACCGCACCGCGGCCACTGCCCGGTGCCAGGGGCGCTGAGCCGTTGCGAGGGACCCCGATCGGAGGCCTCCGGCCCCCACCCGGGGTCCCTCAGTCGCTGGCGCGACGGATCCGTACCGCCGGTCGTTCTGGAGACCGTCCTCCCGGACTCACAACCACGGGAGTCGGAGCACCAGGTCGAGGTCGTCGGGGGCCGCGCCGTCGCGGACCAGCCGGTTGGGCTGGTGGTGGCCGCACCGCGTGCAGCGGTGCACCACCTGCCAGCCCTTCCCGGACTTCTCCACCAGGCCGACCGGCTCCATCGGCGCCCGGCACTCGCTCGCGCGGTCACCGGGCCGGTCGTCGACGTGCAACGACCACAGACACCACGGGCAGTGGTTGCGGTAGTGGCCGTCGGAGTTGGCCGGCACCGGCGTCGCGCAGTGCACGCAGTCGAACGAGGTGTTCTCCGCCCGTCGGGACCGTGCGCGCCCGTCGTCCACCGTGCTGGTCACCACGGGGTCAGGGGACGAACGGCTCGACGGCCAGGACCTTCACCGAGATGTCGTTGCCGTTCGGCGCGGTGTAGGTGACCGTCGACCCGGGCTTCGCGCCCACGATGGCCGCGCCGAGCGCGGACTCGGGCGAGTAGACGGTCAGGTCCGTGGTGCCGGCGATCTCGCGTGAGCCGAGCAGGAACTTCTCGGTGTCGTCCTCGTCGCCGTCGAAGGCGATGGTGATCACGGTGCCGACGGCGGCCTTGGTCGCCGTCGTGGGCGGCTCGCCGACCCGGGCCTTGCGCAGCAGGTCGGTGAGCTGGCGGATCCGGCCCTCCTGCTTGCCCTGCTCCTCGCGGGCCGCGTGGTAGCCGCCGTTCTCCTTGAGGTCACCCTCCTCGCGGCGGTCGTTGATCTCCTTGGCCATGGCCGGACGGTTCGCCACCAGCTGGTCGAGCTCGGCGCGCAGCCGGTCGTGGGCCTCCTGCGTCAGCCAGACGCCCTGGTCCTGCTCGTCGGTCGGGGTGGACAAGGATGACTCCCGGTGCTCGAATTGCGACCCCCAGTCAGGGGTCACCGTGCGGTCAATCCGAGCAACGTAACACCGGAACGTGACCGCACGCACGGTCCTGGAGCCGAGGGGGCGCGTGACGACGCGCGTCGACGGGGGATGATGGTCGGCGTGAGCGAACCGGATCAGCTGCGCCTGCTCGCGGTGCACGCCCATCCCGACGACGAGTCGAGCAAGGGCGCCGCGACCATGGCCAAGTACGTCGCCGAGGGTGTCCGCGTCATGGTGGCCACCTGCACCGGGGGGGAGCGCGGGTCCGTGCTCAACCCCGCCATGGACCGCCCCGAGGTCTGGGAGCGGATCACCGAGCTGCGGATGGAGGAGATGGCCCGGGCGCGCGAGATCCTCGGGGTGGAGCAGGAGTTCCTCGGCTTCGTCGACTCCGGCCTGCCGGAGGGCGACCCGCTGCCGCCGCTGCCGGACGGCTGCTTCGCGCTGGTGCCGATCGAGGAGGCCGCCGCCCCGCTGGTGGCGCTGATCCGCCGGTTCCGGCCCCAGGTGATCACCACCTACGACGAGCGCGGCGGGTACCCCCACCCCGACCACATCAAGACCCACGAGATCTCGGTGCACGCCTTCGAGGCCGCCGGCGACCCGGACCGGTACCCCGAGCTGGGCGACCCGTGGCAGCCGAGCAAGCTCTACTACCACATGAGCTTCACGCTGCCCCGGTACAAGGCCCTGCACGAGGCGATGCTCGCCACCGGCGCGGAGTCGCCGTACACGGAGTGGCTGGAGACCTGGGACGAGAGCCGGGACATGTCCCACCGGGTCACCACCCGGGTGCCCTGCGCGGAGTACTTCCCGGTCCGGGACGCCGCGCTGATCGCGCACGCCACCCAGATCGACCCCACCGGGCGCTGGTTCTCGGTCCCGATCGACGTGCAGACCGACACCTGGCCCACCGAGGACTACGAGCTGGCCCGCTCGGTGGTCGACTCCCGGCTGCCGGAGGACGACCTCTTCGCCGGCGTGCGCACCTCGGAGCGTGCCGCGTGAACGCCGCGTTCGTGGAGGTCCTGGCCTTCGTCGACCAGGGGCCGGAGCAGCTGCCGGAGGACGTCGGCAAGTCCGGCCCGCTGGGCCTGCTGCTCATCGTCGTGCTGCTGATCGCGATCCTCTTCCTCGTCCGGTCGATGACCAAGCACCTCAAGCGGCTGCCGACGAGCTTCGACCCGGCCGACCAGGTGCCGGACAGCCCGGCCGGGCTCGTCGACGACCGGCCCGCGCGGGAGTCCGGGGAGGAGCTGCTGGAGACCCTGCGGCGCGCCCCGCGGGCGATCGAGCCACCCCGGCCCGGGAACCCCGACCGGGGCTGACCCGGACGGGGGAGTGCACCGGTGTCCCGGCCCACCGCCGGGACACCGGTCGGCCAGGATCACCGGATGGCCTCCGCGCGGACCCGCGACCCCGAGCAGCGCGACCCCGCCTCCGGCCTCGGGCGCTGGGGCACGCGACTGCTGGAGTGGGCGGAGAACGTCGTCTACGCCGGGATCGCGCTGTTCCCGGTGCTCACCGCCCTGGTGCTGCTCGTCCTGGCCGGCCGCACCACCTGGCAGCTGACCAGCGACTTCTCCCAGACGCCGATCCTGGAGCTGCTCGACGTCCTGCTGCTGGTGTTCATCGTCGTCGAGCTCCTCTTCGCCGTCCGGACGACCGTCGAGCAGCGTCAGCTGGTCGCCGAGCCGTTCCTGCTGGTCGGGGTGATCGCCTCGATCAAGGAGATCGTGGTGCTCTCCGTCGAGGCGGCGAGCGCGCTGGGCCGGGGCGCGGAGTTCGACGACCGGATCACCGAGATCGCCGTCCTGGGCGTCCTCGTCGTGCTGCTCGGTGCCACCGCCTGGATGCTGCGGCGCAAGGAACGCGAGCCCGACGAGGGTGAGGGGTAGCGCGTCACCACCGGTGCGCCACGTCGATCACCAGCCGCGGGGTGTGGCCGGTGTTCGGGGTGCCCGCCAGGACGAAGACCCGGAAGGGCAGCCGGGCGCGGACGCCGAGCCCCAGGGTGCTCCGGCCCTCGTAGGACCCGGCCCACGCCACCTGTCGGAAGGTGGTGAAGGAGGAGACGTCCACCACCTCGCCGCGGTCGGCCGGGACGAACGTCGGGTTGCCGTGCTCGTCGTGGGCCGGGGCCCCGACGACGACCTGCAGGGCCGCGCCGCCGCGGAGGGGGACCAGTGCACCGGTCCCCTCGGCGGTGACCTGCGGGACGTAGCGCACGTCGTAGGACCCGAACCAGGCGTCCTGACCGCCGACGTCGAACACCAGGCGGTCGAAGCACTCGTGCCGGCCGGCACGGACGCCGTTGAGGCTCTCGCGGTCGTGGGCCTCGGCCGCCTTGGGCAGCGAGCCCCAGGTGATGCCGCACCAGGGGGCGGCTGCGGCCGGGCCGGCGAGCCCGAGCAGGCTGCCGATCGCAGCCGCGACGACGAGGACGAGGGACAGGGGACGGGGACGGTTCACGGCTGCCTCCGGGGGTGATGGGCGACACCGGAAGCGTCCTCGGACACGCCGATCGACCACCAGGCGGACCGGTACGTCACAACGGATGAACCGTGCTCCGGCCGGCTGGCAGATCTCGTCGAGCCGGCGGGGCGTCGTCGCTGATCAGAGCCGCGAGGTGGCTGAGGGCAGGGCCGGTCGGGCGCCACCGATCACCCGTCGGCGGGTCCGGTCACCAGTGGTGGGCGACGTCCACGACCACCCGGGCGCCGTCGGGCGAACCCGGGGCGCCGTCGAGCACGAGCACCCGGAACGGCAGCCGGGCGCGGGTGCCGACGGCCAGCGACGTCTGCCCCTCGAAGGAGCCGGCCCAGGCCACCTGCTCCAGCGTGCGCGCGCCCCGGACGTCGACGACGTGAGCCGGGTCGGCGGGCAGGTGGGTGGCGCCCCGGGAGGCGTCGTAGGCCGGCGCCCGCACGACCACCTGCAGGACGGCGCCACCGTCGACCGGCACCGGCGTGCCGGACCCCTGGGCGCTGACCTGGTCGACGTACCGCACGTCGTAGCCGCCCGCGCGCCCCGCCTCGAGGTCGACCACCAGCCGGTCGAAGCAGGGGTGCTGGCCCGCCCGGACGTCGGTGACCTGGCCGGCGGGCCGCTCCACGACGGCCGTGGCCTCCGGCAGCGAGCCCCAGTGGAGGCCGCACCAGGGGCCCTGCGTCGCGGACGCGGGCAGCGGGGCGCCCAGCACCACGAGAGCCGTGGCGGCGGCTGTCACCAGTGCGCTGCGTGCTCGGGTCGGTGTCATGCTCGACCTCCTCCGTCGGTCCCCCAGGGGTGCGCCGTCCGGTGGTCCGCCAACCCCACGACACCGGATCGTCATGTCCCGGGCGGGCCCGGGCCGCGCATGGTGGCGGAAGAACGGGTAGCCCTGCGGGATGTCGAACCGACTGGCCTCCGCGACCTCGCCGTACCTGCTCCAGCACGCCGACAACCCCGTCGACTGGCGCGAGTGGGGGCCCGAGGCGTTCGCCGAGGCGCGGGAGCGCGGGGTCCCGGTGCTCGTCTCGGTCGGCTACGCCGCCTGCCACTGGTGCCACGTGATGGCCCACGAGTCGTTCGAGGACCCCGCGACCGCGGCGCAGATGAACGCCGGGTTCGTCTGCGTGAAGGTCGACCGGGAGGAGCGGCCGGACGTCGACAGCGTCTACATGGCCGCCACCCAGGCGCTCACCGGGCAGGGCGGGTGGCCGATGACCGTCTTCACCACCCCCGACGGCGCACCGTTCTACTGCGGCACCTACTTCCCACCCCGGCCGCACCCGCAGCTGCCGGCCTTCCGGCGGGTGCTCGCGGCGGTCAGCGACGCGTGGGCGACGCGCCGGGACGAACTGGAGCACGCGGGTGGCGAGATCGTCGCCGGCATCTCCGGCCGGCTGGACCTCGGCGACCCGGCCCCGCTGTCGGCCGACCTGCTGGACGGCGCGGTCGCCACCCTCGCCGACTCCTACGACCGGGCGGCCGGGGGCTTCGGTGCGGCGCCGAAGTTCCCGCCGGCGATGCTGCTGGAGTTCCTGCTCCGGGCGCACGCCCGGCGGGGAGACGAGCAGACGCTGCGGATGGCCGTCGGGACGGCGGAGGCGATGGCCCGCGGGGGCATCCACGACCAGCTGGCCGGCGGGTTCGCCCGGTACGCCGTCGACGACCGCTGGGTGGTGCCGCACTTCGAGAAGATGCTCTACGACAACGCCCTGCTGCTGCGCGTGTACTCGCACCTCTGGCGGACCACCGGCCTGGGCTGGGCCCGGCGGGTGGCCGACGAGGCCGCCGCGTTCCTGCTGCGCGACCTGGGCACCGCCGAGGGTGGCTTCGCCTCGGCGCTGGACGCCGACACCGAGGGCGTCGAGGGGCTGACCTACGTCTGGACCCCGGCCCAGCTGGCCGAGGTGCTGGGCGAGGACGACGGCGCCTGGGCCGCCGACCTGTTCTCCGTGACCGCCGAGGGCACCTTCGAGCACGGCACCTCCACGCTGCAGCTGCTGGACGACCCCGACGACCCGGTCCGCTACGCCCGGGTGCGGGCCGCGCTGACCGATGCGCGTGCCGGCCGCCCGCAACCGGCGCGCGACGACAAGGTGGTGACCGCCTGGAACGGGCTGGCGATCGCCGCGCTGGCCGACCACGGGGCGCTCACCGGCGACGAGCGGCTGGTGGGCGCCGCCCGTCGCGCCGCCGAGCTGCTGCACCGCACCCACTGGGTGGCCGGGCGGCTGCGGCGCGCCTCCCGGGACGGCGTCGTCGGCGCCCACGCCGGGGTGCTGGAGGACTACGGCGACCTGGCCGAGGGGCTGCTGGCGTTGCACGCGGCCAGCGCAGAGGGGCGGTGGCTGGCGTGGGCCGGGGAGCTGCTCGCCGTCGTCGCCGACCAGTTCGTCGACGCGGACGGCGCGTGGCACGACACCGCGGCCGACGCCGAGGCGCTGGTGCACCGCCCGTTCGACCCCGCCGACGGGCCCACGCCGGCCGGCATCGCCGCGGCCGCCGGTGCGCTGGTCACCCACGCCGCGCTGGCCGGCGCACCCGGGGACCGGGCGCGCGGCGAGGCGGCGTTGGCGACGCTCGCCCGGCTCGTGGAACACGCGCCGCAGGCCGCCGGCTGGGCGGCCGCGGTGGGGGAGGCGCTGCTCGCCGGACCGCTGGAGGTGGCGGTGAGCGGCCCGGCCGGCCCCGAGCGGGACGCGCTGGCGGCCGCGGCCCGGGCCAGCACCAGCCCCGGCGCCGTCGTGGTGGCGGGCGAGCCGGATGCGCCCGGGGTGCCCCTGCTGGCCGACCGGCCCCCGCTGGGCGGCCGCCCAGCGGCCTACGTCTGCCGCGGGTTCGTCTGCTCGGCGCCGGTCGTCGACGTGTCCGCTCTGAGCGAAGCGATGACCCCATCGCGCGACTGATTACACGATTACATTTGTGTGTGTCGTCGTTCCCGAGGAGGGCACCGTGCACGCACACCACCACCACCGCTTCCCGCCCGAGGGCTTTCCCGGCCGTGGCCGGGCCCGCGGCCGGGGGGTCGACGCCCCGCCGCCGGTCGAGCGGGCCGAGGTGGCCGGCTGGTTCGCCGGCCGGCTGCCCGACGACTGGTTCACCGCGCCCGTCGAGCTGACCATCGACCGGGACGAGATCACCGTCGTCGGCGCCGTCCCGGAGCCCGACGCCGGGGACGGCGACCCGACGGCGGCCCGCGCCGGGCGGATCGCCCGCTTCCGCGAGCAGACCCGCCAGCAGCGGATGGCGATCGCCGATGCCGCGCAGGCGCGCTACGGCCGCTCGGTGGCCTGGGGCGCCACCTGCGGTGACGTCCGCGAGGTCTTCACCACCGTCTCGGTGCCGGTGATGACCCGGCTGCGCCAGCCCGAGCGCCTGGTGCTCGACACGCTGGTCGACGCCGGTGTCGCCCGGTCCCGCTCGGAGGCCCTGGTCTGGGCGGTGCGGCTGGTCGGGCAGCACGCCGACGAGTGGCTGGCCGAGCTGCGGGCGGCGATGGCGTCGGTGGAGGAGGTCCGGGCCCGCGGCCCGCAGTAGCAGGGCGCCGTCCCGGCATCGGGGACACTGGGTTGGTGCCGACCACCGCGGAGCCCGCCGAGACCGACGTCCTCGTGGTGGGAGCGGGGCCGGCGGGCTCGGCGGCGGCCGCCTGGGCCGCGCGGTCGGGCGCCGAGGTCGTCCTCGCCGACGCCGCCGTCTTCCCGCGTGACAAGACCTGCGGCGACGGGCTGACCCCCCGCGCGATGGGTGAGCTCGACAGGCTCGGCCTCGGGGACTGGGTCCGCGCCCGCGGCCGCAACCGCGGCCTGCGCGCCGCCGGGTTCGGCCAGGAGCTGCTGCTGCCCTGGCCCGGCGGCGCGCTGCCCGACCACGGCGGTGCGGTGCCCCGCACCGAGCTGGACGCCCGGATCCGCGGCGTCGCCGTCGACGCCGGCGCGGTCCCGCTGGACGGCGCCCGGGCGGTGGACGTCGAGCGGGACGGCGACCGGGTGGCTGCGGTGGTCTTCCGCCGTCCCGACGACTCGACGACGACGGTCGCCTGCCGGCGGCTGGTGGTCGCCGACGGGGTGCGCTCCCCGCTGGGCAAGGTGCTGGGCCGGGAGTGGCACCGGGAGACCGCCTACGGCGTGGCCGCCCGGGGGTACGTGCGGTCGGGCCGCAGCGACGACGAGTGGATCTCCTCGCACCTGGAGCTGCGCGGCGCCGGGGGCGAGCTGCTGTCCGGCTACGGCTGGGTGTTCCCGCTGGGGGCGGAGGCCGGCGAGGTGAACGTCGGGGTGGGCACGCTGGCCACCGAGAAGCGCCCGGCCGACGTCCGGTTGCGCAGCCTGCTGGAGCTCTACACCGACCAGCGGCGCGAGGAGTGGCAGATCGAGGGCGCCGTCCGCGCGCCGGCGAGCGCGCTGCTGCCGATGGGTGGTGCGGTCTCGGGGGTGGCCGGGCGCAACTGGGCGCTGATCGGGGACGCCGCGGGCTGCGTGAACCCGCTCAACGGCGAGGGCATCGACTACGGCCTGGAGACCGGGCGCAGCCTGGTCGAGCTGTTCGACGAGGCGGACTGGTCGCGGGCCTGGCCGGCGACGCTGCGGCGGCACTACGGCGAGGCGTTCTCCATCGCCCGCCGGCTGGCGGGGCTGCTCACCGTGCCCCGGTTCTTGCCGGCCGCCGGGCCGGTGGGGATGCGGTCGCGGGTGCTGATGACCGTGGCGCTGCGGGTGATGGGAAACCTGGTCACCGAGGCCGACCGCGACGTCGTCGCCCGCGCCTGGCGCACCGCCGGCAAGCTGTCCCTGAAGCTCGACGCCCGGCCCCCGTTCACCTGAGCGGTGGGACGGCGGTGTGGCGGCCGGAGGCCGTCCGCCGCCGTCGCACGACGCGAGCCGGCCCGGACGGACCCGCGAGCGGAGCTCGCAGAGGCTTGCGGCCGCGGGGCCGGAGGCTCCCGGCTGCGGGGCTCGAAACGGCTCAGCGCAGGCCGGGCACGGCACCTGGCCGCGGTGCGATCCGGCAGGATCGCGGTGACACCGGCCGCGGTGTGATCCGGAGGATCACGAAGCAATCGGGCTGTTGTAGATGACGAAGTAGATGGCGATGTAGTGGCAGGCGGCGGCCACGATCGTCATCGCGTGGAAGACCTCGTGGTAGCCGAAGGTGCCCGGCCAGGGGTTGGGCCACTTGCTCGCGTAGGCGATCGCGCCGGCGCTGTAGAGCAGACCCCCGGCGGCGAGCAGCACCAGCGCGGTGACGCCGGCCAGCTGCAGGATGTCGACCAGCACGAACACCGCCGCCCAGCCCAGCGCCAGGTAGATCGGCACGCCCAGCCAGCGGGGGGAGGTCGGCCAGGCCACCTTCAGCGCCACCCCCAGGGCGGCCCCGGACCACACGAGGGTGAGCAGCCACCGGCCGGTGGGTTCGGGGACGGCCAGCAGGGCGAAGGGGGTGTAGGTGCCGGCGATGAACACGAAGATCATCGAGTGGTCGGCGCGTTTCATCAGCTTCCAGCCGCGCGGGGACCACCGGCGGCGGTGGTACAGCGCGCTGGTGCCGAACAGCCCGAGGATGGTGACGCAGTAGAGCGCGACCGACCAGCCGGCGCGGGCGCTCTGGACGGCGGCCAGCGGGATGAGCACGGCGGCGGCGATGATCGACCCGAAGAAGGCGAACAGGTGCAGCCAGCCGCGCAGCCGGGGCCGGGTGTCGGGGTGGTCGAAGTCCTTGTCGCCGTAGTCGGCGACGGTCCAGCGGCCGTCCTGCTCGACCGCCTCGACGCGTTCACCCTCGCGCTGGACGGTGTCGAGGGCCTGGTCGATCGGGCCCTCCACCTCGGCGCCGTCGGCCTGGACCCGCGCGGGTTCGCGGCGGTCGGATGGTGCGCTCATGGGCCGAGGTTACGAAGCCGTAGGTCCGTCGTCATCTCCTGGCGGCTGTGACCTCGCTGTCGGTCCCGGGTGTGCGTCCAGCCGCGGGGGGCCGCGGGTCCTAGGGTGAGCGCCGTGGGGGTGAGAGCGAAGGTCCGGAACCTGCTCACCGCCGTGTACGAGCGCCGGCTGGCGCGCGGCCTGATCGGCGCGGACACCCCCCGCCACGTCGGCGTGATCATCGACGGGAACCGCCGCTGGGCCCGGGCGATCGGTCTGGAGGACGTCAGCGAGGGCCATCGCCGCGGTGCGGACAAGATCGCCGACCTGCTGCGCTGGTGCGACGAGGCGGGCGTGGAGGTGGTCACCCTCTTCCTCCTCTCCACCGACAACCTGCAGCGTCCCGAGCCGGAGCTGACCCCGCTGCTGCGGATCATCGAGGGGGTGGCCTGCGACCTGGCCGGCCCGGACCGCCGCTGGCACCTGCGGGCGGTCGGTGCGCTGGAGCTGCTGCCGGCGGAGACGGTGGCGGTGCTGAAGCAGGCCGAGGAGGACACCCGCGACCGGCCGGGGGCCTCGGTCAACCTGGCGGTCGGCTACGGCGGGCGGCGGGAGATCGCCGACGCCGTCCGGTCGTTGCTGGCCGAGCACGCCGCGCGCGGGACGTCGCTGGACGAGCTGGTCGAGGTGCTCGACGTCGACCACATCGCCGAGCACCTGTACACCCGCGGGCAGCCCGACCCGGACCTGGTGATCCGGACCAGCGGGGAGCAGCGGCTGTCGGGCTTCCTGCTGTGGCAGACCGCCCACTCGGAGTTCCACTTCACCGACGTCTACTGGCCGGAGTTCCGCCGCGTCGACCTGCTGCGGGCGCTGCGCGCCTACGCGGCCCGGCACCGCCGCTTCGGGGGCTGACCGCAGCGGCTGCGAGACTGCGGGACATGACCGCCGGCGCCCTGGACCTCCCGCTCGAGTACGTGCGACTGGGGCTGCGCTTCGACCGGCTGGAGCCGGGCTTCGTCGACGCCTACACCGGCGACCCCCGGCTGCGCGCCCAGGTCGCCGACGAGCCGGCGCCCACCCCGGCCGGCCTGCGGGACCAGGCCCGGGCGCTGCTGGCCGAGCTGGACTCCGCGGCGCTGCCCGCCGCCCGCGCCGAGTTCCTCCGCGGTCAGCTCACCGGGCTGGAGTGCTCGGCCCGGAAGATGGGTGCGGAGCCGGTCGGCTACCTGGCCGAGGTGCGCGCCTACTTCCAGGTCGACGTCGCCCTCGGCGACCCGGCCGAGTACGCCGCGGCCCACGAGGCGCTGGGCGAGCTGCTGCCGGGCAGCGGCACGCTCGCCGAGCGGTACGCGGCGCACCGCCGCCGGGAGGAGTGCCCACCGCAGCGGCTGGAGGCGGCCGTCCACGCGCTCTCCTCGGCGCTGCGTGACCGGGTGCGCGGCCGGTACGGCCTGCCCGAGGCCGAGACGGTGCGGTACGAGGTGGTCACCGACAAGCCGTGGTCGGGGTTCAACTACTACGAGGGCGACTACCGCTCGCGGGTGGCGATCAACGCCGACCTGCCGCACCGGATGGCGCAGCTGCCGCACCTGGTGGCCCACGAGTCCTACCCCGGCCACCACACCGAGCACTGCCGCAAGGAGCGGGGCCTGGTCGAGCGGGACGAGCACGTGGAGCACACCGTGTTTCTGGTGAACACCCCCGAGTGCCTGATGGCGGAGGGCCTCGCCGACCTGGGCCTGGAGGCCGCGGTGGGCGAGGGCTGGGGAGCCTGGTCCGCCGAGGTGCTCGGCGACCTGGGGCTGCGGTTCGACGGCGGGCTGGCCGAGCGGGTCGCGGCGGCCGCGGCACCGCTGAACCGGGTGCGGCAGGACGCCGCGATCCTGCTGCACGACCGGGGGGCGGACCCCGACGAGGTGATCCGCCACCTGCAGCAGTGGGCGCTGGTCAGCCACGACCGGGCGGTCCAGCAGTTGCGCTTCCTCACCGATCCGCTGTGGCGGGCCTACATCACCACCTACGTCGAGGGCTACGACCTGCTGGCGCGGTGGCTGGCGGCGCGGCCGGCCGAGCAGCCCGTGGCCGACCGCTTCGTCCGGTTGCTGGACGAGCCGCTGACACCGGCGGCGGTCACCGCCGAGCTCGCGGTCGCCTGACCGTGTCGACGGGGACGACCGCGGCCGAGCGGCGGACGCTGGGGCTCTGGACGGCGGGGTGGCTGTTCGTGCTGCTGGTGGCGGGGCTGCTGTGGCTG
The DNA here is from genome assembly GCF_054051115.1 of Modestobacter sp. SYSU DS0904. Classification (NCBI taxonomy): domain Bacteria; kingdom Bacillati; phylum Actinomycetota; class Actinomycetes; order Geodermatophilales; family Geodermatophilaceae; genus Modestobacter; species Modestobacter sp. SYSU DS0904. The sequence continues at coordinate 24,601 of NZ_JBJHAQ010000030.1, read as the reverse complement.
GGTGACCTGTCGTTGCAGTGGCCGGTGCTGCTCGTGCCCGTGCTGTGGGCCGCCGTCGCCGTCCGCCCGCGCCGCGGGAGCTGACCCGGGGCCTGTGTTTCGGGCAGGAGAACAGCCGATGGCGATCGCTTCGCGTGTCACCCCTTCGCGTGTCACGCCGGCGCTTCTGTCGGGGTGAGGGCCTAACGTCCGCAGTGGACGGGGAGCCCGCCTCACCGTCCTCGGGAGGCCCGGTTGGTGCGACAGCGATCGTCGACCAGAGGGGCCGAGTCCCGGCCCCTGCGCCGGGACCCGGTCACCTTCGAGCCGGGGCGCGCCTTGTCACCAGGGTGGCGTCCCTCGGGAGTCGTCATGACCGAGCTTGCGAGGTCCCAGCAGCACAGCAGCCCCGCGAACGCGGTGCCGAGCGCCAGCGAGGTGGCCGCGTGAGCACTCGCCGCCGCACGTACGTCCTCGACACCTCCGTCCTGCTCTCCGATCCGGGAGCGCTGCTGCGCTTCGCCGAGCACGAGGTGGTGCTCCCGCTGGTGGTCATCGGGGAGCTGGAGGACAAGCGCGACCACCCGGAGCTGGGCTGGTTCGCCCGGCAGACGCTGCGCCGGCTGGACGACCTGCGCGTCCAGCACGGCCGGCTCGACGCCCCGGTCCCGGTGGGGGAGGACGGCGGCACGCTGCACGTCGAGCTCAACCACAGCGACCCCTCGTCGCTGCCCGCCGGCTTCCGCAACGACAGCAACGACTCCCGGATCATGGTGGTCGCGCTGAACCTGCGGGCGGAGGGCCGGGACGTCTGCCTGGTGACCAAGGACGTCCCGCTGCGGGTGAAGGCGGCCGCCGTGGGGCTGCCCGCCGAGGAGTACCGCGGGCTGGGCATCGTGGACGCCGGGTGGACCGGCATGACCGAGCTGTCGCTGGACGACGCGGAGATCAGCGAGCTCTACGACGCCGGATCGGTGTTCCTGCCGGCCGCCGCCGAGCTGCCCACGCACACCGGGCTGGTGCTGCTGTCCTCCCGCGGTTCGGCGCTGGGCCGGGTCACCCCGGACAAGCAGGTGCGCCTGGTGCGCGGTGACCGGGAGGCGTTCGGGCTGCACGGGCGCTCGGCGGAGCAGCGGATCGCGCTGGACCTGCTGCTGGACCCCGAGATCGGGATCGTGTCGATGGGTGGGCGCGCCGGCACCGGCAAGTCGGCGCTGGCGCTCTGCGCGGGCCTGGACTCGGTGATGGAGCGGCGGGCGCACAAGAAGGTGGTCATCTTCCGCCCGCTGTACGCCGTCGGCGGGCAGGAGCTGGGCTACCTGCCCGGCAGCGAGGGCGAGAAGATGGCGCCCTGGGCGCAGGCGGTCTTCGACACCCTGGGGGCGCTGGTCTCCGGTGACGTCGTCGAGGAGATCCTCGCGCGGGGGCTGATCGAGGTGCTGCCGCTGACCCACATCCGCGGCCGCTCGCTGCACGACTCGTTCGTGATCGTCGACGAGGCGCAGTCGCTGGAGCGTGGGGTGCTGCTGACCGTGCTGTCCCGGCTGGGCACCAACTCCCGCGTCGTGCTCACCCACGACGTGGCGCAGCGGGACAACCTGCGGGTCGGCCGGCACGACGGCGTCACCGCGGTGATCGAGGCGCTCAAGGGGCACCCGCTGTTCGCGCACGTGACGCTGACCCGCTCGGAGCGCTCGCCGATCGCCGCCCTGGTCACCGAGATGCTGGAGGACCTCCCGCACTGACCCGGCCAGCGCCGTCGCCCGCCCAGGAGCCACCCGGCCGGGCGCCGGCGCAGGGTGCCTCCCACGTTCTCGGGTCGCTCTCCTCGTGCTCCAACGCGTGGGAAGCGGCCGGAGAGCGTGTGACGCGGTCACCGGACCGGTCGGGCGAGGGCTCGTGCGACCCGGTCGACGACGACCTGCGGGGTGTCCAGCTCGACCCAGACCCAGCGCACCACGCCCCACCGCTCGTCGCGGAGGGCGTCCTCCCGCCGCTTCTCCTCGAACACGGCGTCCCCGGGTGACTGCCCCGGGCGGAGTAACCGGCCGTACTTGATCCGACCGTCGAACTCACCGAGCAGTCGCTGCTGCCGCCAGCCGAAGTCACTGCGGCCGACGAACGCACCGTCGAACCGGTGGACCGCGACCTGCAGGTCGGGCACGGGCAGCCCCGCCTCGATCATGACCGCGCGGCTCCGGCTCTCCCCGACGCTCTCGCTGCGCCGATCCGCCGCGGTCACCACCCGCCGGGCCCCACGACTGCCCCGGTTGCCGGCGGCTGCCGCCGCCACGTCGACGAGCTCGGCGGGCGTCGTCAGCCCGTGGTGCAGCGCGGCATCGGCCACGGCGAGCGCGGGCGCGAAGGGCAGCGACCGCGCGAGGTCGACCACCGTGCGGGCCACACCGGTGACCGTCAGCCCGTCGACCACCACCACGTCATCCACCGCCAGGCGTGCGGCATGGGAATGCAGGCGGCTCTCCCGGACGGCGCGCGCAGGCGGCTGCCTGGTGACGTGGACGTGGTGCAGTGGGACGCCCCACAGCGGGAGCCCGTGCACGGCCGCGGCCGAGGCATGACTCACCACCGCCGGGGTGCGCAGGCCGGACACGGTGGCCCGCACCCGGAGGAGATGACGGTGCCGAGGGGCGACGTCACCCGGCCCCACCAGGTAGGCGCCGCGCTGCAGCGTCGTCCACTCCCCGCGGCGGCGGAGCCGGCGGATCTCGTCGTCGGCCAGGCCGGCGGCGAGTGCTCGAGATCGCAGGACCACAGTCGGCGGGCGCTCCGTGGGATCCATGCGCCCACGGTGCCGCCGCCCGGGGCACCGGTGACCAGCCCCGGGTCGCCTGTGGACACGGCCGCGGGTTGTGGACGGCGGGCCCGCCGAGCCCCGGACCCGTCACGCTTTCACGCTCTTCGCGCGCATCCCACGGGCTGCTGCGCGTGGCAGGCACGCGATGGGCGTGGAAGGCGGGTCCGTCAGGAGTCGCGCTCAGGGCGCCGGCGGCTGCTCCGGGGCCGGGTCGGCCGGGGCGGTGGCCGGCCTCCGCGGGGCCATGCGGGCCGGGGCGGTGGCCCAGACCACCAGCCCGACGGCCACCCACGCCGCGCCCAGGCACCACAGCACCCGGATGAGCACCTCGTCGGTGGTGAAGTCGCCCCGGAAGCCCATCGCCAGGACGGGGATGGCCAGCACGAAGCCGGTCAGCAGGACGTCCTTGCGCAACGGGTCGATCACCCCTCCAGCTCCTCCAGCCGCTCGCACAGCAGCGAGGCCCAGCGGTGGGCGGTGGCCCGGACGCCGTCGATCAGCGCCACCGGCACCCGGAGGTGGCCGAGCACGGCGGCCGGGTCGGCGGTCGCGTCGGTGTCCTGCACGACCACCGCGTCGAGCCGGGGCAGCCCGTCGAGCCACGGGACCAGGTCCTCGGGCTTGCGGGTCGAGTCGAGCACGGCCCAGACCGCCGTGGGCGACCAGACGGCCAGCATGTGCTCCAGCCACGGTCCGCCGGCGGTGCGAAGCGGCGCGTCCACGGCGACGATCGTGACCGTGCCGGCCGAGGCGCTGGTCCGGCGGCGCTCGAGCGCGGTCTCCAGGGAGCTGATCCGGCTGGACTGCGGGGCGAGGTGCGCGAGCGCGCCGGAGCTGGCCCACTGCACGGCCTCGGGGTCCAGCCGCAGCGTCAGCGCCAGGGCGCGGGCCGTCGCGAAGGTCTCCGCGCCCGGTCCGACGACCAGCAGCACCTCGCCCGGCTCGACCGGGAAGCGCGGTGCCGGCGGCAGGTGGTCGGTGAGGCTCCGGGTGAGTGCCGCGTACACCCCGCGGGCGGCGACGTCGGCGAGGAAGTCGGGGCCCAGCAGCGTGTGCGGCACGCCGAGGGTGAGCAGCCGGATGACGAACTCCTCGGCGAGGCTGACCGCGTAGGGCTCGATCTCGGCCGACCGCACCGGCACCAGCCGGGTGACCGTGGCCAGCCGGCCTTCGGACTCCGCCTCGGCCGTGGGGGCGGCCGGCGGGGTCGGCGCGGCGGGCAGCTCGATGCGCACCGGTCGGGTGACCAGCGGGAGCCGGCTGCCCGCGGGGCGGGCCGGGGGCACCGGCGGCCGGGACCGCAGCAGCGGCGGGGCGCCGTCGGAACCGGAGAACCGCTGCGGGGGCAGCAGGGACAGCGGGGGGAGCACGGTCGTGGCGTCCAGCGGCAGCGGAGCCGGGTCGCTCGCGGTGCGGGCCAGCGCCGTGGACAGCACCGGCGCGGTCATCCGGTGCGCCTGGACGGGCTCGGGCTCCCACGCTGCGGTGCGCCGCGGCGCCTCCTCGACCAGGACGGCGTCGACGACCCGCTGCGGGCCGGTCGCGGCGGTGGTCCACTCGTAGCGGCCGTCGGCCCGGTAGGCGCCGGTGTCGTAGGCGCCGGTGTCGTCGGTGTCGAGGTCGCCGGTGTCGAGGTCGTCGACGGGGGCGTAGGCCCAGGGCCGCGGGACGTCGCGGACCGGGGGCACGGCAGGGCGGGAGCCGGCCGGCCCGGGGAGCGCGAACTCGGTGGTGGCCGGCGCCCCGGTGGGTGCGGTGTCCTCGGTGACCGGCTCGGGGAAACGGTGCCGGCCACGGCCCGAGCCGTTGGCGGCGAGCACCTGCTCGAGCAGGTCGGCCAGCTCGTCGTCGGCGCTGCGCACCGACTCGACCATGGAGAGGGGGGCTGCGCGGCGACCGGCCTCGGCGGCCTCTTCAGCACGAGCGGCCTCGGCTGCGGCCCGGGCGGCCGCCTCGGCGGCTGCTGCCTCCTCCTGGACCCGCGCGGCCTCGAGCCGGGCCGCCTCCAGCTGGGCGGCCTCGACGCGCGCGGCCTCCAGCCGGGCTGCCTCCGCGGCGGCCTCGGCAGCTGCGGCCTCCGCCTCGGCCTCGATCCGGGCCGCCTCCGCGGCGGCCTCGGCAGCTGCGGCCTCCGCCTCGGCCTCGATCCGGGCTGCCTCGGCGGCGGCCTGGGCCTCGGCCTCGGCCTTGATCCGGGCGGCCTCGGCGGCGGCCTGGGCCTCGGCCTCGGCCTTGATCCGGGCGGCCTGGGCCGCGGCGGCGGCCTCGGCCTCGGCGGTGATCCGCGCCGCTTCCAGCCGGGCTGCCTCGGCGGCGGCGGCCTCCAGCCGCGCCGCCTGCAGCCGGGCGGCCTCGGCGGCCACGGCCTCGGCCGCGGCGGCCTCGATCCGGGCTGCTTCGGCGGCGGCGGCCTGGCGGCGCGCGGCGTCGGCCGCATCGGACTCCAGCCGGGCGGCCTCCGCGGCGGCCGCCTCGGCCTCCGCGACGTCGGCGACGGCCGACTGCACCTGCGCGTCGCTGGACACCATCCGGGTCAGCGCCGCGGCGAACGGCGACGGGGCGGCCCCGGTGGTCACCGGCTCCTCCTCGTGCTCCGGGGGCGCGGCGAGCTCGTCGGGCGACAGCATGAGGGTGGCGCGGGCCGGGGTGAACGGCCTGGCGGCCGGAGCCGCCGGTCGCGCACCCGCGCCGGACCGGCGCGGGCCCGCCGTCGAGCTGCCGGCCGACGCCGGGGCACGGCTCGACGACGCAACGCCAGACGACGCAGGGCGGGACGACGCGGCGCGGGACGACGTGGCGCGGGACGACGTGGCGCGGGACGGCGAGGCCGGGGTGCCCTCCGGTGCGGCCGGCTGCTCGCGCACGCTGGTGCCGAACAGCCCGGCGGCGGGCCGGGGCGCGGCGGCCGGGGTCGCGGCGGGGGACTCCGCGGGCCGGGGCACACCGGTGCGGGAGTACAGCCCCACGGCCGGCTCGGCGGCGGGGTCGTCACCGAACAGGTCGGAGAGCTCCTCCATCCGGTCCGCCAGCGAGGCCCGGGCCACCCGCGGCGCGGCGGGCGCGGCAGCCGGCTGAGGGGTGTCGACGGCCTTCGGCAGCTCCACCTCGGCGATGTAGCGCTCGGAGGCGAAGAAGCCGAGCATCCCGCCGGAGCGGATCCTGCGGACCCCGACGACGCGGGCGGTGGGCCCGAACTCCGCACGCGCCGCGGCGATCGCCTCGTCCCGCGTGGCGGCCTCAACGGATCGCGACGGCACCGCTCACCACTCCCAGTGACTCGATCTGGGCCGTGCGGGACACCTCGTTGTAGGAGATGACCGACAGCCGGGGCAGGACCTGGCGGACCAGGCGGGACAGCGCGGCTCGCACCTGCGGCGAGCACACGAGGACAGGGGAGAGGTTCATCCGGTCGGCCTCCTCGAGGAGGTCGGCGCAGCCGCGGACCAGCGCGTCGACGGTGTTGCCGTCGAGTGCGAGCACCTGACCGCCCTCGGTCGGCCGGACGGCCTCCAGCAGTCGCTGCTCGAAGGTCGGGTCCAGGGTGATCACGTGCAGCCGCTCGTCCGGGGTGACGTACGGGTGGCTGATCGCGGCCCCCAGCGCCGTGCGGACCGCCTCGACCAGGCCGTCCAGGTCGGTGGAGACCCGGGCCCGCATCGAGAGGGCCTCGAAGATCCGGACCAGGTCGCGGATGGAGACGCCCTCGTCCAGCAGGGCCTGCAGCACGCGCTGCACCTCGCCCAGGCTGAGCAGCCCGGGCGTGAGCTCCTCCACGACCGCCGGGTGGGTGCGGCGGACCATCTCCACCAGCACCTTGACGTCCTCCCGGCCCAGCAGCGACGAGGCGTTCTGCCGGACGACCTCGGCCAGGTGGGTGGTGATCACCGAGGAGCGGTCGACGACGGTCGCCCCGGCCATCTCGGCCTGCCGCTGCAGCTCGGCGGGCACCCACTTGGCGGCCAGGCCGAACACCGGCTCGCGGGTGGCCTTGCCGGGCAGCCCGTCGAGGTGGTCGCCGATGGCGAGCACGGTGCCGGCCGGCGAGGTGCCCTTGGCCGCGGGGACGCCGTTGAGCCAGATGACGTACTGCGAGGCGGGCAGGTCCAGGTTGTCCCGGGTGCGGACCAGCGGGATGACCAGCCCGGTCTCCATCGCGACCTTGCGGCGCAGCGCCTTCACCCGGTCCAGCAGGTCGCCGCCGCGGGCGGTGTCGACCAGCTCGACCAGGTCGAAGGCGACCTCGAGCTCCAGCGGGTCGACCCGCATCCGGTCGGCGATCGACTCCGGGGAGTCCGGCTGCGGCTCGGCCGCCGCGGCGTCCGCGGGGGTGCTCTCGTCGTCGTCCTCGTCGACCCTGTCGGTCAGCCGGGTGGAGATGAACAGGACCACGCCACCGATCACCAGGAACGGCAGCTTGGGCAGACCGGGGATCAGGCACAGGGCGATCGCGGCGATGCCGGCGATGCGCACCGGCTGCTTGTTGCGGCTGAGCTGGCTGATCAGGTCCGACCCCATGTCGCCCTGGGAGGCCGAGCGGGTGACGATCAGGCCGGTGGCGGTGGAGATCAGCAGCGCCGGGATCTGGGAGACCAGCCCGTCGCCCACGCTCAGCAGCGAGTAGGTCGAGATGGCCTCGCCGGGGGCCATGCCCTTCTGCATGATCCCGATGGCGAAGCCGCCGATCAGGTTGATCAACGTGACGATGATGGCGGCGATGGCGTCGCCCTTGACGAACTTGCTGGCGCCGTCCATCGAGCCGTAGAAGTCGGCCTCGGAGGTGACCTCGCTGCGCCGCTTGCGGGCCTGCTTCTCGTTGATCAGGCCGGCGTTCAGGTCGGCGTCGATCGCCATCTGCTTGCCGGGCATCGCGTCGAGGGTGAAGCGGGCACCGACCTCGGCGACGCGGCCGGCACCGTTGGTGATGACGACGAACTGGATGATCGTGAGGATCACGAAGATCACCAGGCCGACGATCAGCGAGCCGCCGATCACGAAGTGGCCGAAGGCCTCGATGACCTTGCCGGCGTAGCCGTCGGTGAGCACCAGCCGGGTCGAGGAGACGTTGAGAGCCAGGCGCATCAGCGTCGCGATCAGCACCAGCGACGGGAAGATCGCGAAGTCCAGGGGCCGCTTGATGTTCATCGACACCAGCAGGATCAGCAGCGACCCGACGATGTTCAGCGCCAGGAGCAGGTCCAGCACGGCGGCCGGCAGCGGCACGACGAGCATCAGGACGATGGAGACGACCCCGATGGGGACGGCCGCCTTCGTCAGCTTGCCCACGAGACCTCTTCTCCTGTGCTGTGCGGTGCCGGCGGTGACCGGGGACGCCGCAGCGCCCCCTCCACCGCCGTTCTCGGCAGTCCCGGGAACGGCCGGTACCGCACTGCACCGTGGGTCACATCCGCGTCGCGAGCCTCAGCGGCGGCCCTCCTGCAGGGGCCCGCCGCGAGCTTGCGAGCGGTGGGGGGCAGGAGGGTCCTTCATCAGCGGCGTCGGCCGGCCCTGGGCAGCCCCTCGACCGGGGGCGCCTCGAACCCCGGCCGGTGCATGCCGCCCTGCACTCCCCGCGCGGACAGGTGCATGACGAACGCCAGCACCCGGGCGACCGCGGTGAACAGCTGGGGCGGCACCTCCTGGCCGAGCTCGCACGACCCGTGCAGCGCGCGGGCCAGCGGGATGTCCTGGACCATCGGCACCCGGCACTCCTCGGCCCGGGCGCGCAGCCGGGCGGCGACCTCGCCGGCGCCCTTGGCGACCACCCGGGGAGCGCCCTTCATCGGGTCGTACTTCAGGGCGACCGCCACGTGGGTGGGGTTGACCAGCAGCACGTCGGCGTCGGCCATCTCCGACATCATCCGGTTGCGGGACATCGACAGCTGGGTGGCCCGGCGCTGGGCCTTCATGTGCGGGTCGCCCTCGGACTGCTTGTGCTCCTGCTTGATCTCGTAGACGCTCATCTTGAGCTTGGTCATCGTCTGCTTGCGGACGACGAGGTAGTCCGCGAGCGCGATCGCCAGGCCGGTGAACCCGACGACGCGGAACATCAGCACCGCCGAGTCGGTGAACACCCGGGTGATCTCCGACAGCGGCAGCGAGCCGGAGGCGGAGACCAGCTGCTGGGCGTCGTCGGAGGTCAGCACGATCACCGTGGCGAGCGCGACCGTCTTGATGATCGCCTTCATCGCCTCCCAGAGGCCGTGCGTGCCGAACATCCGCTTCATCCCGGGCAACGGGTTGATCTTCTTCAGCGTCGGCTTCATGCCCTTGGTGGCGATGGTGACCCCGCCCTGGGACGCGGAGGCCAGCGTGCCGATCAGCATCATGCCCAGCGCCATCGGCAGCACGGTGGTCAGGAAGGCGCTCAGCGCCCGCCCCAGCAGCTCCGACAGCGCGGCCGGCTCCGGGTTGTTCGCCACGGCACCGACCTGCACGAACAGCTCCTGCACGGAGTCGAACGCACTGCCGACCAGCATCGGCAGCAGCACGCTCGCCGCGGCTGCGCCCAGCCACGTGCCGAGCTCCTGGGTCCGCGGGATCTGCCCTTCCTTGCGGGCCTGCTTGAGCTTCTGCGGTGTCGGCTTCTCTGTCTTCTCACCGCCGGGCCCGTCCTTGGCCATCAGTCCTCACCTCCCGCGGCGTCCACTAGCCGCTCCGCAACGAGGTCATCGCCCGGACCGCCGTCTCCATGAGGGAGTCCAGCGCCGGTGGGAGCAGCGGGAAGGTGAGCCCGAGCAGGGCCAGGGTGATCATGATCTTCACCGGGAAGCCGATGGCGAAGATGTTCAGCGCCGGGGCGGCGCGGGACAGCAGCGCCAGCGCGACGTCGGCGAGCAGCAGCACTGCCACCATCGGCCCGGCGATCTGCAGCGCGGCCAGGAACATCATCGAGAACGCGGTGACCAGCGTCGACCCCAGCTGGTCGGTGGGCAGCGAGCCGCCCACCGGGAGCCCCTGGTAGGAGGTGACGAAGCCGCGCACCAGCAGCAGGTGCCCGCCGCTGGTGAACAGCAGGGTGATCGCCAGCAGGTAGTGCAGCTTGCCGATCGCGGAGTTGGTGGTCAGCGCGAGCGGGTCGTAGGCCGGTTGCAGCGAGAACCCGCCGGCCAGGTCGATGAGGTCGCCGGCCAGCTGGACGGCGGTGAACAGCACCTGGACGACGAAGCCGAGCGCCGCCCCGATGACCGCCTCGGTGATCGCCGAGACGACGAGGAACCCCGCGGTGATCTCCGGCAGCGTGCCCGACAGCTGGGGGAACACGACCAGCGACAACGCCAGGGCGAGGGCGCCCTTGACCGCCAGCGGGATGCCGTTGGAGTTGAACGGCGGCGCCAGCACGATGAACCCAGCGGCGCGCACGGTGGCCAGCAGGAGCGCGGCCAGCGTCGCCGAGGGGACCTGGAGGTCCACCGCGGCCTCAGCCCTTGCCGAGGAACCGCGGCAGCGACTCGAACAGGTGCTCGGTGAACGAGACCAGCTCCGCGAGCACCCAGTTGCCGGTCACCAGCATCGCGATCGCCACCGCGATCATCTTCGGCACGAACGACAGCGTCGGTTCCTGGATCTGGGTCGCCGCCTGGAACAGCGAGATCATGAAGCCCACCAGCAGGGCGGTCAGCAGGATCGGCGCCGCGACCTTCGCCGCGATCATCATCGTCTGCGTGGCGATCTCGGTGACGTCGGCGTCACTCATCGCGGTTCCCGTTCACGGGGGCGCTCACGTGTAACTGCCCACGAGGGCCGTCGTGATCAGCGCCCAGCCGTCGACGATGACGAACAGCAGCAGCTTGAACGGCAGGGACACCACCGTGGGCGGCACCATCATCATGCCCATCGCCATCAGGGTGGCGCTGACCAGCATGTCCAGCACCAGGAACGGGATGAACACGACCAGCCCGATGATGAAGGCGCTCTTGAGCTCGGAGAGCACGAACGCCGGGACCAGGGTCATCATGCTGACCGCCGCGGCATCGGCCGGCCGCTCCTCGCCGGACAGCCCGACCATCAGCTTGAGCTCGTCGTCGCGGGTGTTGTCCAGCAGGAAGGCCTTGAGCGGCTCGACGCCGGTGTCGTAGGCCACCGATGCGGTCATCTGGCCGTCCAGGTACGGCTGGACGGCGACGTCGTTGATGTCGCTGAACACCGGGCCCATCACGAAGATCGTCAGGAACAGCGCGATCCCGGTCAGCACCTGGTTCGGCGGGGAGGTGGGCAGCCCCAGCGCGTTCCGGGTCAACGCCAGGACCACCAGGATCTTGGTGAACGAGGTGACCAGCAGCAGCGCCGACGGCGCGATCGACAGCGCGGTGATCGCCAGCAGCAGGGTCACCGCGGTGCTGGGGCTGTTGCCCCCGATGTTGATGTCCAGCCCGCCGTTGTCGACCACCGGGGCGACCGGGGCGATGGGCTCGGTGGGCGCGGTCGGGGCGGCCAGCGCGGGGCCGGCCAGCAGCACCAGCGCGACCACCGCCAGCGCGCCCAGCAGCGCGACCCAGCCGGCCCGCCGGACCCAGGCGCGGGTGGCCGGCACGGCGAGTGCGCTCACGACCGGCGCACCGTTCGGTCACGCAGCTCCTGCACCACCGTCGTCCAGGTCCCGCGGTCGAGCACCGAGCCGGCCAGCGGTCCGGAGCTGCTGCGCGCCAGCGCGGGCATCCGCGTGGTGGGCAGCGCGCCGGTCTCGGCGTCGGCGGTCACCGCGTGCGCCCGGGGCTGCGCCGCCAGGGCGGTCTGCAGCTCCTCGTCCTCCAGTTCGGCGAGCAGGGTCACCTGCTCCTCGGTCGACCCGATCACCAGCACCCGGCCGGCGACGCGCAGCACCGAGACGCTGCTGGCCCGGCCCATCCGCTGCCGGCTCACCACCTCGATGACGCCGGTGCTCTGGCCCAGGCCCTTCTTCTTGGCGATCCGGGCGGCGAACAGCAGCACCCCGGCGACGAAGGCCAGCGACAGCACCAGCCGCACGACCATCCACGTCACTGGGGCCGCCCGTACTCCGCGGCATCGGTCACGATCTCGCTGATCCGCAGACCGAAGTCCTCGTCGACGACGACGATCTCGCCGCGGGCGATCAGGGTGCCGTTGACCAGCAGGTCCGCGGGCGCACCGGCGGCGCGGTCGAGCTCGATGACCTCACCGGGGTGCAGCGAGAGCAGCTCGGAGACGGTCATCCGGGTGCGGCCGATCTCGACGGTGACCTCCATGGCCACGTTGCGCAGCAGGTCCAGGCTGCCGCGCCGCTCGCGCGGCTGGGGCAGGGTGACCTGCAGCGCGAGGGTGGCCACGACCTCCCCACCGGCGGCCAGCGGGACGGCGAGGAAGACCCCCTTGTCCCGCAGCCCGTCCAGCGCCGCGACGACGTCCTCGGTGCGCTCGGCGGCGACCCGCACCCGGCCGAGCGCGGCGGCGGCGGCCTCCAGGGCAGGGCGCAGCGCGGTGGGCACGTCCATCGGCCCGACCGGGGAGTTGGTCAGCGCGGCGACGATCTCGGCGGAGAGCACCAGGACGATGTCGCCGCTGACCTCACCGCCCAGGGCCGCGGTGACCGCGACGCCCGGCTCGGCCGGCAGGGGGACGGATTCCGGGTCGCCGACCGGGTCCCCGGCGCGCAGGTCCAGCTCGGTGGGGAGTGCGGCGGCAGCGGCCTGGGCCGCGGCGGCGACCGCTGCGGCGATGGTCTCGGAGTCCGACGAGCGGTCGGTGCCGAAGGCGGTGGTCATGCTGTGTCCTTTCCGCCGGTCGCGGTGTCGGGGACGATCTCGGCAGCCAGGCGGCGCCGGTGGTTGCTGGGCAGGGCGTGCGCGAACGTGACGTCGTTGGTGGTGACCTGCAGCGGGCTGTCCTGGGCGTGCCGCAGCAGCAGGACGTCGCCCACCGCCAGGGACAGCAGGTCGCCGGAGGGCACCTCGATCGGGTTGAACCGGACGCTCACGTCGACCGGGACGTCGAAGAGCCGCGCGGTCAGCGCCTCGAACGCCCGCTGCCGCTTGTGCCGCGCGGACTCCGACAACTGCGGGGAGGAGGCGTTGTTCAGCGGTCCGGCGAAGGAGGCGAAGGGGAGCACCAGCGTGACGTCGGGCTCGCGGCTGCCCACCCGCATGCTGTAGGTGGCGACCATGACGGTCTCCGAACCGGAGGCCGCCTGGGCCAGCTGCGGGTTGTACTCGACGCCGTCCAGCGCCGGGGTGAGCGCGGTCACCGGGGCGAACGCCTCGCCGAGCTCGTCGAGCAGCCGGTCCAGCAGGTGGCCGGTGATCGCGGTCTCCATGCCGGTCATCGGCCGGGCGGGCTGCTCACCGCCACCGGAGCCGCCGAGCATGTGGTCGACCATCGCCATGGCGGTGTCCAGCGGCCAGGCCAGCACGCCCTTGCCGGCCAGCGGCTCCAGGGTGAAGGTCGCCACGAAGTAGGAGGCGGGCAGCGTGGCGATGTAGTCGTCGTAGGAGAACTGCTCGATGCCGACCAGCTCCACCCGGACGCCGGTGCGCAGCAGCGACGTCAGCGTGGTGGTCGCCTGGCGGGCGAAGGACTCCTGGGTGATCTGCAGGATGCGGACGTGCTCGCGCGAGAGCTTCGTCGGCCGCCGGAAGTCGTAGGTGCGGGGCTCACGACGACGCGTGCGGCCCTGCCCCTCGGGGTTCCGGGGGGCCGCGCTGGGGGCGTCGGCCACGATGTCGGACAGGCTCACGCATGTCCTCATCGGCGGGGGACCGCCGGACCCTGACCAGCCGGTGCCGGGAGCTCCGGCACCGGCTGGCACGGGTGTGACCCCAGGGTGGGGTGGGGGAGGAACGCCCTCGTGAGGTGCTGGAACGGCCCTTCGCAGGGTCCCGGCACGAGCGAGCGGGTGCTGGGGGCGTCCCTCCGGCGTTACTGGGTGACGTACTCCGTGTAGTTGATCTCGTAGACGTCACCGTGGTACGCCTCGACGATCTTCTCCTGCAGCGCCGCCTTCATCGCCTCGCGGTTGGTCTGCACGTCGGTGAGCGCAGCCCCGGAGAAGTGGGCGATGGCGATGTCGGTCGCCTTGGAGCCGTCGGGCGTTGCGCCGGCGCCGTGCCCACCGCCGGCGCTCTCGTCGTAGGCGAGGGTGAACTGCAGCGCGAAGCCCAGCTTCAGGTAGCTCCCGCCGGCGAGGTTGATCGCCACCGGGTCGATGGAGAGCACCACGCTGCCGGCCTCGGGCGCCGGCTCGGCCACGGCCTCACCGGAGCCGCTGAACAGGAAGAAGTACGCGCCACCGCCGATCGCCAGCACGGCGACCAGGGCGATGATCATCAACTTCGTCTTGCCGCCGGAGGAGGCTTCCTCGTCCTCGGCGTCGGCCTTCTTCTTCTTGCTCACGGGTGACTCCCTCCGGTGCTGATCTAGTCGGTGGTGCTGCCGGCGGCGCCGGTGGTGGTGGTGCTGCTGACCAACGCCTGGGCGGCGGCCTGGGCGGCCGCCTCGATCCCGGGGAGCAGGGCGTTGGCCCTGGCCGAGGCGGTGGAGAGGACGACGATGTCCACCCGCCGGTTGACGGTCACGTAGCTCGGGTCGGTGTCGGGCACCAGCGGCTCGGTGTCGCTCAGGCCCGCGGACTCCAGGCGGTCCTCGGGCATGCCGCGGCCGATCAGGTGCCGCAGCACCGTGGTGGCCCGGATGGCCGACAGCTCCCAGTTCGACGGCCAGGGCCCGCCCCGGGTGACCGGCAGCGAGTTGGCGTGCCCCTCGATCCGGACGGGGTTGGGCAGCGCGGTGAGGGTCGGTGCCATCGCGTCGAGCACGACCACCCCCTGGGGCTGCAGCACTGCCGACTCCGGGCCGAAGAGCACCGGGTCGGAGACCACGTGCACCACCAGGCCGCGCTCGTCGATGACGAACTCGGCCGCGCCGGCCATGCCGGCGGCGGCCAGCGCCTGCTGGAGCGCCGCTCGTGCGGCGGCGAGCTGGTCGTAGGCCGCCTGCGCCTCGGCCGCGGTCTGCCGCGCCTGCTGCTCGGCCAGCGCCGCGGCGGCGGCCTTCTCCGCCGCCGTCTGCTCGGTGCCGTCGATGGCCGCCTCCTCGGCGACCTGGACGGGCTTGAGCGGGCTGTCGTTCTCGACCGGCGCGTCGATGGCGGCACCGTCGTTGAGGATGGTGACGGGGGCGCCGGCCCCCTGGCGGGCGCCGTCGGCGAAGGCGGTGAACTTGGCCAGGTCGATCGAGCTCATCGCGTAGAGCACCACGAACAGCACGAACAGCAGCGTCATCATGTCGAAGCCGGACACCAGCCACCGTTCGTGGTTCTCGTGCTCCTCGTGCTCCTCGTGCTTCTTGGCCCGGCGGCCACCGTGGCCGCCGTGCCCGCCGCCCTTGCTCATGCCGCCTCGCGCTCCTGCTCACTGGGCGGCACGAGGGAGGTGAGCTTGGCGCGCACGGTGCGCGGGCTGGTGCCGGCCTGGATCTCGGCGATGCCCTCGACGAGCAGCTCCATCTGCGCCGCCTGCAGGGCGCTGACCCGCAGGATCTTCGCGCCCATCGGCAGGAACCAGAAGTTGGCGGCCATGACGCCCCACAGGGTGGCGATGAACGCCGCGGAGACCATCGGGCCCAGCAGCTCGGGGTTGCTGAGGTTCCCCATCACGTTCATCAGGCCGACGATGCAGCCGAGGATGCCGATGGTCGGCGCGTAGCCGCCCATGTTGTTCATGAACTTGGCCGCGACCTTGTCCTCGGTCTTCTTGGCCGAGATCTCGCCCTCCAGGATGGCGCGCAGGTCCTCGGGGTCGGTGCCGTCGATGCTCATCTGCAGCCCGCGCTTGAGGAACGGGTCGTCGATGGACTTCACCTGCGCCTCCAGCGCGAGCAGGCCCTCCTTGCGGGCCTTCTCGGCGAGGCTGACCAGGGTCTGGATCTGCTCGGTGGCCGGGGGCACCTTGGCCGGCATCACGGCCATCTTGAACCAGGTGGGGATCTTCTTGAGGTCGCTCATCGTCTGGCTGGCCAGCGCCGCGCCGAACGTCGCGACGACGACCAGGACGATCGCCGGGAGGAAGATCAGCGACGTCGGGTCGGCGCCCTCGAGGATCATGAAGACGACGAGGGCGATCAGCGAGATGACGAACCCGATCAGGGTGGCGGGGTCCATGGCTCAGCGCTCGTCTCGGCTCGGGAAGGGCAGGACCGAGGAGTCGTCGGCACCCTGGCTGTGGTCGTGGGTGGGGAGGCGGTACTCGCCGCGGTCCATCCGGAAGGCGACCGCCTGGATGCTGGCCCGCCAGTCGCGGATCTCCCGGACGACGGTGTCGACGCTCTCGGTGACGACGTACTTGGTGTCGTCGGCGAGGGTGACCACGGTGTCGGGGTGGCCCTCGGCGCGCTGGATGAGATCGGCGTTGAGCACGAAGTGCTCGCCGTTCAGGCGCGTCAGTCGGATCACGGGGGAACTCCAGGGGTCGGCGGTGGCGGTGCCCACCGGTGCGCGCACGGCGCTGCACCGGTGTCTTCGGCGTCCCGGCGGGACTGCTTGAGCCGAACGGCCCGGCCACCCCCTCAGGGGGACCGGGCCGTTCGGCCCTCTCCTCTTCGCCAAAGTGGCCACTTTGGCGAAGAGGGATCAGCGCTTGAGCTGGACCAGGTCCTGCAGGATCTCGTCGGAGGTGCTGATCACCCGGCTGTTCGCCTGGAAGCCGCGCTGGGCGACGATCAGGCCGGTGAACTCCTCGGCCAGGTCGACGTTGGACATCTCCAGCGAGCCGGCGGAGAGCTGGCCGCGGCCGCCGGTGCCGGCCTGGCCGACCACCGGGTTGCCGGAGTTGTCGCCGGCGCGGAACGAGCTGTTGCCGGCCTTCTCCAGGCCGCCGGGGTTGACGAAGCTGGCCAGCGCCAGCTGCCCGAGCGGCTGCCGCAGGCCGTTGGAGTACAGTCCGACGATCGTGCCGTCGTTGCTGAGCGAGTAGCTCTCCAGCGTGCCCAGCGCCGAGCCGGTGAGCTCGTTCGACTTGCCCGCCGCGGTGCTCGCGCCGCCGAACTGGGTGAGGCCGCTCAGGTCCAGGGTGAAGTCCTCGGCCCAGCTGGGGTACGCGGGGGTGGCACCGCCCGGGCTGAAGGTGACCACCGGTGCACCGGTGTCCGGGTCCGTGGTGACGGCGCCGCCCACCTCGAGCTTGCCGGTCTCCGGTGCCGTGTCGCCGAAGTCCAGCGTCTGGGGGGGCCACGAGGTGGTCACCCCGTCCTTGGTCTCGGCCAGGGTGAGCTCCCACTGGTTGTCGGCCAACTTCTGCAGCGAGACCGACATCTGGTGGGCGTTGCCGAGGTCGTCGTACATGGTGATCTGGGAGGTCACCGGAGTGCCGCCCACGACCGCGCCGGCGGACAGGTTGCCCTGGATCGTCGCGCTGGTGGTGGGGACCGGCGCCAGCACCTTGCCCTGCGGGATCCGCAGCGACTCCAGCGGGCCGTTGGGGTCGACCGTGCCGGTGCCGTCGGCCATCCAGCCCTGCAGCACCAGGCCGTCGGGGGTGACCAGGTTGCCGACGGCGTCGGTGTCGAACGAGCCGGCCCGGGTGTAGAGGTTCTCGTTGCCCGACTTGGTGATGAAGAAGCCGTCGCCGGTGATCATGAAGTCGCTGGACCGACCGGTGCTCTGCGCGGAGCCCTGGGTCCAGTTGGTGGTGATGCCGGCGACCTTGACCCCGAGGCCCACGGCAGCCGGGTTGCTGCCGGCGACGTCGCCGTTGGGGGCCGCGCCGTTGCGGACGATCTGGGACAGGGTGTCCTGGAAGACGGTCTGGCTGCTCTTGAAGCCGACGGTGTTGACGTTGGCGATGTTGTTGCCCGCCACGTCGAGCTTGGTCTGGTGCGCCTTGAGGCCGGAGATGGCCGAGAACATGGAACGCAGCATCGGGGAACTCCTGGGATCGGGGGGTGGTCAGGCGGTCGGCTGGGTGGCGCCGGTGGCCGGCGTGGCGGGGTCGGTGGCCGGCGTGGCGGTGTCGGCCGGCGTCACGGCGGGGGTCGGCAGGGTGACCGCGGTGACCCGGCCGAGGCCGACGGTGACGCCGCCGATGACCGCCTGCGGCTCGGTCTCCGTGCCGCTGCCGGCGATCCGGACGGCGCTGACCGTGCCGGTCTTGGTCTCACCGGTGGTGTCGGTGTAGGTCACCTCGTGGCCGACCAGCGCACCGGCGCTGAGCGACCGCTGGAGTCCGACCAGCGCGGCGTTCTGCTTGGCGATCTCCTCGAGCTTCTCCACCTGGGAGAAGGTCGCGGTCTGCGCCATGAACTCGCTGCTGCTGGTCGGGTTGCTCGGGTCCTGGTAGCGCATCTGCGCGACCAGGAGCTTGAGGAAGGTGTCCTTGCCCATCTGGTCACCGCGGTTGACCGAGGTCGTCGCGGTGGGGGTCGTCTGGGCGGTGACCCCGGGGATCGGCGTGGTCATGGTTCCTCCGTCGTCAGACGCGGACGTCCACGCCGGCGGACGCGGACTGGTCGGTGGCGGGGGCCGGGGAGGCCTCACCGCGCTGGTCGGCGGAAGAGTCCCAGCCGCGGGGTCGGGGGTCCTGCTGACCGGGCTGGCCCTGCTGCCCGGTGGTCTGGCCCTGCTGGCCGGCGCGGGCGTCGAGCAGCTGCTGCTGCGCCGAGCGCAGCGTGCTGTCCAGGTCGGCCGTGGTGGCGTCGACGGCGAGGCGGCCCAGGGTCAGCCCCGCGGCCTCCAGCTCCCGCCGCAGGTCGGGCAGCGCGTCGGTGAGAGCGTGCCGTCCGGCGTCCGAGCCGCCCTGCAGCACCAGGTCGAGGCTGCCGTCGGTCACCGTCACCTGGATGGAGACCGGGCCCAGCTCGTCCGGGGTGATGACCAGCGTCATCGTCGAGCTGCCGTCGGGTGCGTTGCTGAGCACCGCGAGCTGACGGCCCAGTTGCTGGGCGACCGGCGGCTCGGCTGCGGGGGCCACGGTGCCGGCGCCGAGGGCGTCGGTGCGGGCCGCCGTCGGCGCGGCGGTCGTACCGCCGACCAGGCCGAGCACGTCGGGCCCGGCCGGGGCGTCGTCGCCACCGGCCGCCCCGGAGCCGCTGTCGGTGGCGGCGTCGGGGGTGTCGCCCGCCGCGGTCGGGAGGACGACGACGGGCAGGTCGGCCGGGAGCTCGCCGGGGCCCGGGGCATTGCCGGGGACGTTGCCCGGCTGCGCGGCGACCGGACCGGCCAGGCCGAGGGCGGACAGCAGCGCGGCCGGCGTGCCGGGGGCGGGTGCCGACGGCGCAGCGGTCGCGGGGAGCGGGTCGGCGCCGGTGGGCAGCGGCAGGGCCGGCCCGGCGGCGGTCGGGTCGACGCCGGCCGGCTGGGCACCGATCGGCTGGGCACCGGTTCCCGGGGCACCGATCGCCGGGCCGCCGGCCGGCTGGGCACCGGTCGGGACCGTCGAGGTGGCAGCCGTGCCGGTGACCGCACCGATGAGCGCGGCGGCGGCAGCGGCGGCCTCGGGCTGGGTGCCCGGTGTGGTGGCCAGCGGCGCCATGGCGGTGAGCAGCACCCACAGGCCCGGGGGCACGTCCATCGGGACGGCGGCCGGCGTCGCCGGGAGCTCGCCGTCGGTCCCTTCGCCGGGGGCGTCGCCGGACGCGTCGCCGGATGCGTCGCCGGCACCGTCACCGGGTCGGCGGGTGGGGTTGCCGCTGCCGTGCAGGACGTCGTCCAGGGCACTGGCGAAGCCGGCGGCGTGCTCGGCGGAGCCGCTGCCCGACCCGCCGGTGGCGCCGCCCGCGCGGCCGGCGGCCGGCGTGATCGGCAGGGCGGACGTGGGCGCTGTCATCGGTAGGCCTCCGCGGCGCTGGTCACCTTCTGGACGTAGTTCCGGGTCTCGCCGATCGCCGGCATGCCACCGGCGCGCTGCACCGTGCCCGGCCCGGCGTTGTAGGCCGCCAGGGCCAGCTCCGTCGAGCCGAACTGCTTGGTCAGGCTGGCCAGGTAGCGGGCCGCGCCGTCGATGGCGGACGCCGGGTCGCTGGGGTCGACGCCCAGCCCGCGCGCGGTGGCCGGCATGAACTGCATCAGCCCGGTGGCGCCGGCGGAGGAGACCGCGGCGGTGTCGAAGCCCGACTCGGTCTTCGCCATCGCGGCCAGCACGGCCGGGTCGACGCCGTGCCGGCTGCCCGCGGCGCTGAACAGGTCGGCGTAGGGGACACCGCCCAGGCCGGTGGTGCGGGCGGCCGCCGTCGTGGCGGGCGCGGTGCCGTCGGGCAGGACCCGGCGGATCACCGTCGGCTTCCCGACGTCCTGCACCTTGACGACGTCGCCCTCCTGCGGCGCGGCGATCATCTTGCCGCCGCCGATGTAGAGCCCGACGTGGTCGATGCCGGCGCGGGAGGAGGAGTTGTCGAAGAACACCAGGTCACCGGGCTGGGCCTCGGCGAGCGAGGCGACCGGTCGGCCGGCGGTGGCCTGCTGGGACGAGGTGCGCGGAATGCTGACGCCCAGGTCGGCGTAGACCCGCTGGGTGAACCCGGAGCAGTCCAGCCCGCTCTTCGGGTCGGTGCCACCCCAGCGGTAGGGGACGCCGAGGTACTTCTGCGCCGCGCCCACGACCTCCGCGCCGGTGCCGGTGGCGGCGAAGCCGCTCGATCCGGGGAGGCCCGTGGTGGCCGTCGAGGAGGTGCCGGTGAGGCCGGCCGCCGACGCGGCGCCGGCCCACGCGGCCTCCTGGCTGGGCGGGGTGCGCAGGAACCGCGCATGGATCTCGCTGATGCGGCTGTGGACCGCGGTCAGTCCCTCCACGTCTCCTCCTCCCTCGTCCTCGTCGTGTGGCGGCCGGTGACCAGGTCGTCGACCGCGCGCTCCTCGACCGCCTCGGCGGCGGTGCGGGCGGCCGTCAGGTGCCGCTCGCGCAGCTTCTCCAGGCCCTTGGTGCGCTGGGCGGCCGCCGTCCAGCGGGCCCGGACCAGCTCGGCCTGTTCCGCGTGGGCGACGGCGAGAGCCCGTGCAGCAGACACATCGGCAGCCGCGGCCGACGATGCGACCATCGCGGCGATGAAGGCCGCGCCCGGGACGGCCGCGGGCAGCCGGCGGGCGGACAGCGCCTCGGCGTCGTCCTCGGCCCGCCGGGCCGCCTCGGCCGCGTCGCGGGCGGCGGCGGCCGCGGCCAGCGCCGCGGTGCGCTCCTCGATGCGGCGCAGGCGCAGCACCGGCTCCAGCCGGAAGGCGGGCTGCTTCACGCGGCGGACACCAGGCCGTGCAGCCGGGCCCACGCCTCAGGGGGAGGGGTGGAGTCCGACGTCGCCTGGCGCAGGAACGCGTCGATGTCCGGCAGCAGCCGGCGGGCCCGGTCGACCAGCGGGTCGGTGCCGGGCTGGTAGGCACCGATCTCGATGAGCTCCCGGACGTCCCGCAGCGCCCCGAGCATCCGGCGCAGCTCCCGCGCGTCGGTCATCTGCGGCGGCGGGACGACCGCGGTGGCCACCCGGGAGATCGACTCGAGCACGTCGATGGCCGGGAAGTGGCCGGCGGTGGCCAGCCGGCGGCTGAGCACGACGTGGCCGTCGAGGATCGAACGGGCGGTGTCGGCGATCGGCTCGTTGTGGTCGTCGCCGTCGACCAGCACCGTGTACAGCCCGGTGATCGAGCCGGTGGTGCTGGTGCCGGCCTTCTCCAGCAGCTTGGGCAGCATCGCGAAGACGCTCGGCGGGTAGCCGCGGGTCGCCGGCGGCTCGCCGGCGGACAGGCCGACCTCGCGCTGGGCCATCGCGGTGCGGGTGATCGAGTCCATCATCAGCAGCACGTCGCGGCCCTGGTCGCGGAAGGCCTCGGCGATCCGGGTGGCGACGAAGGCCGCCTTCAGCCGGACCAGCGGCGGCTCGTCGGAGGTCGCGACGACGACGACGCTGTTGGCCAGGCCCTCGGGGCCGAGGTCCTCCTCGATGAACTCCCGCACCTCGCGGCCACGTTCGCCGATCAGCCCGATGACCCGGATGTCGGCGTCGGTGCCCCGGGTGATCTGCGACAGCAGGGTCGACTTGCCGACGCCGGAGCCGGCGAAGATGCCCAGCCGCTGACCGCGGCCGACGGGCGCCATCGTGTCCAGCGCGCGCACCCCGGTGGCCAGCGGCCGGCGCACCCGCTCCCGGGTGAGCGCGTTGGGCGTCTCGCTGGTCAGGTCGACCCAGGACACCAGCGAGCCCAGCGGGGGACCGCCGTCCATCGGCCGGCCCAGCCCGTCCAGCACCCGGCCCAGCAGCGACTCGCCGACCGGCACCTGCAGCGGCCGCCCGGTGGGGCGGACCCGGGCACCGGCGTGCACGCCGGAGAGGTCGCCCAGGGGCATGCAGGTCATCCGCTCCCGCTGCACCGCCACCACCTCGGCCAGCAGCGGCCGCCGGCCGCAGCTGACCTCCACCAGGTCCCCGACGGCGGCCGGCACGCCCTCGACGCTGAGGGTGAGGCCCATCGCGCCGGTCACCACGCCGGAGGTCTCCGGGCGGGCGGCGGCCCTGGCCCGGGCGACCAGCGAAAGGACCCCCTCGCCCCCCACCCCTCGCGAGCTCGCGGCGGGCCCCTGCGAGGGGGCCGTACCGCCGGTGAGCAGGCTCACGAGCGCAGCACCGCCCGGACCCGCTCGACGGCGGCGCTGAGCTGGGCGTCCACCCGCAGGGTGCCGGCCTGGGCCAGCGCGCCGGCCCGCTCGACGTCCGGGTCACCGATGACCCGGACCGCCGGGGGCAGGTCGGCCAGCGCGGCCGGGGGCACCTCGGCGAGGTCGTCGGGGTGCAGCCGGACGACGACGGGCACGTCGGTCGGGCACAGCGTCAGCGCCCGGCGCAGTGCGTCCAGCCCGGCGGCGTCGGCGGTGGCGACCTCGCGGCCCAGCAGGTCGCCGACCAGCGTGACCACGGTGTCCAGGACGTCGTCCCGGAGCTCGTCGACCACCGGGGCGGCGATGGCGTCCAGCCGCTCCACCGCCGCGCCCAGCGCCGCGGTGGCCGAGGCCAGGCGCCGCTCCCACCGGGCCTGCACGTCGGCCAGCCGCTCCTCGGCCGCGCGCTCGGCGGCGGCGACGACCTGCTCGGCGGCGACCAGGCCCTCGGCGTGCCCGGCGGCCCAGCCCTCGCGGCGGGCCTCCTCGCGCAGCCGTGCGAGCTGCTCGGCGTAGACCTCGCCCAGGCGGGGGCCGCTGCGGGCCGCGGCCTGCTGCGCGACGGTGTCGGCCGGGGTGACGGCCGGCGCCCAGGGGCGTGCCTGCGCCGGGTCGACGGTCAACGGTGGGCCGGCGTCCACGGTCGCGGTGCGACCGGCCGCCAGGGTGTCGGTCGGCAGGGCGTCGGCCGGTGCTGCCGGGGCGGGCACGACCGGGCGCGCGCCGGCCCGCTGGTCGCGGGCGCGGCGCCCCCAGGGCGCTCCGTCGGTGGCGCGCTGGTACGGGACGGCGTCGGCCGCCGACGACCCGCGCAGCAGCAGCGACTCCCGAGAGCTCGGTGCAACGCTCATGGTGGCCCCGTCCAGGGGCCCGCCCCGAGCGTCGATCGGCCCTCCTGCAGGGGCCCGCCGCGAGCTTGCGAGTGGTGGGGGGGAGGAGGGTCCTTCATGGGGGGGACGGGGGCCTTCATCACGCGACGAAATCGTCCTCACCGCCCCGCGTGATGGTCAGCACGCCCTGCTCCTCGAGCGTGCGGATGACCGCGACGACCTTGGCCTGCGCCTCCTCGACGGTGCGCTGGCGGACCGGGCCGAGCAGCTCCATCTCCTCGAGCAGGTTCTCGCCGGCGCGCTCGGAGAGGTTGCGGACCACCTTGTCCCGGACGTCCTGCTTGACGCCCTTGAGCGCGGTGGCCAGGTCGTTGGCCTCCACGTCGCGCAGCACCAGCTGCAGGGAGCGGTCGTCGATGGTGACGATGTCCTCGAAGACGAACATCTGCGAGCGGATCCGCTCGGCGAGCTCCGGGTCGCTGTTGTCCAGCCACTCCAGGATGGAGCGCTCGGTCGGGCGGGGGGAGCGGTTGATGATCTCGACCAGGGTGTCCACGCCACCGACGGTGGCCATGTCCTGGTAGGCCAGCAGGGAGCCCATCCGGCGGCCGAGCTCCTCCTCGACCATCCGGACCATCTCCGGGGCGGTGCGGTCCATCAGCGCGATCCGGTAGGCCACGTCGGCCTGCTGGTCCGGCGGGAAGCCGGACAGGACCTCCGCGGACTGCGGCGCGGGCAGGTGGGCGAGCACCAGGGCGATGACCTGCGGGTGCTCGTCCTTGAGGAAGGTGACCAGCTGGCGCACGTCGCTGTTGCGCAGCGAGGCGAAGGGCAGCTCCGTGTAGACGACGTTGAGCCGGGACAGGATGCCGTCGGCCTTCTCCTCGCCGAGGCCGGCGGCGAGCACCTCGCGGGCGAAGTCGACGCCGCCGGTGCCGACGAACCGGCGGGCCTGCATCAGGGTGTGGAACTCGGTGAGCACGTCGTCGACGTCGGTGCCGTCCACCCCCGTCAGGCGCATCAGCTCACCGGTGAGCTTCTCCACCTCGGAGGGGCGCAGCTGGGCCAGCACGGTGCCGGCCTCCTCCTTGCTCAGCTGGGCCAGGAAGAGCGCCGCCTTGCGCAGCCCGGGCATCTCCTTGCGGGTCACGGCCGCCCCGGTCCGGACGGCCGGCGGCATGCCGGCCATCTGCTCCACGCTCGCGATGCTCACTGTCGGTTCTCCCCGGTGCTCTCGAGCGCCCGCTGGCGCCCGCTCCCGTCATCGGCAGTCCCCGGGGGGGGGGGGGGGGGGGGGGGGGGGGGGGGGGGGGGGGGGGGGGGGGGGGGGGGGGGGGGGCGCGGGGGGGGGGGGGGGGCGGCGGGGGCGGGGGGGCGCGCCTGGCGATCTATAATCT
>NZ_JBJHAQ010000029.1:0-50223 GCF_054051115.1 Modestobacter sp. SYSU DS0904 | reverse complement strand
GGGCGCGCCCCCGGTACCGGGCCCCCGGCCCCCCCCCCCCCCCCCCCCCCCCCCCCCCCCCCCCCCCCCCCCCCCCCCCCCCCCCCCCCCCCCCCCCCCCCCCCCCCCCCCCCCCCCCGAGACGGGTCCTCAGCGGGAGACGACCTCGATCGGCAGCGAGCTGTCCGCGCCCAGGTCGATCCGCGAGGCGGTGACCCCGGCCTCGGCCAGCCGGGAGCCGAGGGCGGCCACCATCGCGCCGTTGTCGGTGCACAGCCGCGGGCTGGGGGTGCGCAGCACGATCCCGGCGGCGTCGCAGCGCTCCTGGGCCAGCGCCCGCAGCCGGGAGTTGGCCGCCACTCCCCCGCCGATGACCAGGTGGTCGACACCGTGGTCCCGGCAGGCCCGCACCGCCTTCGCGGTGAGCACGTCCGCGACGGCCTCCTGGAAGGCGGCGGCGACGTCGGCCACCGGCACCGGCTCGCCGGCCCGCTGCCGGGCCTCCACCCACCGGGCGACCGCGGTCTTCAGGCCGGAGAAGGAGAAGTCGTAGGCGGCGTCCCGTGGTCCGGTGAGCCCCCGCGGGAAGGCGATGGACGCCGGGTCGCCGTCCCGGGCGGCGCGGTCGATCGGCGGGCCACCGGGGAACGGCAGCCCCAGCACCCGGGCGACCTTGTCGAAGGCCTCCCCCGCGGCGTCGTCGATGGTGCGGCCCAGCTCCTGCACGTCCTGGGTCAGGTCGGGCACCAGCAGCAGCGAGCTGTGCCCACCGGAGACGAGCATGGCCAGCGACGGTTCGGCGAGCCGGCCGTGCTCCAGCTCGTCGACGGCGACGTGCGCGGCGAGGTGGTTCACCCCGTACAGCGGCACGTCCAGGGCCAGCGCGTACGCCTTCGCGGCGGCCACCCCGACCAGCAGCGCGCCGGTCAGGCCCGGCCCGGCGGTCACCGCGACGGCGTCGACGTCGCCGAGCGCGACCCCGGCCTCGGCCAGTGCCCGGTGCACCGTGGGGACCATCGCCTCCAGGTGCGCCCGGGAGGCGATCTCCGGGACGACGCCGCCGAAGCGCTCGTGCTCGGCCATGCTCGTCGCCAGCGCGTCCGACAGCAGCGTCTGCCCGCGCACCAGCCCGATCCCGGTCTCGTCGCACGAGGTCTCGAACCCCAGCACCAGCGGCTGGCTCATGACCGCACCTCCCGTTGCATCACGACGGCGTCGGCCCCGCTCAGCGGGTAGTAGTGCGGCCGCCGGCCGATCTCGACGAAGCCCCGGCGGGCGTAGAACGCCTGGGTGGCCGGGTCGTCGGCCCGCACCTCCAGCAGCACCGGGGTGGGGCGGCGGTCGGCCTCGGCCAGCAGGGTGTCCAGCAGCAGCCCGCCGATCCCCTCGCCCTGCCGCGCGCCGGTGACCCCGATGGTGGCGATGTGCGCCTCGTCGTCGTAGGCGATCAGCCCGGCGTAGCCGACGACGCCGTCGTCGGGGCCGACGGCGACCAGGTAGCGGCGGGTGTCGGGGCGGGCCAGCTCGTCGCGGTACATCCACTCGGTCCAGGTGTCCGGGGCGAAGAGCTCCTCCTCCAGCTCCATCACCCGCGGCAGGTCCGCCTCGGTCATCCCGCGGAGCCGGACGGTCACTGGCTGACCGCCTTGCGGGCGGCCGGTGGCACGGCGTCGGGACGGCGCAGGTACAGCGGCTCCAGCGGGGCGGGCGGGCGGCCGAACAGGGGGAGGGCGGCGCGCAGCAGGCCCGCCGTCGTCACCTCCGCGGCGGCCACGTCGCGCCCGAGCCGCTCGGCGAACCGGACGTCACCCACCACCGGGTCGGTCACCGGGGCGTCCTCGGGCCGGTCCACGCCGGGGCCGGAGAGGCGCGCGCCGGCGGCATCGTAGGTGGCCCAGTGGACCTCCTTGCGCCGGGCGTCGGTGACCACCGAGCGGGCACCGCCGCCCACCGCGTCCAGCGAGCAGACGCCGTACACCGGCAGCCCGAGGGCGTCCCCGAACGCGGCGGCGGTGACGATGCCGACCCGCAGCCCGGTGAACGGCCCCGGCCCCAGCCCGGTGACCACGGCACCGAGCTCGGCCCGGGTGACCCCGGCCTCGGCCAGCACGTCGCGGACGGCGGGGCTGAGCAGCTCGGCGTGCCGGTTGCCCGAGGCGACGGCGCGCTCGGCGAGGACCTCCGCCGGGCCCGCCCCCGGCCCCTCACCCGCACCCTCGCCCGACCAGCGCGCCAGGCCGACGACGAGGGTCGGGGTGGCGGTGTCGAGCGCGAGGACCAGCACGACCGACGAGAGTAGTTCGCCGCGGCCGGCTGGTCCCGCCCGCCGGTCAGACCAGCCCGTGGGCGTGCACCGCCTCGGCCACCTGCTGGAAGCCGGCGACGTTGGCGCCCAGCACCAGGTCGCCGGGGGCGCCGTACTCCTCGGCCGTCTCGTGGCAGCGGGCGTGGATGCCGCGCATGATCTCCTCGAGCCGGGTCTCGGTGTACTCGAAGGTCCAGCGGTCGCGGGAGGCGTTCTGCTGCATCTCCAGCGCCGAGGTGGCCACCCCGCCCGCGTTGGCCGCCTTGCCCGGGGCGAAGGCCACGCCGGCCTCGCGGAGGACCCGGACGGCGTCGGGGGTGGCCGGCATGTTGGCGCCCTCGACGACGTACCGGCAGCCGTTGCGGACCAGCGTCGCCGCGGCCTCGCCGTCGAGCTCGTTCTGCGTCGCGCTGGGCAGGGCGATGTCGCACGGCACGTCCCAGATGCTGCCGCCGGCCACGAACCGGGCGGAGGGCACGCGCGCCGCGTAGGCGTCGATCCGGGCCCGCTGCACCTCCTTGACCTCCTTGAGGACGTCGAGGTCGATGCCACGCTCGTCCACGACGTAGCCGCTGGAGTCGGAGCAGGCGACCACCGTGCCGCCCAGCTGGTGCACCTTCTCGATGCCGTACACGGCGACGTTGCCGGAGCCGGACACGGTGACCCGCTTGCCGTCCATCGAGTCGCCCCGCGCTGCCAGCATCTCGGCGGCGAAGAAGGCGGCGCCGTAGCCGGTCGCCTCCGTGCGCACCAGGGCGCCGCCCCAGCCCAGGCCCTTGCCGGTGAGCACGCCGGACTCGTAGCGGTTCGTGATCCGCTTGTACTGGCCGAACAGGTAGCCGATCTCCCGCGCCCCCACGCCGATGTCGCCGGCGGGGACGTCGGTGTACTCCCCCAGGTGCCGGTACAGCTCGGTCATGAAGGACTGGCAGAACCGCATCACCTCGGCGTCGGACCGGCCCTTCGGGTCGAAGTCCGCCCCGCCCTTGCCCCCGCCGATCGGCATGCCGGTCAGCGCGTTCTTGAAGACCTGCTCGAAGCCGAGGAACTTGACGATGCCCAGGTTGACCGAGGGGTGGAACCGCAGCCCGCCCTTGTAGGGGCCCAGCGCCGAGCTGAACTCCACCCGGAAGCCGCGGTTGATGTGCACCTCACCGCGGTCGTCCTGCCAGGGCACGCGGAAGATGATCTGCCGTTCGGGCTCGCAGATCCGCTCGACGGTCTTCATCTCGGTGTACTCGCTGTGCCGGGACAGCACGACCGCGAGCGACTCCAGCACCTCGCGCACCGCCTGGTGGAACTCCGTCTCCCCCGGGTTCCGGCGCAGCACCTCGTCGTAGATGGTCTCGATGACCGGCTGTGCCCTCATTGGCCCCTCCGCTCCTCGACCGGCGACGTCCACGACGTCGACCCGGTGGCCGCACCGGTGTGCGGTGCGTTCCCTGGACGGTACGAGACAGTCGGGTCCCGGGCCCGTCCAGGCGCGGGTCAGTCGCCGAGCCGCTGCTCCCAGCCTGCGCCCACCGGGACCAGGCGGGCGGTGCGCACGTCGTCGTCCCGGCGGGCCAGCTCGACGACCAGGTGCTCGTCGGCCAGCTGCTCGACCAGCCCGTGGCCCCACTCGACCACGGTCACCGCCTCGTCGGTGGTGGCGTCGAGGTCCAGGTCGTCGACGTCGGCCATGCTCCCGAGCCGGTAGGCGTCGACGTGCACCAGGGGCACCCGGCCACCGCGGTGCACCCGGGCCAGCACGAACGTCGGGGAGGTGACCGGCCCGCGCACGCCGAGCCCGGCGCCGATGCCCTGGGTGAGCGCGGTCTTGCCGGCGCCCAGCGGCCCGGCGAGCAGCACGAGGTCGCCGGCGCGGAGCAGCCCGGCCAGTTCGCTGCCCAGGGCGTGGGTGTCCGCCGGGGTGGGGAGCAGGTGATCGCGCCTCACAGCGTGCCCGCCGCCGCCTGCAGGTCGGCCAGCAACCCGGCGCGCGGCGCCCCGTTGGGGCCGAAGCGGATCGCCGCCGACGGGTGGTACGTGGCCCACACCGCCCGGCCGTCGACCTCGTGCGCGCGGCCGCGGACCTGCGCCAGCACCGTGCGCGGCCCGAGGAACCACTTCGCCGAGGAGAGCCCCAGCGCCACCACCACCCGGGCGTCGAGCAGCTCCAGCTGGCGGCGCAGCCAGCCGCTGCAGCGCGCCACCTCCGGCGCCTTCGGGGTGCGGTTGGCCGGCGGCCGGCACTTCACGATGTTGAGCACCGCGGCCTCCGCCCGGTCCAGCCCCGCCTCGGCGAGCAGCTGGTCCAGCAGCGCGCCGGACCGGCCGACGAAGGGCCGGCCGGTCTCGTCCTCGGTCGCCCCCGGGGCCTCCCCGACGAGCACCAGGCGGGGGCGGCCACCGACGGGCAGGTCACCGACGACGACGTGCTGGCGGGCGGCGGCCAGTTCCGGGCAGGCCACGCAGGAGCGGGCGACCCCGGCCAGCGACTCCCAGTCCGGCGCGGCCGCGGCGGTGCGGGCCACCTCGTCGGCGGCCGCGTCGTAGCGGGGCGGTCGGAGGGCGGCCACGTCAGCCACCCTACGCACCGGCTCCCCGCGGTCACCCGCGCTGGGCTCCCCGCTCGGCCTCCACCCGGCGCAGCAGCGCCGACAGCGCACCGGTGACCTCCTCGGGGTGCTCGAGCGGCACCAGGTGCCCTGCCTCGGGGACGACGACGAAGTCCACCCCGTGCTCGTCGCGGCCCAGCTCCCGCACGATCAGCTCGCTGTGCTCGGCCGGGATCATCCGGTCGGTGTCGCCGGTGAGGACGAGCACGGGCACCCGGCGCAGCGGCTCGATGGCCCCGCTCTGGTCCAGGCGCACCAGCGCCGGGTAGAACTCCGCGATCACGTCGACCGGGGTACCGGCGATCATCGCGTCCACGTAGTGCCCCAGCTCCGGGGCGACGTCGGCGGAGGAGAACGACAGCGCCCGGGTCGCGGCCGAGACGACGTCCTTGGCCAGCCGGCGGGTGTGCTCGGCGATCGCCGGACGGCGGCGCATGGTCCACGCGGCCACCGGCAGCACCGCGGTCCGCACCCGGGTGAGCAGGTGCGGCAGCCCGAAGTCGAGCTCGCCGAGGTTCCCGCTGGAGGTGGAGACCAGCGCCGCGCCCACCACCCGGTCGCCGAACAGCTCCGGACGGCGGCGGGCGAACGCCAGCACGGTCATCCCGCCCATCGAGTGGCCCACCAGCACCACCGGCCCGCGCGGCACCCGGGCGGCCAGCACCGCCTCCAGGTCGGCACCCAGCTGCTCGATGGTGGCGTGCGCGGCGTCGCCCCGGCCGGAGGTGCCGTGCCCGCGCTGGTCGTAGAAGACCAGCCGGGCCGCCGGCCGGTGACCGTTGGCGGTGGCCAGCTGCTCGGCGAGGTCGCGACGCTGGAACGTCCAGGAGTGCATCGACAACGCGTAGCCGTGCACGAAGACGACGGTCAGCGGCGCGTCGAGCGGCCCCACCTCCTCCACCGCCAGCCGGCAGCCGTCGTCGGCCTCGACCACCGTCGTCCGGTCGGCCGTGCGGCGGGCCAGGCCGAGCGGGTCCTCCTCGCGCAGCTGCTGCCAGGTCTCCCGGTCGACGTCGGGCACCTGGCCGGCCAACCGCTCGGCGCGCACCCGCGCCGTGGCCGCGCGGGTAGCGGTGACCCCGACGGCCGTGCCCGCGGCGGCCAGCCCCAGCACCGCACCGACCAGGCCGACCGTGCGGCCGCTGGGCCGGTGCGGGTGGGTGCGGTTCGCCGTGGGCATCAGACCGCCCCGGCCGTGCCGACGTGCCGGCGAGTGAACCGGCCGCCGACCCGGGTGACCAGCTCGTAGTGGATGGTGTCGAGGGCATCGGCCCAGTCCTGCGCCGTCGGCTCGCCGTCGGTACCGGGGCCCCACAGCACCACGTGGTCGCCGGGCTCCACCGGGGCGTCGCCGACGTCGAGCACGAACTGGTCCATGCACACCCGGCCGGCGATGGTGCGCTGCGCGCCGGCGGCCAGCACCGGGGCGCGGTTGCCGGCGGCCCGGGGCACCCCGTCGGCGTAGCCCACCGGCACCAGCGCCAGCGTCGTCTCCCCGGCGGTGGCGTAGGTGTGGCCGTAGGAGACCCCCGCCCCGGCGGGCACGCGCTTGGTCAGCGCGATCCGGGCCCGCACGGTCATCGCCGGGCGGAGCCCGTACTGCGCCGGGTCACCGCCCAGCGGGTCCAGCCCGTAGACCGCCACCCCGGGCCGGACCATGTCGAACCACGTCTCCGGCAGCGCGATGGTCGCCGCGGAGTTGGCCAGGTGCCGGCGGGCGTCGGTCAACCCGGCCGCCCGGGCCAGCGCCACGGCCTCCTCGAAGACCCGCACCTGCCGGCCGATCGTCGGGTGCGTCGGGGCGTCGGCGTAGGCCAGGTGGCTCCACAGCCCGGTGACCACCATCTCGCCGTCGGCCTGGGCGCGCGCCGCGGCCGCCACCAGTCCCGGCCAGGCCGCCGGGGTGGCGCCCTCGCGGGAGAGACCGGTGTCGGCGAACAGCTGCACCCGGGCGGTCCGGCCGGTGGCCCGGGCGGCGTCGACCAGCTCCGCCAGCGCCCACTCGGCGTTGACCGACAGCTCGACGTCGGCCTCCAGCGCCGCGGCGTAGTCCTCCCCCGGCCCGTGCTGCCAGGACAGCAGCGGCGCGGTGACCCCGGCCGCGCGCAGCGCCAGCGCCTCCTCCAGCACGGTCACCCCGAGCGCGTCGGCACCGCCGGCGAGCGCCGCGCGGGCGGCCGGCACCAGCCCGTGGCCGTACCCGTCGGCCTTCACCACGGCCATCAGCGGCCGGCTGACCCGCTCGCGCAGCACCGCGGTGTTCGCCGCGATCGCGTCCAGGTCGACCACCACCTCGGCCCGGTCGTCCCCGGTCCGCCGGGGGGTCTGCTGCACCGTCGTCACCAGCCCACTGTCCCAGGCGCCCCCGCTCAGGCGGGGGCACCGCCCCGGTACAGCCGGCCGACGGCCTCCGGCAGGTGGCGCACCAGGTCTCCCGCGATGAGCGGCCCGTCCGCGGCGGCGAGCTGCCCCGCCCGGCCGTGCACGTGGGCGGCGGCCGCGGCCGCCTCCACCGCCGGCAGCCCGGTCACCGGCGTCTGCGCCAGCACCGCGCCGAGCACCCCGGAGAGCACGTCACCGGTGCCGGCGGTGGCCAGCCACGGGGTACCGGTGCCGTTGACGAACGTCGTCCCGTCCGCGTCGGCGACCACGGTGGCGTCACCCTTGAGCAGCACCGTGCAGCCGAGCTCGGCGGCACCGCGGCGGGCGGCGGCCAAGCGGTCACCGCCGACGTCGCCGAAGATCCGGGCGAACTCGCGGTCGTGCGGGGTGAGCACGGTGGGCGCGGTGCGGTCGCGGACGAGCGCCGGGGCATCGGCCACCATGGTCAGCCCGTCGGCGTCCACCACGACCGGCAGGTCGGTGGCGAGCACCTCGGCGAGCACGCTGCGCGCGTCGTCGTCGGTGCCCATGCCCGGGCCGACCACCCAGGCCTGCACCCGGCCGGCGTGCCCGGGGCGGCCCGAGGTGACGATCGCCTCCGGCCAGTCGGCCCGCACCCCGTCGGCGGCGGTGCCGGCGTAGCGCACCAGGCCCGGTCGGGTGCGCAGCGCGGCGCCGGTGCAGAGCACGCCGGCACCGGGGTAGGTGGCCGAGCCGGCGACGATGCCGACGACCCCGCCGGTGTACTTGTCGCTGTCCGGCGACGGCGGCTCGATCCGGGCCGCGGCGTCGGCGTCGGTCATCTGCCGCGCGGACGGCTCGCCGAGGTGCGGGCCGAGCCCGATGTCGACCAGGTGCACCTGCCCGGCGTGCCGGCGGCCGGCCCCCACGACGAGCCCGGGCTTCACCGCGCCGAAGGTCACCGTGTGCTGCGCCGGGAAGACCTCGCCGGGCACCTCGCCGGTGTCCGCGGCCACCCCGCTGGGCAGGTCGACGGCGACCAGCAGCCCCGGCCCGGCGGCCGCCTGCGCAGCCAGGTCGGCGGCTGCCGGGCGCAGACCGCCCGACGCGCCGATGCCGACGACGCCGTCGAGGACCAGGTCGGCGCGGTCCAGCCCGCTGTGCGCGGGGTCGGTGACCCGGCCCCCGGCCCGGCGGAGCGCGGCCAGGCCGGCCGCGTGCGCACGCTCAGGGTTCAGCAGGACGGCGGTCACCTGCGCTCCCCGGCCGGCCAGGTGGGCGCCGGCGAACAGCGCGTCGCCGCCGTTGTCACCGGCGCCGACGAGCAGCACCACCCGCAGCCCGTGCGCCCGGCCGGCCAGCCCGAGGCAGATCGTCGCCAGCCCGGTGGCGGCCCGCTGCATGAGCGTGCCGGGCGGCAGCGTCGCCATCAGCGCACGCTCCGCCGTCCGCACCTGCTCGGCGGTGTGGAGCCCGATCACGGAGCACCCTCGGCGATGACCACGGCAGAGGCGATGCCCCCGTCGTGGCTCAACGACACGTGCCAGTGGGTGACGCCCAGCTCCGCGGCCCGCCGGGCCACCGTGCCCCGCACCTCCAGGTGCGGCCGGCCCCGCTCCCCGACGACCACCTCCGCGTCGTGCCACTGCAGGCCACCGGGGGCACCGAGGGCCTTGGCCAGCGCCTCCTTCGCCGCGAACCGGGCGGCCAGGGACTCCCCGGTCCGCTCGCCGCCGCTGGGGGTGCGCTGCTCGGCGGCGGTGAACAGCCGGTCCCGCAGCGCGGGCGTGCGCTGCAGCGACGCGGCGAACCGGTCGACCGGGCAGACGTCGATGCCGACCCCGATGATCACGACCGCAGCCCGATGGAACGGCCCCTCCGCAGGGTCCCGCCGCGAGCCGGTGAGGCACTGGAACGGCCTCGGTGCAGGGGCCCGCGGCGAGCGGAGCGAGTTGTGGGGGGCACCGAGGTCCTTCTATTCGACGGTGACGCTCTTGGCCAGGTTGCGCGGCTGGTCGACGTCCAGGCCCCGGGTGTCGGCGATCTCGCAGGCCAGCACCTGCAGCGGCACGGTGGTGACCACCGGCGCCAGCAGCGTGGGCGTGCGCGGCACCCGGATCAGGTGGTCGGCGTAGGGCACCACGTCGTCGTCGCCGTCCTCGGCGATCACGATCGTGCGGGCACCGCGCGCCCGGACCTCCTGGATGTTGCTGACCACCTTGCCGTGCACCGACCCCCGGCTGCGCGGCGAGGGCACCACCACGACGACCGGCGTG
The DNA here is from genome assembly GCF_054051115.1 of Modestobacter sp. SYSU DS0904. Taxonomy (NCBI): domain Bacteria; kingdom Bacillati; phylum Actinomycetota; class Actinomycetes; order Geodermatophilales; family Geodermatophilaceae; genus Modestobacter; species Modestobacter sp. SYSU DS0904. Next base: position 40,720 of record NZ_JBJHAQ010000029.1, on the reverse strand, counting down.
CCCGGCCCGATCAGCGCGATCGACCCGTGCTTGAGCTCGCCGGCGGCGAAGCCCTCGGCGTGGATGTAGGCCAGCTCCTTGAGCTTCAGCGCACCCTCGAGCGCGACCGGGTAGCCGACGTGCCGGCCCAGGAACAGCAGCGTGTTCTCGGTGGCCAGCGACCGGGCCAGCTCGCGCACCGGCTCCATACCGGCGAGCACCTGGGTCACCGCACCCGGCAGCTCCCGCAGGTCGTCGACGATCGCGGCGACCTCGTCGGCGTACTTGACCCCGCGCACCTGGGCGAGGAACAACCCGACCAGGTAGCAGGCGACGACCTGGGTGAGGAAGCCCTTGGTGGAGGCGACCGCGACCTCGGGGCCGGCGTGGGTGTAGAGGACGGCGTCGGACTCGCGCGGGATGGTCGAGCCGTTGGCGTTGCAGATGGCCAGCACCCGGGCCTTCTGCTCCCGGGCGTGGCGCAGCGCCATCAGGGTGTCCATCGTCTCGCCGGACTGGCTGATGACGACGACCAGCGTCGAGCGGTCCAGCACCGGGTCGCGGTAGCGGAACTCGCTGGCCAGCTCGACCTCGACCGGGATCCGGGTCCAGTGCTCGATGGCGTACTTGGCGATCAGGCCGGCGTGGTATGCGGTGCCGCAGGCGACGACGAACACCTTGTCGATGTCGCGCAGCTCCTGGTCGGAGAGGCGGACCTCGTCGAGGACGAGCTCGCCGTTCTCCCCGAGCCGGCCGAGCAGGGTGTCGGCGACCGCCTGCGGCTGCTCGGCGATCTCCTTGAGCATGAACCAGTCGTAGCCGCCCTTCTCGGCGGCCTCGGCGTCCCAGTCGACGTCGTACGCCGTGGGCTCGACCGGGGCGCCGGCGAAGTCGGTGACCGTCACGCCCCGGGTCCGGTCGATCTCCACGACCTGGTCCTGACCCAGCTCGAGGGCCTTGCGGGTGTGCCCGATGAACGCCGCGACGTCGGAGCCGAGGAAGTACTCGCCCTCACCGACGCCGACCACCAGCGGGCTGTTGCGCCGGGACGCGACCAGGGTGTCCGGCTCCTCCGCGTGCCCGGCGACCAGCGTGAAGGCGCCCTCCAGCGCACGGCTGACCACCCGCATCGCCTCGGCGAGCCGTCCGGGGCCGGCGGGCACCTCCCGGTAGGCGGCGGCCAGCAGGTGGGCGACGACCTCGGTGTCGGTCTCGGAGCTGAACTCGACGCCGGTCGCCTCGATCTCCGAGCGCAGCGAGGCGAAGTTCTCGATGATGCCGTTGTGCACCACCGCGACGGTGCCGTCGGCGGAGACGTGCGGGTGGGCGTTGCGGTCGGTGGGGCCCCCGTGGGTGGCCCACCGGGTGTGGCCCAGGCCGATGGTGGCGGCAGGCAGCCCCGCCTCGGCGAGCTCCTTCTCCAGGTTGGCCAGCTTGCCGGCCTTCTTCGCGGTGCTCAGCCGCCCGTCGGCGATGACCGCGACCCCGGCCGAGTCATAACCGCGGTACTCGAGCCGGCGGAGTCCGTCCAGGACCACGTCGAGCGAGTCCTGCGGTCCCACATACCCCACGATGCCGCACATTCGCACGATGGTACCGGCGCGGGCGCCGTCCCCTGCCCCTCCGGACCTCTGCCCCTCCGGAGAGGGACGGACGTCACCCGGTGGCGGCCACCACCGCGGCGAGCCGGGCGGCCGTCTCGTCGGCCTCCTCCTGGGTGGGCGCCTCGACCATCACCCGGACCAGCTGCTCGGTGCCCGAGGGGCGCAGCAGCACCCGGCCGGAGTCACCGAGCTCGGCCTCCACCTGGTTGACCGCCTGGGCGACGTCGTCGCTCTCCACGACCGCCAGCCGGTCGGTGACCGGCACGTTGACCAACGTCTGCGGCAGCCGCCGGACGACGGAGGCCAGCTCGGCCAGGGAGGCACCGGTCGCGCTCATCCGGGACAGCAGGGCGAGCCCGGTGAGCAGCCCGTCGCCGGTGGTGGCCCAGTCGAGGAAGACCAGGTGGCCGCTCTGCTCGCCGCCGAGGGACAGCCCGCGGGAGCGCAGCGCCTCCAGCACGTAGCGGTCGCCGACGGCGGTGGTCTGCACGGTGATGCCGGCGTCGCGCATCGTGTGGTGGAAGCCGAGGTTGCTCATCACCGTGGCCACGACCGTGTCGCCGGTGAGGTTGCCGCTCTCGTGCAGCGCGAGCGCGCAGATGGCGAGGATCGCGTCACCGTCGACGACCTGCCCCTCGGCGGTGACCGCGAGGCAGCGGTCGGCGTCGCCGTCGTGGGCGATGCCGATGTCCGCGCCACGGCGCGCCACCTCGGCGATCAGCGGCTCGAGGTGGGTGGAGCCGATGCCGTCGTTGATGTTCCAGCCGTCGGGCTCACCGCCGATGACGTGCACCTCGGCGCCGGCCCGGCGGTAGACCTCGGGCGCGCAGCGGAAGGCGGCGCCGTGGGCGCAGTCGACGACGACGCGCAGCCCGCGCAACGGCTCGCGCAGGGCGGAGAGCACGTGCGCGGTGTAGTCCTCGGCGGCACCGGCCAGCTCCCGGACCCGGCCGACCCCGCCGCCGGTGGGGCGGTGGTCGTCCCCCTCGTGCCCGGTGACCCGCCGCTCGATCGCCGCCTCGACCGCATCGGGCAGCTTGTGCCCGCCACGGCTGAACAGCTTGATGCCGTTGTCGGGCATCGGGTTGTGGCTGGCCGACAGCATCACGCCGAGATCGGCGTCGGTGCGCGCGGTCAGGTGCGCGATGGCCGGCGTGGGCAGCACGCCCACCCGCAGGACCTCGGCGCCGGCGCTGGCCAGCCCGGCGACCACCGCCGCCTCGAGCATCTCCCCGCTCGCGCGGGGGTCGCGGCCGACGACCGCGACGGGACGCGAGGTCCCGTCGCGGTCGGCGAGCACGCTGGCGGCCGCACGGGCCACCGAGAGGGCCAGCTCCGGCGTCAGGTCGCCGTTGGCCCGACCACGGACGCCGTCGGTGCCGAAGAGGCGACCCATGGCACAGACCCCCCGACGCCGGTCAGCGCTTGGAGTACTGCGGGGCCTTGCGGGCCTTCTTCAGGCCGTACTTCTTGCGCTCGGTGACCCGCGGGTCACGGGTCAGGAAGCCGGCCTTCTTCAGGGCCGGGCGGTCGTCGGGCTCGACCTCGATGAGCGCGCGGGCGATCGCCAGGCGCAGCGCGCCGGCCTGACCGCTGACGCCGCCACCGTGCAGGATGCCGACGACGTCGTACTGCTCGGCCTTCTCCAGGATCACGAACGGCTCACGGATGAGCTGCTGATGCACCTTGTTGGGGAAGTACTCCTCGATGGTGCGGCCGTTGAGCCGGAACTGGCCGGTGCCGGGGAGCAGACGCACCCGGACGATGGCCTCCTTGCGGCGGCCGACGGTCTGCACCGGACGCCCGTCGGCGTCGGTCACGGTCACGGCCGTGGTCATGGGCGTGGTCACTGGGCCACCTGCTTGATCTCGTAGGTCTGGGGCTGCTGGGCGGCGTGCGGGTGCTCGGGCCCGGCATAGACCTTGAGCTTGGAGAGCATCTGCCGGCCCAGCGAGTTGTGCGGCAGCATGCCCTTGATCGCGCGCTCGACCACGCGGTCGGGGCGGGTCTTGAGCTCGTCGCCGACGTTGGTCCGCTTGAGGCCGCCCGGGTGGCCGGAGTGGCGGTAGGCGATCTTGTCGTCGCGCTTGGAGCCGGTCAGCGCCACCTTGCCCGCGTTGACGATGACGACGAAGTCACCGGCGTCCACGTGCGGTGCGAACTGGGGCTTGTGCTTGCCGCGCAGCAGCTGCGCGGTCTGGCTGGCGAGTCGGCCGAGCACCACGTCGGTGGCGTCGATGACGTGCCACGCCCGGGTGATGTCACCGGGCTTGGGGCTGTACGTGCGCACGAGGCTCACTGTCCTTCGTCGATCGGGCGGGCGGCTGGTGGGATCGCCTCACCGAGCACGGGAGACTTGGCCGCCGTCCGGACACCGTGCGTACAGGTGACCAACGGCCCGGGACACGCGTGCACCAGCCGGCAGCGCGCGCCAATCGACCACGGTACCAGCGCGAGCTACGAGTCCGACCCTCGGCCCTGCTGCAGGGACCCGCCGCGAGCCTGCGAGGGTTGAGGAGGACGGGGTCCTTACAGGGGGGCAGCAGGGTCCTTGATCTCGCGCAGCTGCCCGGTCGTGACGTCGTACACCGTGCCCCGGATCTCCTCGGTCACCAGGTAGGGCGCCTCGCGGATGCGGCGGATCGACTCTCGGACGTCGGCGTCGAGGTCGGTGAAGGCGCCTGCGGGCCACGGCGGGCGCACCCCGGTGGCCTCCTCGACGGCGGCCCGGAACTGCTCCTCGGTCGCCTTGTTGAGCCCGCAGTCGGTGTGGTGCACGAGCACGACGGCGCGGGTGCCGAGCAGGTGCTGGGAGATGGCCAGCGACCGGAGGGTGTCCTCGGTGACCAGGCCGCCGGCGTTGCGCAGCACGTGGGCGTCGCCCACCGCCAGGCCGAGCATGCCGAACAGCGGCATCCGGGAGTCCATGCAGGCCACGACGGCGACCTTGCGCCCGGGCGCGACGGGCATGGGCCCCGGGAACTCCTCCAGCCACTCCGCGTTGGCCGCCAGCATCCGGTCGATCTCGGTCACAGCAGTCCTCTCCCCGGTTCTCCGGCGCACACGGTAGCGGCGGGTTCAGCCGCCGGCAGGACGGCGGGCCTCCTCGGCGGCGCGCTGCACCTCGTCGGGGTCCAGCCGAGGGCGGCCGCCGGGCCGGGAGACGGTGCGCGCCGCGGCGACGCCGGCGTGCCAGGCCGCCTCCCCGGGGTCGCGGCCGGCCAGCAGGGCAGCGGTGAGCGCCGCGACGACGGTGTCCCCCGCGCCGGTCGGGTCGACCGGGGACTCCCCCTGCAGCGGGACCAGCTGCTCCTCCACCCGACCGCTGCGCGAGCGCCACACGGTCAGGTCACCCTCCGCGCCGGCGGCCAGGCAGACCACCCGCGGACCCTGGTGGCACAGCTCGGTGGCGGCGGCCCGGACGTCGGCCAGGCCGGTCAGCTCGCCACCGACCCACATGCCGGCCTCGGCGGCGTCCGCGCGGAGCACCTGCACCCCGGCCAGCAGCGCCGCCGCGGTCTCCTCGTCCGGCGGGGCGCCGTCGGCCACGGTCAGGGCGGTGCGGGGCGCCCGGTCCAGCGCCGCGCGCACCGCCGACCCGGGCTGCTGGAGCTGCAGGACCACCGCCCGGGCGCGCTCGAACAGCTCACCCGCCGCCGCCACGTCGTCCGGGGTCAGCAGGCTCGACCCGGGCACGTCCTCGACCAGCCGCCGTGTCCCGCCGGGCTCGACGAGGTCGAGCAGCAACGCGGTGGTCCCACCGCGCCGGCGCACCACCCCGGAGATCCAGATGCCGTCGCGGACCGCCTGGGCCAGCACCTGGTCACCCGCCGTGTCGTCACCCACCACGCCCACCAGCGCGACCGGCAGCCCCAGCTGCAGCATCGCCACCGCCTGGTTGGCCCCCTTGCCGCCGAGGACCTCGCGCCGGGAGCGCACCGGGGTGCTGCCGCCCCCGGGGGGCAGCCGGCCGATCTCCAGCACCAGGTCCCGGCCCACCTGCCCGACGACGACGACCGGCCCCTCAGCAGCGCTCACGCGCCCACCCTGCCCGGTCACGCCGGGTCGCGCACGCGCCCGCCGCCCCGGTGGCGGGGCGGGTCGGTGAGGATGGGGGGGTGCGGACTGTCGAGGAACACCAGGCGGTGGTGCGCGGCCTGCTGGCCCCGCTGCCGATCGAGGACGTGCCCCTCGGCGCGGCGGCCGGGCGGGTGCTGGCCGTCGACCTGACCGCCCTGGTCAGCCTGCCGGGGTTCACCAACTCGGCGATGGACGGGTACGCCGCCCGGCACGCCGAGGTGGCGACGGCCGGGGCGGAGAGCCCCGTCCGGTTGCCGGTCGCCGCCGACATCCCGGCCGGGCGCACCGACGTGCCGGTCCTCGCGCCCGGCACGGTGCACCGGATCATGACCGGTGCCCCGGTCCCGGCCGGGGCCGACGTCGTCGTCCCCGTGGAGCGCACCGACGGCGCCACCGACGTGGTCACCATCACCGGCACCCCCGCCGCCGGCGCGCACCTGCGCCACACCGGGGAGGACATCCGCGCCGGTGAGGTCGCGCTGCCGGCCGGCACCCCCCTCGGTGCCGCCCAGCTGGGCCTGGCCGCCGCCGTCGGCCACGCTGCCGTGCCGGTGCGCCGCCGCCCGCGGGTGCTGGTGCTCTCCACCGGCAGCGAGCTGGTCGAGCCCGGCCGCCCGCTGCTGCCGGGGCAGATCTACGAGTCGAACTCCGTGCTGCTGGCCGCGGCGGTCGAGGCCGCCGGCGGCGAGGCCCGCACCCTGCACTTCGTCCCCGACGACGTCGACGAGTTCCTCACCACCGTGCGCACCGAGCTGGCCGGCGCGGACCTGCTGGTGACCAGCGGCGGGGTGAGCGCCGGCGCCTACGAGGTGGTCAAGGACGCCTTCCGCGGCCTGGGCACCGTCGAGTTCGGGAAGGTGGCGATGCAGCCCGGCGGGCCGCAGGGCGCCGGCACGGTGGACGGTGTCCCGGTGGTCACCCTGCCGGGCAACCCGGTGAGCGCGTTCGTGTCCTTCGAGGTGTTCGTGCGGCCGGCGCTGCGCCGGGCCCTGGGGCACAGCGACCCCGACCGGCTGCGCGCCACCGCCCGGCTCACCGCGCCGCTGCGCTCCCCGGCCGGACGGCGGCAGTTCCTCCGTGGCCGGTTCGACGACGGGCAGGTCTCCCAGGTCGGCGGCCCCGGCTCGCACCTGGTCGCCCACCTGGCCCGGGCCAACTGCCTGGTCGTCATCCCCGAGGAGGTCACCGAGCTGTCCACCGGCGCCGAGGTGACCGTCGTGCTGATCGAAGGAGCACTCCAGTGACCCACCAGGACGGAGCACAGCGATGAGCGAAGCGAAGCTCACCCACGTCGACGAGTCGGGCGCCGCCCGGATGGTCGACGTCACCGCCAAGCCGGTCACCGCCCGGGTGGCCACCGCCGCCGGACGGGTGCTGGTCAGCCCGGAGGTCGTCGCGCTGCTGCGCGGGGAGGGCGTGCCCAAGGGCGACGCCATCGCGGTGGCCCGGATCGCCGGCATCGCCGGGGCCAAGCGGACCCCGGACCTCGTGCCGCTGTGCCACCCGATCGCGCTGCACGGGGTGACGGTCGACCTGACGGTCACCGACGACGCGGTGGAGATCACCGCCACCGCCCGCACCGCCGACCGGACGGGCGTGGAGATGGAGGCGCTGACCTCGGTGAGCGTCGCCGGGCTCACCGTGATCGACATGGTCAAGGCGGTCGACCCGCGGGCCTCGATCACCGACGTTCGGCTGCTGGCCAAGTCCGGCGGCAAGAACGGGGACTGGACCCGTGGCTGACCTCCCCGACGACGCGCTCGCCGTCGTCGTCACCGCGTCCAACCGCGCGGCGTTCGGCGTCTACCCCGACCGCAGCGGACCGGTGCTCGCCGACGGGCTGCGCGAGCTGGGCTTCACCGTCGAGGGCCCGCACGTGCGCCCCGACGACGTCGCCGAGCTGGAGGTCGTGCTGCGGGAGGCGGTGGCCGCGGGCGCGGACGTCGTCCTCACCACCGGCGGCACCGGCCTCACCCCCACCGACGTCACCCCCGAGGCGACCCGCGCCGTCCTGGAGCGGGAGGCGCCGGGCATCGCCGAGGCGATCCGGCGGTTCGGGGCCGGCCAGGTGCCCACCGCGGTGCTGTCCCGCGGGCTGGCCGGCACCTGCAGCCGCACCCTGATCGTCAACCTGCCCGGGTCGACCGGCGGCGTCCGCGACGGGCTCACGGTGCTCGGCCCGCTGCTCCCGCACGTGGTCAGCCAACTCCGCGGCGGCGATCACTGAACTGATCGCTGAGCTGATCGCGATCCTCCGGATCGCACCGCGGCCAGGTGCCGTCCCCGGCCTGCGCTGAGCCCTGTCCCGCGATCGCAGCGGGAGCCTCCGGCCCCGCGCTGCGCTCCCGGACCGTCCTCCGGACGGGGTCTCCGTACCTGTGCCGTACCCGGCTGAGTCGGTACCCGACTACTCAGGCAAGACCCGACTACTCAGGCAAGACCAGTCTCTCGGGGTGGGTGTAAACGTTGCAGCCGTCGCCGCGGAGGAAGCCGATCAGGGTGATGCCGACGTCGGCGGCCAGCTCGACCGCCAGTGAGCTGGGCGCGGAGACCGCGGCCAGCACCGGCACGCCGGCCATGGCCGCCTTCTGGGTCAGCTCGAACGAGGAGCGGCCGCTGACCATCAGCACGTGCCGGGAGAGCGGCACCCGACCCTCGCGCACCGCGTCGCCGATGACCTTGTCCACCGCGTTGTGCCGGCCGACGTCCTCGCGCAGCGCGACGAGCTCGCCCTCGGGCGTGAACAGCCCGGCCGCATGCAGCCCACCGGTCTTCTCGAAGACCTGCTGTGCCGCCCGGAGCCGGTCCGGCAGCGCCAGCAGCGTCTCCAGGGTCAGCCGGACGTCGTCACCGGCGACGTCGTAGCTGGTCTTGGTGCGGATCGCGTCGATGCTCGCCTTGCCGCACACCCCGCAGGAGCTGGAGGTGTAGAAGTTCCGGTCCAGCGCGGTGTCCGGGGCCACCACGCCCGGCGCCAGGTCGACGTCGACGACGTTGTAGGTGTTGCGCCCCTCGTCGTCCACGGAGTTGCAGTACCGCAGCCCGGCGAGGTCGTCGGCGGTGCGGATGACGCCCTCGGTGGCCAGAAATCCCTGCACCAGGTCGAAGTCGTCGCCCGGGGTGCGCATGGTGACCGCCAACGGGGTGCCCCCCAGGCGGATCTCCAACGGCTCCTCCGCCGCGACGGTGTCCGGACGCTGGGTGTGCAGGTCGCCCCGGATGCGCAGCACCGGGGTCCGGCTGGTGACTCGTCCCACGCGGCTGACGGTACTCACCGGTCGCGCCCTAGCGTTCCAGCCGTGACCGAGCTCCCACCCTTCGCCGCGGTCGTCCTCGCCGGGGGCCGCGCCGCCCGCCTGGGCGGGCAGCCCAAACCCCAGCTGGACGTCGGCGGCCGGACCATGCTGGCCGCCGTCCTGGCGGCGGTCCCCGACGCACGGCCACGGATCGTCGTCGGCCCCCCGCAGGCCGTCCCCGAGGACGTCCGGCTGGTCCGGGAGCACCCGCCCGGCGGCGGCCCGGTGCCGGCCCTGGCGGCCGGGCTGGCGGCGGTGCCCGACGGCGTCGCCGTCGTCGCCGTGCTCGCCGGGGACCTGCCCTTCGTCACCGCACAGCTGATCACCGACCTGCGGGGCAGGCTCACCGGCGACGGCGTGCTCGTGGTCGACGAGACCGGCCGCGACCAGCTGCTGCTCGGCCTGTGGCGCACCGGGGTGCTGCGGGCGGCCCTCACCGGAGCCCGCCCGCACGCGCCCCTCCGGTCGGTGCTCGGTCCGCTCGCCGCCGACCGCCACCGCCCCGAGGTGGCGCCGGGGACCCCGCCACCGTGGACCGACTGCGACACCCCCGCGGAGCTCGCCGCGGCCCGGGTCACTGCCGGTGGACGACTGCCGGGCGCCGCCCCCGGGTAAGGGCCGGCCATGCGCGTCGTGATCGCTGGAGCCCATGGACAGGTCGCTCGTCGCCTCGGCCGGCTGCTGAGCAGCCGCGGGGACGCCGTCGTCGGCATCGTCCGCAACCCCGACCACCGGGCCGATCTGGAGTCCGACGGCGTCGACCCGGCCGTCCTGGACCTGGAGCAGGCCACGGTCGATCAGGTCACCGACGTGGTCCGCGGTGCCGATGCGGTGGTGTTCGCCGCCGGCGGCGGCCCGGGCAGCGGACCGGACCGCAAGCAGACCGTCGACCGCGGGGCGGCCGTGCTGCTGGCCGACGCCGCCGAGCGGGCCGGGGTGCGCCCGTACCTGCTGGTGTCCTCGATGGGCGTCGAGCAGGCCCGCGGGGGCACCCCGGAGGGGATGGACCCCCAGTTCGCCGCCTACCTGCAGGCCAAGCTCGCCGCGGAGGACGACGTCCTCCCCCGTGCCGCGTTGGACGCCACGATCGTCCGGCCCGGTGGCCTCACCGACGAGCCCGGCACCGGTCGGGTGACCCTCCGGCGCGAGGTCGAGCAGGGCAGCGTGCCCCGGGACGACGTCGCGGCGGTGCTGGCGGAGATCCTGTCCGCGGGCGCGTGGGGCGGGGTCGTCGAACTGGTCAGCGGTGACACCCCGATCGCGGAGGCCGTCGCCGACCTCCGCTGATCAGCCGTCCCGCCGCGCCCGGGTGAGCCGGGCGCGGTCGGCCAGCTGCGCGTCGGCGGGGTAGTCGACCCGGATCAGGGTCAGGCCGCCGGCCGGCGCCACCGGCACGTCGTTCGCCCGCCGGCGCAGCTCCAGCAGCGAGGCCGGCCACCCCACGGGCCGACGTCCCTCGCCGACCGCGATCAACGCCCCCACGAGGCTGCGGACCATGGAGTGGCAGAACGCATCGGCCGAGGCGCGGACCTCGATCAGGTCGCCGTCGCGGACCACGTCGAGGTCCAGCAGCGTGCGGATGGTGGTCGCCCCCTCGCGCCGACGGCAGTAGGCCGCGAAGTCGTGCTGCCCCAGCAGCAGACCGGCGGCCAGCGCCATCGCCGAGGCGTCGAGCGCGCGGCCCCAGCCCACGGTGTCCGCCCGGCGCAGCGGGGGTGGCCCGGCGTCGGCGTCGGTCAGCCGGTAGACGTAGTGCCGGGCCAGCGCGCCGAAGCGGGCGTCGAAGTCCGGGGTGACCTCGCGGGCAGCGGTCACCGCGACATCGGGCGCCAGCACCCCGCGCAGCCGTCGCAGCAGCCGCGGTTCGTGCGCGGCGAACAGCGCCGCCGGGAGGTCGGCGTGCGCGACCTGGCCGGTCGCGTGCACGCCGGCGTCGGTGCGGCCGGCGACGGTCAGGTCGACGTCGGACCGCAGCACCGTGGCCAGCCCGAGCTCGAGCTCACCCTGGACGGTGCGCAACCCGGGCTGGCGGGCCCAGCCGTGCAGCGCGGTCCCGTCGTAGGAGACGTCCAACCGAACGCGGACGAGCCCGCCACCGGGTGCGGTGGCGAGCTCGTCCGTTGCGTGCTGGTGGTCCATCTCACCCGGCCTCAGCGCGAGGCCGGCCGGATCACTTGGGGTCGATCTCGGGCTCGCCGCCCGGGGCGTGCGTCCCCGCGGTGGCGGCGTCGCTGAGCTCGGCGGCCTCGACCTCGGCGGCCGCGGCGTTGGCCACGTCCGGGGAGAGCGTCGGGTCGTCGACGACGGCCAGGTTCTCCGCGGTCGGCTCCGGGGTGACGTTGCCGTCGTCCTGGCGCTCGCCGTCCGGGTTGTAGACGTCGGTGACGACCTCCTGCGCCGCCTCGACGTCCTCGGTCGAGCTGTCGCCGGTGACCGCCGGGCTGGTGTCGCCACCCGCGCCGGTCGTCTCGGCCTGGTCGGCGGTGACCTCGCCGGCAGCGGCGGCCGCGCCGGCGCCGGAGGCGAAGCGGGTGCCGCGGGCACGCTCGGCCTCGCCGACGGCCTGCTGAGCCACGGTCTGCGCCTCGACCAGCTCGATGATCGCCATGGGGGCGTTGTCGCCCTTGCGGGGAGCGACCTTGACGATGCGCGTGTAGCCACCGGGCCGCTCGGCGAAGCGGGGGCCGATCTCGGCGAACAGGTGGTGCACGACGTCCTTGTCCCGGATCACCGTCATCACCTGCCGACGGGCATGCAGGTCACCGCGCTTGGCGAAGGTCACCAGCTTCTCGGCGTACGGGCGCAGCCGCTTGGCCTTGGCCTCGGTGGTGGTGATCCGCCCGTGCTCGAACAGCGAGGTGGCCATGTTGGCCAGCATCAGCCGCTCGTGCGCGGGGGACCCGCCGAGACGGGGGCCCTTGGTGGGGGTGGGCATGTCGGTCCTTCCTCAGGCGGCCGGTCGGGCGTGTGCCGGCTGCATCGTCCACATCGCAGTGCTGCGCAGGTGCTGGGCTGCGTGGTGCTGGCCACCGTGGGATGGCCTGTGCTCGGTGCGGGGTGCGGCCGGCGGGGTCTCCCGCCACCGGCCGCCCCCCGGATCACGAACAGCTTCTCAGAGCTGCTCGGTCTCCTGGTAGTTGCCCTCTTCGAACTGGGCCGGGTCGCCGTAGGCGGCGTCGCCCTGGAACGCGTCGGTCTCGTAGCCCTCGTCGTAGCTCTCCACCGAGGAGGGAACGAATCCGGGCGGGCTGTCCTTCAGGGCCAGGCCCATGGCAGCCAGCTTCAGCTTGACCTCGTCGATCGACTTCGCGCCGAAGTTGCGGATGTCGAGCAGGTCGGCCTCGGAACGCGTGACGAGCTCACCGACGGTGTGCACACCCTCGCGCTTGAGGCAGTTGTAGGAGCGGACGGTGAGGTCCATGTCCTCGATCGGCATCGAGTAGTTCGCGATGTCGGCGGCCTCGGCCGGGCTGGGCCCGACCTCGATGCCCTCGGCGTCGACGTTCAGCTCGCGCAGCAGGCCGAAGAGCTCCACCAGGGTCGAGCCGGCGCTGGCGATGGCGTCGCGGGGCTCCATCGACGGCTTCGTCTCGACGTCGACGACCAGGCGGTCGAAGTCGGTGCGCTGCTCGACACGGGTCGCCTCGACGGCGTAGGTCACCTTGAGCACCGGCGAGTAGATCGAGTCGACGGGGATGCGACCGATCTCCTGCCCGGGCTGCTTGTTCTGCGTGGCCGGGACGTAGCCGCGGCCGCGCTCGACGACGAGCTCGATCTCCAACCGGCCCTTGGCGTTCAGGGTGGCGATGTGCAGCTCGGGGTTGTGCACCTCGACCCCGGCCGGCGGCGCGATGTCGGCCGCGGTGACCTCACCCGGGCCCTGCTTGCGCAGGTACATGGTCACCGGCTCGTCGGAGTCGGAGCTGACCACGAGACCCTTGAGGTTCAGGATCATCTCGGTGACGTCTTCCTTGACGCCCGGCACGGTGGTGAACTCGTGCAGGGTGCCCTCGATGCGGATGCTGGTGACAGCAGCGCCGGGGATCGAGGACAGCAGGGTGCGACGCAGGGAGTTGCCGAGGGTGTAGCCGAAGCCCGGCTCCAGCGGCTCGATGACGAACCGCGAGCGCTGGGCGTCGATGGTCTCCTCGGTGAGGGTCGGACGCTGTGCGATGAGCATGGTTCTCCTCCAGATCCTCCGGCACCCGCCATATGACGCCGTGAGGGATGGTGCCGGCGGGGCGGACATCCGTCCGTCCGTCCCGCCGTCGTGCAGGCCCTGACCAGGCGAGCGCCTGGTCAGGGCCGGTGGATCACTTGGAGTAGAGCTCCACGATCAGCTGCTCCTGGACGGGGGTGTCGATCACCTGACGCGCCGGGATGTTGTGCACGAGCACCTTCAGCTGCGTGGTGATGACCTCCAGCCACGGCGGCACCGGCCGCGAGCCGGCCTTCGCCTGGGCCAGCTGGAACGGGACCATCTCGACCGACTTGGCAGCGACCTCGACGATGTCGTTGGCGCTCACCCGGTAGGACGGGATGTCCACCTTGTGGCCGTTGACCTTGATGTGGCCGTGGCGCACCAGCTGGCGGGCCATGTCCCGGGACTCGGCGAAGCCGGCCCGGTAGACCACGTTGTCCAGACGCGACTCGAGGATCTGCAGCAGGACCTCACCGGTCTTGCCCGTCTTCTTGTTCGCCTCTTCGTAGTAGCCGCGGAACTGCTTCTCCAGCACGCCGTAGATGCGGCGGGCCTTCTGCTTCTCACGAAGCTGCAGCAGGTACTCGCTGTCCTTGCTGCGACCCCGGCCGTGCTCGCCCGGCGGGTACGGCCGGATCTCGATCGGGCACTTCGGGGACTCGCACTTGCTGCCTTTGAGGAACAGCTTCATCTTCTCGCGCCGGCACATGCGGCAATCGGCTCCGGTGTAACGGGCCACGTGTATCTACCTCTTCGTCTCGTCAGTGACCGGTCAGACCCGGCGGCGCTTCTTGGGGCGGCAGCCGTTGTGCGGCTGCGGCGTCACGTCCTGGATCTGACCCACCTCGAGGCCGGTGGCCTGCAGCGAGCGGATCGCGGTCTCCCGACCGGAGCCCGGGCCCTTCACGAAGACGTCGACCTTGCGCATGCCGTGCTCCTGCGCCTTGCGCGCGGCGCTCTCGGCGGCCATCTGCGCGGCGAACGGCGTGGACTTGCGGGAGCCCTTGAAGCCGACGTGGCCGGCCGAGGCCCAACTGATCACGTTCCCGGTCGGGTCGGTGATCGACACGATCGTGTTGTTGAACGTGCTCTTGATGTGCGCCGCGCCGTGGGCGACGTTCTTCTTCTCCTTGCGGCGCACCTTCTTGGTGCCTGCAGCCGCGCGAGCCCTGGGAGGCATGTCTCTCCGGTCTGTGTCTGTGTTCGTGGCCTGGTGGTGCAGATGCAGCTCGAACGCTGCAGGCGCGCCGCCGGTCCGGCCCTACGGACCCGCGACGGCGCGCCGTCGGACTCGACTCAGCGAGCCTTCTTCTTGCCTGCGATCGTCTTGCGCGGACCCTTGCGGCCACGCGCGTTGGTCTTGGTGCGCTGACCGTGGACGGGCAGGCCACGTCGGTGGCGCAGGCCCTGGTAGCAGCCGATCTCCACCTTGCGGCGGATGTCGGCGGCCACCTCACGGCGCAGGTCACCCTCGACGCGGAAGTGCTCGTCGATGTAGTCGCGCAGCTTCAGCAGGTCCTCGTCGGAGAGGTCCTTGGCCCGCAGGTCCGGGCTGACGCCCGTCGCGGTCAAGGTCGCCTTCGCGGAGGTCTTGCCGATTCCGTAGATGTAGGTGAGCGCGATCTCCATCCGCTTCTCGCGGGGCAGGTCGACGCCAGCCAGTCGTGCCATGTTCAGGTACTCCCTCAGCCCTGGCGCTGCTTGTGCCGGGCGTTGTCGCAGATGACCATGACCCGGCCATGCCGGCGGATCACCTTGCACTTGTCGCAGATCTTCTTCACCGACGGCTGGACCTTCACCGGTGCCGCCCCTCATTCCTCAGATCGATGTGCCGACGCCCGCGCACGCTGCGCGGACGGCCGACGGTCACTTGTAGCGGTAGACGATGCGACCGCGGGTCAGGTCGTAGGGCGAGAGCTCCACGACCACGCGGTCCTCGGGCAGGATGCGGATGTAGTGCTGCCGCATCTTGCCGCTGATGTGGGCGAGCACCCGGTGCCCGTTCTGGAGTTCCACTCGGAACATCGCGTTGGGGAGCGGCTCGACGACGCGACCCTCGACCTCGATGGCCCCGTCCTTCTTTGCCATGCCCTGACACGACCTCCTCGTTCACAGAACTCACAGTGGAGCTGGTCGCGCTCGCGCCAGACGACACGAGCGGTGGTGCTGGATCGGCGATCTCGCAGAGGGCGTCTGTCGGACTACGGCCACAGCAGTACGACGGACGACGCGAACGCCATCGGCCACTCTACCCCGCCCCGGCTCGACTCTCCAACCCGGGCCGGCGTGAGAGCGACCATGCCCCGACGACCCCGTCCCCGACCCCGTCGCCGACGGCGCGGCGGTGCGGACCGGCGGGGCCCGTGCTCACGTGCGGGGGCTGACCCCGAAGGGCGCCAGGCCGGCGACCCCGCCGTCCTCCGCGGTGAGCACCCAGGGGCCCTCGGGGGTGATCGCCACGGAGTGCTCGAAGTGGGCGGCCCGGGAACCGTCCTTGGTGACGACGGTCCACCCGTCCTCGAGCTCGACGGTCGCGGGGTCGCCCACCGTGACCATCGGCTCGATCGCCAACGCCATCCCCGGCACCAGCTTGGGACCGCGGCCTGCCCGGCCGTAGTTGAGGACGTGCGGGTCCTGGTGCATCTCGGTGCCGATGCCGTGACCGCCGTAGTGGTCGACGATCCCGTACCGGTGCTCCGACGCGGTGATCGCCTCCTCCACCGCGTGGCTGATGTCGGTCAGCCGGCCACCGGCCAGTGCCCGGGCCAGGCCCGCCCACATCGACCGCTCGGTCACCTCGAGCAGGGCTGCGTCCTCCGCCGAGGGCTCCCCCACCGTCACGGTGACCGCCGAGTCGCTGTGCCAGCCGTTCAGGATGGCGCCGCAGTCGATCGAGATGTTGTCGCCCTCGGCGAGCACCCGGTCGGCGTTCGGGATGCCGTGCACCACCTCGTCGTTCACCGACGCGCAGATGGTCCCGGTGAAGCCGTGGTAGCCGAGGAAGTTGGGCACCGCGCCGTGGGACCGGATGTGGTCCTCGGCGATCGCGTCGAGCTCCTTGGTGCTCACCCCGGGTCGGACGGCCGCCTTCACCGCCTTCAGCGCACCGGCGGTGATCAGCCCCGAGGCGCGCATCAGCTCGATCTCGTGCGCGGTCTTGATCTGGATCATTCGTCCACTCCACTTCGCCAGCAGCGGCAGCCGGGCCAGCAGCCCGGTCATCCGCGGGTACCCGGGTCGACCGGCACCGGGAACGTCCTCAGCCGCCGGCCGGGGACCCGGACTGCCCACCGCAGGCATCGAGGGCGGTCATCGCCCGCTCGGTGACCTCGTCGATCTCCCCGATGGCATCGATCCGGGCGAGCAGACCCGCCTGCTCGTAGAAGCCGGACAGCGGAGCGGTCTGTTCCCGGTAGACGTCGAGCCGGTGCCGCACCGTCTCGGGCTTGTCGTCGTCGCGCTGGACCCACTCGCCGTCGACGAGCATGCGACGGCCGGACAGTCGTCGGACCAGCTCGTCCTGGTCGACCACGAGCTCCAGGACGCAGTCGAGCCGGTGACCCATCTCGGCGAGGGAGTCACGCAGCTGGTCGGCCTGCGCGATGGTGCGCGGGAAGCCGTCGAGCAGGAACCCTGCCTTGGCGTCGGGCTCGGCGAGACGGTCGGAGACCATCGCCACGGTGATCTCGTCGGGCACGAGGTCGCCGGCGTCCATGTAGACCTTGGCCGCCTGGCCGAGTTCGGTCTTGCCGCTCACGTTCGCGCGGAAGATGTCGCCCGTGGAGATCGCGGGCACCGACAGCCGGCTGGCGATGATCTGGGCCTGGGTCCCCTTGCCGGCTCCGGGCGGGCCCAGCAGCACGACGCGCACTACTTCAGGAACCCTTCATAGCTGCGCTGGTTCAGTTGCGTCTCGATCTGCTTCACCGTCTCCAAGCCCACTCCCACCATGATCAGCACCGCGGTCCCGCCGAACGGGAAGTTCTGGTTCTGCCCCTCCTGCGTGATGGAGAGGAAGAGGTTGGGCAGCACGGCGACCAGGCCCAGGTAGATCGACCCCGGCAGGGTGATCCGGGACAGCACGTACTGCAGGTACTCCGCAGTGGGACGCCCCGGGCGGATGCCCGGGATGAAGCCGCCGTAGCGCTTCATGTCGTCCGCCCGCTCCTCCGGGTTGAACGTGATCGACACGTAGAAGTACGTGAAGAAGATGATCATCCCGAAGTAGATCGCGATGTGCACCGGGCTGCTCTGGTTGATCACGTAGGACTCGAAGAACCGGCGGACCGGCCCGGCGGAGTCGCCCTGGAGCTGGGAGATCAGCTGCGGCAGGTAGAGCAGCGAGGAGGCGAAGATGACCGGGATGACACCGGCCTGGTTCACCTTCAGCGGCAGGTAGGTCGACGTGCCGCCGTACATGCGCCGGCCGACCATGCGCTTGGCGTACTGCACCGGGATGCGGCGCTGCGCCTGCTCGACGTAGACGACGGTGCCGATGATGACCACCGCGATCACGCACACGATCGCGAAGATGAAGGCACCGCGGGCCTGCAGGATCGACCCGCCCTCGGCGGGGATCCGCGCAGCGATCGAGGTGAAGATCAGCACGGACATGCCGTTGCCGATCCCCTTCTCGGTCAGCAGCTCGCCCAGCCACATGATCACGGCAGTGCCCGCGGTGAGCGTGACCACCAGCACGATCGTGGTCCAGACGGAGTCCGACGGGATGATCTGCTGCGTGCACCCGGGGAACAGCTGCCCACTGCGGGCCAGGGCGATGATGCCCGTGCTCTGCAGGACGGCGAGGGCGATCGTCAGGTAGCGGGTGTACTGGGTCAGCTTCGCCTGACCGGACTGCCCTTCCTTCTTCAGCTGCTCGAACCGTGGGATGACCACGACCAGCAGCTGGACGATGATGCTCGCCGTGATGTACGGCATGATCCCGAGCGCGAACACCGACAGGCGCAGCAGTGCGCCTCCGGAGAACAGGTTGACCAGCGAGTAGAGGTCCCGCTGGTCGGAGGCCTGCGCCTGCTCGAGACAGCTGTTGATCGCCTCGATGGAGACCCCCGGCCCGGGGACGCTGGCGCCCAGCCGGTACACGGCGATGACCGCCAGGGAGAACAGCAGCTTGCGCCGGAGGTCTGGCGTCCGGAACGCCGCGGCGAACGCCTGCAGCACGTGCCCTCCCCGAGTCGGTCGTGCGAGGTTATCAACAACGGAACGGCTGCCGGTCACCCGTCGCCCTCAGCGGGCGAAGGGTGACCGGCAGCGACGTCCGGCTCGATCAGCCGGACAGACAAAGGCCCCCCTGCCGGGCCCCGCCGCGAGCGTGCTCGTGGTGGGGAGCAGGGGGGTCCTTGCTCAGATCTGGGTGGTGCTGCCCCCGGCCGCGCCGATCTTCTCCGCAGCGGAGGCGGAGAAGGCGTGCGCCTGCACGTTGACCTGGACGCCACCGAGCTCGCCGGTGCCCAGCACCTTGACCGGCTGGCCACGCCGCACCGCGCCGGCGTCAGCCAGCGAGTCCGGGGTGATCGAGCCGCCCTCGGGGAAGAGCGAGGCGATCCGGTCCAGGTTCACGACCTGGAAGACGACCTTGTTGTTGTTCTTGAAGCCCGAGAGCTTCGGCAGCCGCATGTGCAGCGGGGTCTGGCCACCTTCGAAGCGGGCAGAGACCTGCACGCGGGCGCCGGAGCCCTTGGTGCCGCGACCAGCGGTCTTGCCCTTGGAGCCCTCACCACGACCCACGCGGGTCTTCTTGGTGTGGGCGCCGGGGGCAGGACGCAGGTGGTGGACCTTGAGAGTCATGGTGTTCCCCTGCTCAGACGATCTCTTCGACGGTGACCAGGTGCGGCACCGTCGCGACCATCCCGCGGATCTCGGGACGGTCCTCCTGGACGACCGAGTCGTTGATCCGCTTGAGCCCCAGCGAACGCAGCGTCTGACGCTGGTTCGGCTTGGTGCCGATGGCCGACTTGATCTGGGTGACCTTCAGCTGAGCCATCTCAGACCCCCTGACCGGCCCGCGCCCGCAGCATGGCGGCCGGGGCGACGTCCTCCAGGGGCAGACCGCGGCGGGCCGCGATCTCCTCGGGACGGACGAGGTCCTTCAGCGCCTGCATGGTGGCGTGGACGATGTTGATCGGGTTGGAGGACCCGAGGCTCTTGGACAGCACGTCGTGGATGCCGGCGCACTCGAGCACGGCACGCACCGGACCACCGGCGATGACACCGGTACCCGGGCTGGCCGGCTTGAGCAGCACGACACCGGCCGCCGCCTCACCCTGCACCGGGTGCGGGATGGTGCTGGCGATGCGCGGCACGCGGTAGAAGTGCTTCTTGGCCTCCTCGACGCCCTTGGCGATCGCCGCGGGCACCTCCTTGGCCTTGCCGTAGCCGACACCCACGGTGCCGTCGCCGTCGCCGACGATCACCAGCGCGGTGAAGCTGAAGCGCCGGCCGCCCTTGACGACCTTGGACACGCGGTTGATCGCGACCACGCGCTCGATGAACTGGCTCTTCTCGGCGGGCGCGCCCCCGGGCCCCCGCCCGCCGTCACGACGGTCGCGGCGGTCGTTGCCGCCGCCGGCGCCGCCGCCGCGTCGCTGTGGTCCTGGCATCAGACGTCCCTCTCGATCTCAGTTGCCGTGCTCATCAGAAGTCCAGCCCGCCCTCGCGGGCGCCGTCCGCCAGCGCCGCGATGCGGCCGGCGTACCGGTTGCCACCGCGGTCGAACACGACCGCGGTGATCCCGGCCGCCTTCGCCCGGTCGGCCACCAGCGCACCGACCTGCTTGGCCAGCGAGGACTTGTCGCCCTCGGCGCCCTTGAGGCTGGCGTCCAGCGTGGACGCACTGACCAGGGTACGGCCGACGGTGTCGTCGACCACCTGGACGTGCATGTGCCGGCTGCTGCGCTTGACCACCATGCGGGGCCGCTCCGGCGTGCCGGAGACCCGCTTGCGCAGCCGGTTGTGGCGACGCAGCCGCGAGACGCGGCGGGCGGTGCTGATGTCGGTGCCCACGGGCTTGTGCACCCGGGCACCCTTGTCGGTCTGTGCCTGTGCCATCACTTGCCCGTCTTCCCGACCTTGCGCTTGACGACCTCACCCTGGTAGCGCACGCCCTTGCCCTTGTACGGGTCGGGCTTGCGGAGCTTCCGGATGTTGGCCGCGACCTGGCCCACCTGCTGCTTGTCGATGCCGCTCACCCGGATGCGGGTGGGGGCCTCGACGGTGAAGGTGATGCCCTCGGGCGCCTTCACCGGGACCGGGTGGCTGAAGCCCAGGGCGAACTCGAGGTCCGAGCCACGGGCCTGCACGCGGTAACCCACGCCGACGATCTCCAGGGTCTTGTCGTACCCCTGGGTGACGCCGGTGATCATGTTGGCGATGAGGGTGCGGGAGAGGCCGTGCAGGGCCCGGCTCTCGCGCTCGTCGTTGGGACGCTGCACCAGCAGCGTGCCGTCCTCACCGCGCTCGACGGTGATGGGAGCTGCGACCGTGTGGCTCAGCTTCCCCTTCGGGCCCGAGACGTTGACGGTCTGCCCGTCGAGGGCGACCTCCACACCGCTGGGCACCGGAACCGGGAGTCGTCCGATCCGTGACATGTCTGCTCGCTCCTCTTACCAGACGTAGGCGAGGACTTCCCCACCCACGCCCTTCTTGTTCGCCTGCTTGTCGGTGAGCAGCCCGGTGGAGGTCGAGATGATCGCGACCCCCAGGCCGCCGAGCACCTTCGGCAGCGACGTCGACTTCGCGTAGACCCGCAGGCCCGGCTTCGACACCCGGCGGACGCCGGCGATGCTGCGCTCGCGGTTGGGGCCGTACTTCAGGGTGACCACGAGCTCCTTGCGGAGGTGGCCGTCCTTCTCGACGTCGTTGACGGTCCAGCCACCGATGTAGCCCTCCTTCTGGAGGATGTCGGCGACGTGCGTCTTGAGCTTCGACGACGGCATGGCGGCGGTGTCGTGGTACGCCTGGTTGGCGTTCCGCAGCCGCGTCAGCATGTCCGCGATCGGGTCGGTCATCGTCATGTCGGGTGGTGCCTCTCTCGCCGCGGTTCCTCTGGGGCTAGGTGCCAGTGACTTGGCCCCGGGCCTCTCGGCGATCGGTGGTGCTTCGGTGAGGTGGAGGAACGGCCCAGGTGCGGGCCCCCGCCGCGAGCGTGCGTGCGGCGGGGGGCACCTGGGTCCTTCACCAGCTGGACTTGCGCACGCCCGGCAGTTCGCCGGCGTGGGCCATCTCCCGCAGGCAGATCCGGCACAGGCCGAACTTGCGGAAGACGGCGTGCGGGCGGCCGCAACGCTGACAGCGGGTGTAACCGCGGACCGCGAACTTCGGCTTGCGAGCCGCCTTGTTGATCAGAGCCTTCTTGGCCATATCGCTTCTCCTCGCCCGCTCAGCGGGTCGCGTTCACGACGGTCTGGCCGGCGAAGGGGAAGCCGAGCAGCGTGAGCAGCTCGCGGCCCTCCTCGTCGGTGGTCGCGGTGGTCACCAGGGTGATGTCCATGCCGCGGGGCCGGTCGATCTTGTCGACGTCGATCTCGCGGAACATCGACTGCTCGGTCAGGCCGAACGTGTAGTTGCCGTGACCGTCGAACTGCTTGGGGTTGAGCCCGCGGAAGTCACGGATGCGGGGCAGTGCCAGCGACAGCAGCCGGTCCAGGAACTCCCACATGCGGTCGCCGCGGAGGGTGACCTTCGCGCCGATCGGCATGCCTTCGCGGAGCTTGAACTGCGCGATCGACTTGCGGGCCCGGACGACGGCCGGCTTCTGGCCGGTGATGGCGGTGAGGTCGCGGACCGCCCCGTCCATCAGCTTGGCGTCACGGGTGGCCTCGCCGACGCCCATGTTGACCACGATCTTCACCAGACCGGGGATCTGCATGACGTTGGGGTAGCCGAACTCGCTCTGCAGCGCCGGCGCGATGTCCGCACGGTAGCGGGCGAGCAGGCGGGGCAGCTCTCGGGTGGGTGCGCTCATGGGGATCAGAGGTCCTTACCGGTGCGCCGCGAGACCCGGATGCTGCGGCCTTCCTCGTCCTTGCGGTAGCCGACCCGGGTCGGCTTGTCCTCGCTGTCGATGACCATCACGTTGCTGACGTGGATGGCCGCCTCCTGCGTGACGATCCCGCCCGACTGCGCACCACGCTGGGTGGAGCTGATCCGGGTGTGCTTCTTCACCCGGCCGATGCCCTCGACGAGCACCTTCTGGGTCTTGGGGAAGGCGGCGATGACGCGACCCTTGGCGCCCCTGTCCTTGCCGGACAGGACGACGACCTGGTCGCCCTTCTTGACCTTCATCGACGGGGTCTTCCCGCTCGACGGCTGAGCCATGATCACAACACCTCCGGAGCGAGCGAGATGATCCGCATGAAGCGCTTGTCGCGCAGCTCGCGGCCGACGGGGCCGAAGATGCGGGTACCGCGCGGGTCGCCGCTGTCGCGGATGATGACGGCGGCGTTCTCGTCGAAGCGGATGTACGAGCCGTCGGGACGGCGCCGCTCCTTGACGGTCCGGACGATGACGGCCTTGACCACATCGCCCTTCTTCACGCCGGCGCCCGGAAGGGCGTCCTTCACGGTGGCGACGATGATGTCGCCGATGCCCGCGTAGCGTCGCCCGGAGCCACCGAGCACACGGATGCACAAGATCTCCTTGGCACCGGTGTTGTCGGCGACTCGCAGCCGCGACTCCTGCTGGATCACTTCCTGCTCCTCGAACTAGTGGTGACAGCCGGGCCGGATCGGTGAACCGGCTGTCCGGTTCCCACGTGCGGACAGCCGGTGGCGTGTGCCACCGGCCGTCCGTACAGGGGTACCGGGATGCGGCGCACCCATCAGGTGCGCCAGTCGTCCAGAGTACCTGCTGTTCACCCGGCCGTTGCAGCCGGATGCGTCACTTGGCCTTCTCGACGACGGTCACCAGGCGCCAGCGCTTGGTGGCCGAGGTGGGGCGCGTCTCCATGATCTGCACCCGGTCGCCGATGCCGGCGGTGTTCTGCTCGTCGTGCGCCTTCAGCTTGCTGGTGCGGCGCAGGACCTTGCCGTAGAGCCCGTGCTTCACGCGGTCCTCGACCTCGACGACGATGGTCTTGTCCATCTTGTCGCTGACGACCAGGCCCTCACGGACCTTGCGGTAGCCACGCCCGGCCAGGCCGGGCCCGGTCGAGGTCTCGGTGCTGGTGTTCGTGACCTCGCTCATGCGACACCCTCGTTCGGGGCGACCGAGAGACCGAGCTCGCGCTCGCGCATGATCGTGTAGATCCGGGCGATGTCGCGGCGGACGGTCTGCAGTCGCCGGTTGTTGTCCAGCTGGCCGGTGGCCACCTGGAACCGCAGGTTGAACAGCTCTTCGCGCGACTCACGCAGCCGGGTGGCCAGTTCGTCGGCGGACAGCTCGCGCAGCTCGGGCGCAGTCAGTCCGGCGGCCATCACACCTCTCCTTCACGGGTGATGAAGCGGCACTTCATGGGGAGCTTGTGGATGGCACGGCGCATGGCCTCGCGGGCCACGGGCTCGGCGACACCCGAGAGCTCGAACATGATGCGACCGGGCTTCACGTTGGCCACCCACCACTCCGGCGAACCCTTACCGGAACCCATGCGGGTCTCGGCCGGCTTCTTGGTGAGGGGGCGGTCCGGGTAGATGGAGATCCAGACCTTGCCGCCACGCTTGATGTGGCGGGTCATGGCGATACGAGCGGACTCGATCTGCCGGTTGGTGACGTACGCCGGCTCGAGAGCCTGGATGGCGTACTCACCGAAGTTGATCGCCGTGCCGCCCTTGGCCCGCCCGGAACGATCCGGGTGGTGCTGCTTGCGGTGCTTGACCCGACGCGGGATCAGCATGATCAGGCCCCCTGCTCCGGAGTCGTGTTGTTCTCGGTACCGGCCGCCGTGTCCGCGGCGGAGGTGGCCGCCGCGGTGCCCTCGGCCCCGGCGGCCTGCGCGATGGTCTGCTCGGCCGGGGCGTCACCCGAGCTGGCGGCGGTGGGGTCCTGGACCGGACCCGTGCCCTCGGCAGCCGCGCGACCGGCCTCGGTGCCACCGGCGGTGGTGCCGCTGGAGCCCGAACGACGCGGACGCTGCGGGCGCTCACGACGCGCCTGCCGCTGGGCGAGCGCCTCGAGGGCCTCCCGCTCGGCGCGCGAGCCACTCGCGTCACCCTTGTAGATCCAGACCTTCACGCCGATGCGGCCGAAGGTCGTGCGGGCCTCGTAGATGCCGTAGTCGATGTTCGCGCGGAGCGTGTGCAGCGGCACCCGGCCCTCGCGGTAGAACTCCGAGCGGCTCATCTCGGTGCCGCCCAGACGACCGGAGCACTGCACCCGGATGCCCTTGACCTGCGGGCTCCGCTGCGCGGACTGCATCGCCTTGCGCATGGCACGGCGGAAGCTGACCCGGCTGGAGAGCTGCTCGGCGACACCCTGGGCAACCAGCTGCGCATCGGACTCGGGGTTCTTGACCTCGAGGATGTTCAGCTGGACCTGCTTGCCGGTGAGCTTCTCCAGCTCGCCACGGATCCGGTCGGCCTCGGCGCCGCGGCGGCCGATGACGATGCCCGGACGGGCGGTGTGGATGTCCACGCGGACCCGGTCACGGGTGCGCTCGATCTCCACCTTCGAGATCCCGGCGCGCTCCATGCCCTTGCCCATGAGCTTCCGGATGGCGACGTCTTCCTTGACGTAGTCGGCGTACAGCTTGTCGGCGTACCACCGGGACTTGTAGTCGGTGGTGATGCCGAGCCGGAACCCGTGCGGGTTGACCTTCTGACCCACTAGCGGGTCCCTCCCCTCGTGTTGTTCTTCGACTGCTGGGTGGCCGGGCCGGGCTGACCGGTGTCCCGACGTGCCTTGCGCGACCGCTGCGCGAGGTCCGCGCTGCTGGTCACCTCACTCACCTCGACGGTGATGTGGCTGGTGCGCTTGTTGATCCGGAAGGCACGGCCCTGGGCGCGCGGACGGATCCGCTTCAGGGTCGGGCCCTCGTCGACGAACGCGGCGCTCACCACGAGGGCGGCCGGGTCGAGCCGGAGGTTGTGCTCGGCGTTGGCGACCGCGCTGGCGACCACCTTGCCGACCGGCTCGCTCGCGGACTGCGGCGAGAACCGGAGCAGCGCGAGCGCCTCATCGGTCGGCAGGTAGCGGATCAGGTCCACCACTCGGCGGGCCTTCATGGGCGTGACGCGGACGAACCGGGCGGTGGCCCGGGCGACCGGCGTCTCCTGTCCCAACTGGGAAGTCATGTGACTCTCTTCTCTACCTGGTCAGCCGCGCCGCGACCGGCGGTCGTCCTTGACGTGTCCACGGAAGGTGCGCGTGGGCGCGAACTCGCCGAGCTTGTGCCCGACCATCGCCTCGGTGACGAACACCGGGACGTGCTTGCGGCCGTCGTGGACGGCGATCGTGTGCCCGAGCATGTCGGGGATGATCGTCGAGCGCCGCGACCAGGTGCGGATGACGTTCTTGGTGCCCTTGTCGTTCTGTGCGTCCACCTTGGCGAGCAGGTGGTCGTCGACGAACGGGCCCTTCTTCAGGCTGCGTGGCATGTGTGTCGGACTCCTCTACCCGCTCAGCGCTTCTTGTTGGTGCGCCGGCGGCGCACGATCAGGGCATCACTGGCCTTGCGCTTGCGCGTCCGGCCCTCCGGCTTGCCCTTCGGGTTGACCGGATGCCGGCCACCGGAGGTCTTGCCCTCACCACCACCGTGCGGGTGGTCCACCGGGTTCATGGCCACACCGCGGACGGTCGGGCGCTTGCCCTTCCACCGCATCCGGCCGGCCTTGCCCCAGTTGATGTTCGACTGCTCGGCGTTGCCGACCTCACCGATCGTGGCGCGGCAGCGGACGTCGACGTTGCGAATCTCGCCCGAGGGCATCCGCAGCTGGGCGAACCGGCCCTCGCGGGCGACGAGCTGGACGCTCGTGCCGGCCGAGCGGGCGATCTTCGCCCCGCCACCGGGCCGCAGCTCGATCGCGTGGATGACCGTGCCGACCGGGATGTTGCGCAGCGGGAGGTTGTTGCCCGGCTTGATGTCGGCAGCCGGGCCGCACTCCACGGTGTCGCCCTGCTTGAGCTTCGCCGGCGCGATGATGTAGCGCTTCTCGCCGTCGGCGAAGTGCAGCAGTGCGATGCGCGAGGTGCGGTTCGGGTCGTACTCGATGTGCGCGACCTTGGCCGGCACGCCGTCCTTGTCGGCCCGACGGAAGTCGATCAGCCGGTAGGCGCGCTTGTGCCCGCCGCCCTGGTGACGAGCCGTCACACGGCCGTGGACGTTGCGCCCGCCGCGACCGTGCAGCGGCCGGACCAGCGACTTCTCGGGGTGGTCGCGGGTGACCTCGGCGAAGTCGGCGACGGACGAGCCGCGGCGGCCCGGCGTCGTCGGCTTGTACTTACGGATGGCCATGGTTCCTCAGAGTCCTCTGGTCCGATCGGTGGGTCCGGGTGCCGTCAGGCGCCCGGGCCCCCGAAGAGCTCGATGCGGTCGCCGGGGGCCACGGAGACGATGGCGCGCTTGGTGTCCTTGCGCTTCCCCATCACAGCGCCGCGCGAGCGCTTCCTCTTCCCCTGACGGTTGATCGTGTTGACGGACAGGACCTTCACGTTGAAGACCTGCTGCACAGCGATCTTGATCTGGGTCTTGTTGGCGTCGGGCCGGACGATGAACGTGTACTTGTTCTGGTCCAGGAGCCCGTAGCTCTTCTCGGAGATGACCGGGGACAGCAGGACGTCCCGGGGGTCGCGGACGCTCATGCCTTCTCCTCGGTGCTCGCGTCGGTGGTGCCGTCCTCGGTCGGGGCCGTGGCGTCGGCACCGGCGTTGGCGGCGGCGGCCTGCTCGGCCGGGGCCGCAGCGGCCTCGGCAGCGCTGGCCGGCGCTGCGTCGGCGGCCGTGGCCGCCTTCGCCTTCTTGGCGGGCGCCTTCTTCACCGGGGCCGCCTCGGCCGGGGTCTCCCCCAGGTCGAGGTCGGTCGTACCGGTCCCCTCGATCGAGGGGATGGCACCCGGGACGTCCGGCGTGGTCAGGTCGGGCAGCTCGACGGAGCTGGCGCGACCGGTCGCACCCTTGGCCGGGCCGGCGACGTACTCGGCCAGCGCGGTCTCGGTGAAGACGATCTCGTCGGCGACGAGCACGTCGTAGGTGTTCAGCTGGCCGGCCTCGATCAGGTGCACCCGCGGCACGTTGCGCAGGCTGATCCAGTTCAGGACGTCGTCGCGGTCGAGCACGACGAGCACCCGCTTGGCGGCGGTGAGCGCGTCGAGGACCTTCACGGCGCTCTTCGTCGACGGGGCGTCGCCCTCGACGAACGCCGACACCACGTGCACGCGGTCCTCACGGGCCCGGTCGGAGAGGGCACCGCGCAGGGCGGCGGCCTTCATCTTCTTGGGCGTCTTCTGCTCGTAGTTGCGCGGCTGCGGGCCGTGGGCGATGCCACCGCCGGCGAACTGCGGCGAGCGCAGCGAACCCTGGCGGGCCCGGCCGGTGCCCTTCTGGCGGTACGGCTTGGCACCGGTACCGCTGACCTGCGCACGCGTCTTGGTGGAGTGCGTGCCCTGGCGGGCCGCGGCCAGCTGGGCCACGACGACCTGGTGCAGCAGCGACACGTTCGCCGGCGCGTCGAACAGCTCGCCCGGCAGCGTCACGCTGCCGGCGGTGTCCCCGGCGGGGGTCCGGACGTCGACCTGGCGGTCGGCGCGCTCACTGGTGGATGAGGTCACTTCGCGTCACTCCCCACGGGGCCGCCCTTGACCGCGGAGCGGACCAGCAGCAGCCCACCGCGCGGGCCGGGAACGGCACCCTTGATCAGCACCAAGCCCTTCTCGGTGTCCACGGCGTGGACCTTCAGCGAGAGGGTGGTGGTCGTGACCGCGCCCATGCGCCCGGCCATCTTCAGTCCCTTGAAGACCCGGCCGGGGGTGGAAGCCCCACCGATCGAGCCGGGGGCGCGGTGCTTGCGGTGGGTGCCGTGACCGGCGCCGAGGCCCTTGAACCCGTGGCGCTTCATGACACCCGCCGTGCCCTTGCCCTTGCTGGTGCCGATGACGTCGACCTTGGCGACGCCCGAGAGGACCTCAGCGGTCAGCTCCTGGCCCACGGTGTAGTCGCCGGCGTCCTCGGTGCGCAGTTCCACCACGTGCCGCCGGGGCGTGACGCCCGCCTTGGCGAAGTGCCCACCCTCGGGCCTGTTCACCTTGCGGGGGTCGATCGCGCCAAACCCGAGCTGGACGGCGGAGTAGCCGTCCTTCTCCGGGGTGCGGACCTGGGTGACCACGCACGGGCCCGCCTTGACGACGGTCACCGGCACGATGCGGTTGTTCTCGTCGAAGACCTGGGTCATCCCCAGCTTCTCGCCGAGGAGACCACGAAATGTGCTCGCCATGTCTGGAAACAGCCCTTACTGGATGTTGACGTCGACCGAGGCCGGCAGGTCGATGCGCATGAGCGCGTCGACCGTCTTCGGCGTCGGGTCGAGGATGTCGATGAGCCGCTTGTGCGTACGCATCTCGAAGTGCTCGCGCGAGTCCTTGTACTTGTGCGGCGAGCGGATGACGCAGTACACGTTCTTCTCCGTCGGCAGCGGCACCGGGCCGACGACGCGCGCTCCGGTCTTCGTCACCGTGTCCACGATGCGCCGCGCCGACGCATCGATGGCCTCGTGGTCGTAGGCCTTCAGCCGGATGCGGATCTTCTGTCCCGCCATCGCCTGTTCTCGCTCCTGCCGATCGGTTGTGAAAGTTCAAGAGGGTCTACTGACCCGCAAGTGGGTCCGCTGACCCCGAGCAACGGGCGGCGGCCGAGGACCGGCCGCCGCCCGTCTGGGTGTTACTTGATGATCTTCGTGACCCGGCCGGCACCCACGGTGCGGCCACCCTCACGGATGGCGAACCGAAGGCCCTCCTCCATGGCGATGGGCTGGATCAGCTCGACGGTCATCTCGGTGTTGTCACCGGGCATGACCATCTCGGTGCCCGACGGCAGCGTGACGACGCCGGTCACGTCCGTGGTCCGGAAGTAGAACTGCGGGCGGTAGTTGTTGAAGAACGGCGTGTGCCGGCCACCCTCGTCCTTCGAGAGGATGTAGACCGAGCCCTCGAAGTTCGTGTGCGGGGTGATGGAACCCGGCTTGCAGATGACCTGCCCGCGCTCGACGTCCTCGCGCTTGATGCCGCGCAGCAGCAGACCGACGTTGTCACCGGCCTGGCCCTGGTCGAGCAGCTTGCGGAACATCTCGACGCCGGTGACCGTGGTCTTGGTCGAACCGGGGCGGATGCCCACGACCTCGATCTCCTCGGAGACCTTGACGATGCCGCGCTCCACGCGACCGGTCACGACGGTGCCGCGGCCGGTGATGGTGAAGACGTCCTCGACGGGCATGAGGAACGGCTTGTCGATGTCGCGCTCCGGCTCCGGGATCGCGGTGTCGACGGCGTTCATCAGCTCCATGAGCTTGTCGCCCCACTCGGCGTCGCCCTCGAGGGCCTTCAGCGCCGAGACGCGGACCACGGGGACGTCGTCGCCCGGGAACTCGTACTCGCTGAGGAGCTCACGGACCTCCAGCTCGACGAGCTCGAGGATCTCCTCGTCGTCGACCATGTCGGCCTTGTTGAGCGCCACGACGATGTAGGGGACGCCGACCTGGCGGGCCAGGAGGACGTGCTCCTTGGTCTGCGGCATCGGACCGTCGGTCGCCGCGACCACCAGGATGGCGCCGTCCATCTGCGCCGCACCGGTGATCATGTTCTTGATGTAGTCGGCGTGCCCGGGGCAGTCGACGTGCGCGTAGTGCCGGTTCTCGGTCTGGTACTCGACGTGCGCGATCGAGATCGTGATCCCGCGGGCCTTCTCCTCGGGCGCCTTGTCGATCTGGTCGAAGGCGGACGCCTCGTTGAGGTCCGGGTACTTGTCGTGCAGCACCTTGGTGATCGCCGCGGTCAGCGTCGTCTTGCCGTGGTCGATGTGCCCGATGGTGCCGATGTTGACGTGCGGCTTGTTCCGCTCGAACTTGGCCTTGGCCACTGGGTTCCTCTCTCCGTGTCTTCGCAGTCGTGCGCGTGCGTGGGGGTGGGCAGTGCTCGGGGCCGGCGGAGCAGGGGCGGGGAGCCCCTGCCCACCGGCCGGTTACTCGCCGGTCGCCTTGGCGATGATCTCCTTGGCGACGTTGGCCGGGACCTCGGCGTACGAGTCGAACACCATGGTGTAACTCGCCCGTCCCTGGGTGCGGCTGCGCAGGTCGCCCACGTAGCCGAACATCTCCGACAGCGGGACCAGGGCCCGGACGACGCGGGCGCCGGAGCGCTCCTCCATCGCCTGGATGGTGCCGCGGCGGGAGTTCAGGTCGCCGATGACGTCACCCATGTAGTCCTCGGGGGTGACGACCTCGACGGCCATCATCGGCTCGAGCAGGGCCGGGCTGGCCTTGCGTGCGGCCTCCTTGAAGACCATCGAGCCGGCGATCTTGAACGCCATCTCCGAGGAGTCGACCTCGTGGTACTGCCCGTCGATCAGCGTCGCCTTCACGCCGACCATCGGGTACCCGGCCAGGATGCCGTACTGCATGGCGTCCTGCATACCGGCGTCGACCGAGGGGATGTACTCCCGCGGGATGCGCCCACCGGTGACCGCGTTCACGAACTCGTAGGTCGGGCCGTCGGCCGCGACCTCGAGGGGCTCGACCGTGACCTGCACCTTGGCGAACTGGCCGGACCCACCGGTCTGCTTCTTGTGGGTGTAGTCGACCTTCTCGACCTTCTTGCGGATGGTCTCGCGGTAGGCCACCTGCGGCTTGCCGACGTTGGCCTCGACGCGGAACTCGCGCCGCATGCGGTCGACCAGGATCTCCAGGTGGAGCTCGCCCATGCCGGAGATGACCGTCTGACCGGTCTCCTCGTCCAGCTTCACCTGGAAGGTCGGGTCCTCCTCGGCGAGCTTCTGGATCGCGGTGCCCAGCTTCTCCTGGTCGCCCTTGGTCTTGGGCTCGATGGCCACCGAGATGACCGGCGCGGGGAAGGTCATCGACTCGAGGATCACCGGGCTCTGCGGGTCGCAGAGGGTGTCACCCGTCGTCGTCTGCTTCATGCCGTTGACGGCCACGATCTCGCCGGCGCCCACGCCCTGGCGCTCTTCACGCTTGTTGGCGTGCATCTGGTAGATCTTGCCGACGCGCTCCTTGCGGTCCTTGGTGCTGTTCAGCACCGGGGAGCCCGCATCGAGCTTGCCGGAGTAGACCCGGATGTAGGTGAGCTTGCCGAGGTGCTGGTCGGTCTGGATCTTGAACGCCAGCGCCGCGAACGGCTCGTTCTCGTCGGCGTGCCGCAGGACCTCGGTCTCGCCGTCGAGCGCGGTACCGACGATGGACTCGACGTCCAGCGGGCTCGGCAGGTAGTCGACGACCGCGTCGAGCAGGGGCTGCACGCCCTTGTTCTTGAAGGCGGTGCCGGTGATCACCGGGTTGACCTGGCCGGCGATGGTGGCCTTGCGGATCGCGGCCTTCAGACGCTCGGGCGCGATCTCCTCGCCGGCGAGGTAGTCCTCCATGAGCGCGTCGTCGAAGTCCGCGATGTTCTCGAGGAGCTTCTCGCGGTACTCCGCTGCCTGGTCGGCCAGCTCGGCGGGGATCTCCTCGATGGAGTAGTCCTCACCCATCTTGGTCTCACCGCGCCAGGTGAGCGCACGCATGAAGACCAGGTCGACGACGCCGATGAAGTCGGCCTCGGCCCCGATGGGCAGCTGCAGCACCAGCGGGTTGGCGCCGAGGCGCTCGACCATCATGTCGACGCAACGGAAGAAGTCGGCGCCCGTGCGGTCGAGCTTGTTGACGAAGCACATGCGCGGGACGCTGTACTTCTCCGCCTGCCGCCACACCTGCTCGGTCTGCGGCTCGACGCCGGCGACCCCGTCGTAGACCGCGACCGCACCGTCGAGCACGCGCAGGGAGCGCTCCACCTCGACGGTGAAGTCGACGTGCCCGGGGGTGTCGATGATGTTGATGTCGTGATCGGCCCAGGAGCACTTCGTCGCGGCGGACGTGATGGTGATGCCGCGCTCCTGCTCCTGCTCCATCCAGTCCATCGTGGCCGCGCCGTCGTGGACTTCACCGATCTTGTAGTTGATACCGGTGTAGAAGAGGATCCGCTCGGTCGTCGTCGTCTTGCCGGCGTCGATGTGCGCCATGATCCCGATGTTGCGGGTCTTGGCGAGTTGGGCCTCGTTCTGGGCCATTCCCTTACTCCTCTTCCTTCTCGTCCGTGCGCGGGGTCCGGGGGTCGCCCGGGTTCACCGCGGGCAGCGGCTGCTGGTGGATCGACGTCACCAGCGGTAGTGCGCGAAGGCCTTGTTCGACTCGGCCATCTTGTGGGTGTCCTCGCGGCGCTTGACCGCGGCACCGAGACCGTTGCTGGCGTCCAGCAGCTCGTTCATCAGGCGCTCGGTCATGGTCTTCTCCCGACGGGCCCGGCTGTACTGGATCAGCCAGCGCAGGCCCAGGGTGGTGCTGCGAGAGGGGCGGACCTCGATCGGCACCTGGTAGGTCGCACCACCGACGCGGCGGCTGCGGACCTCGAGGGCCGGCTTGACGTTGTCCAGCGCGCGCTTGAGCGTGACCACCGGGTCGGTGTCGTTCTTGGCGCGGGCGCCCTCGAGCGCGCCGTAGACGATCGCCTCGGCGATGGAGCGCTTGCCGTCGACGAGCACCTTGTTCACCAGCTGGGTGACCAGCTGGGACTGGTACACCGGGTCGGCGACGAGCGGACGCTTCGGCGCGGGGCCCTTGCGCGGCATTAGCTCTTCTCCTTCTTCGCGCCGTAGCGGCTGCGAGCCTGCTTGCGACCCCGGACACCCTGGGTGTCCAGCGAACCGCGGATGATCTTGTACCGAACGCCGGGCAGGTCCTTCACGCGACCGCCGCGCACGAGCACCATCGAGTGCTCCTGCAGGTTGTGGCCGACGCCCGGGATGTAGGCGGTGACCTCGATGCCACTGGTGAGGCGGACGCGAGCGACCTTGCGCAGCGCCGAGTTCGGCTTCTTCGGCGTCGTCGTGTAGACGCGCGTGCACACGCCGCGGCGCTGAGGGGAGCCCTTCAACGCCGGGGTCTTGGTCTTCTCGACCTTGTCCTCGCGGCCCTTGCGGACCAGCTGCTGGATCGTGGGCATGGGTGGCCTGGATCTCCTGCCTGCGCTGGATGGTGCTTCGAGAGTTCTGCTGACGGTGGTGCGGTGATCATGTGTGCCCGGTTCCCCGACCCGAGGCCGGTCGCGCCACACCGTCCGGCCCCCGCGTTCGGGCGTGTCGCCCTTCGCGAGAACCGGCCAGCTGTTCGGACCGGACTCGTCGCCCCCCGCGACTCGGCACGCCCGCCCACCTGGTGGTGGACCGGACCCCGGCACCCCGCCGGCGTGGCCGGCAGGCGCTCGAGTGCACCGCGAACGGGAGCAGGCCCAGATGAACCTGGGCACGGCTGACCACGATACCCGGGCATGTGGACCCGGTCAAAGCCGGGTCCCTCTGCCTGTGCGGGCACCGGACCAGCCGGTCGTCCGGAGAGCTCCGGGGGCGTGTCGGACATTCCTGACCGACTGCCACCCGGGCCACTCCCGGACGGACGGCGGGCTCCGGGTGCCCGGTCACCGCGACACCACGGGAGCGCTGGAGAACACGCACCCGGGGTCCGGCGGCGACCGGCCGGGACCGTACCTGCGGCCACTGTAGCCCCGGCCCCGGCGCGGTGTCCCTGCCGAGCGCACGTGTCGTCGACGACACCCACGGGCGGGCGCCCGGCGCGTTTCCGTCGGACCCCACAACTACGTTCGGTCTCGTCCCGGTGACGTCCTGCTCCTGCCGTCCTGCTCCTGCCGTCCTGCTCCTGCGAGGTGCCCGTGCTGCCCGACTCCGCCCGCGAACTGAAGCACCGGCTGTCCCGACGCCTCGCCGAGGGGCCGCCCGGCGTCGTCGCCCGGACCAGTGGGGCCGGCGCAGCCTGGAGCGGCGTCGCCCTGGGGCTGGCCCCGGTGGGTCCGGACCAGGTGCACCTGGCGGTCCGCGTCATCGGCCGGGCCGACGCCGCCGTGGTCCTGGCCGGCCTGGGCGAGGCGGCCCTCGCCGAGGTCGACGTCCGGGCGATCGGGACGGTCCGGGCGTTCCGCTCCCCCACCCCGGACGAGCTGCGGCTGCGGGTCCGCCCGCTGCGCCCCGGGTTGTCCGTCGCGCACGAGCGGGTGACCGCCGGGACGCTGGGCGGGTTCGTCCGACGCCCCGGCGCCGATGGCCTGCTCATGCTCTCCAACAACCACGTGCTCGCCGCGAGCGACGCCGGCTCGATCGGAGACCCGGTCCTGCAGCCGGGCACCGCCGACGGCGGTGCGACCACCGACCGGGTCGGCCGGCTCGGTGGGTCGGTGCGGTTCGAGGCCCGTCCGGGCAACCTGGTCGATGCCGCGGTGGCCGAGCTGGACCCCGGGATGGCGGCCGACCCCACGGGCTACCCGGGCGGCCCGCTCCTGGCGGTCGTCTGCGCGCCGGACGCCGTCGACCCCGACGAGCTGGTGGAGAAGGTCGGCCGCACCACCGGGCACACCCACGGCCGGATCACCGCCGTCGAGGTCGACGGGGTCGGCGTGCAGTACGACGACCGCGTCATCACCTTCGACGACCAGGTGGAGATCGAGGGCCTCACCGGCGCGTTCAGCGCCGGCGGGGACAGCGGCTCGGTGATCTGGCGGAGTGCGGACCGCGCCCCGCTCGGCCTGCTCTTCGCCGGCTCGGAGTTCGGCGGCAGCGCCGGTGGCGGGGTGACCTTCGCCAACCCGCTGGCCACGGTGCTGAGCCGGCTCGGCGTCGAGTGGGTGTCGGGGTGACCCCGGAGGGGTGAGGCGGCCGCACAGCTGTCCTCGGGCGCCTGGGCGGGGCACGATGGGTCCATGTCCGACCGTGCCGCCGCCAGGGCCGCCAAGCAGGCGCTGGCGTCCCGACTCGCTGCCGACCCCGGGATCGCCGCCGTCGGGCTGGCCCGCCAGGACGCCGGCTACGTGGTCCGAGTCGACCTCACCGACGCCGGAGCCGGGGCGCGGGTGCCGCACGACGTCGACGGCGTCCGGGTCGTCACGCAGGTGATCGGCGCCGTCCGCCCGCTCTGAGGCCCTGCGCCACCGGTGACGGGCCGACGGGCCGATAGCGTCCGGGCAGCGGCGCCGTCTGCCTGACGACCGCCCCGGGAGGTTCGCGGCGCACCACGCGCGAGCGCGGACCGGGGCGCGGCGTCCGGCCACGGAGAGCAGGGCGCCGCGGACGCC
Organism: Modestobacter sp. SYSU DS0904; assembly: GCF_054051115.1. Lineage (NCBI taxonomy): Bacteria > Bacillati > Actinomycetota > Actinomycetes > Geodermatophilales > Geodermatophilaceae > Modestobacter > Modestobacter sp. SYSU DS0904. The sequence goes on along the minus strand of NZ_JBJHAQ010000029.1, from coordinate 5,274 downwards.
GAGGAGGGCGCATGCGCATCGGGATCCAGGCGAGCTACGCCGGGGACTTCAGGCAGACGGCCGCGGAGGTGCGCGACCTCGAGTCGGCCGGCCTGGACGTGGCCATGGTCGCGGAGGTCTACACCTTCGACGCGGTCAGCCAGCTGGGCTACCTGGCGGCGGTGACCGAGCGTGTGGAGCTGATGAGCGGCATCCTGCCCATCTACAGCCGGACTCCGGCGCTCATCGCGATGACCGCCGCCGGGCTGGACTTCGTCTCCGGCGGCCGCTTCACGCTCGGGTTGGGCGCCTCGGGTCCGCAGGTGGTCGAGGGGTGGCACGGCGTGCCCTACGACGCCCCGCTCCAGCGCACCCGGGAGATCATCGAGATCTGCCGCCAGGTGTGGCGACGCGAACGGCTGGAGCACCGGGGACCGAAGTACACCGTCCCGCTGCCCGCGGAACAGGGCACCGGTCTCGGCAAGCCGCTGAAGCTGATCAACACGCCGGTGCGCGACCGGGTGCCGGTGCTCCTGGCCGCCCTGGGTCCCAAGAACGTGCAGCTGGCCGCGGAGATCGCCGAGAAGTGGGAGCCGATCTTCTTCCACCCGGAGCGCGCCGCCGATGTCTGGGGAGCCTCGCTCGCCGCCGGCCGGTCCGAGCGTGATCCCTCGCTGGGCGACCTCGACGTCGTCGTCGGCGTCCCGGTGGCCATCGGGGAGGACGTCGAGCACCTGCTGGACGCCGTCCGCCCGGGGATCGCCCTCTACGTCGGGGGCATGGGCGCCAAGGGCAAGAACTTCTACAACGACCTGGCCCGGCGCTACGGCTACGAGGCCGAGGCGGAGACCATCCAGGACCTCTACCTCGCCGGCCGCAAGGACGAGGCCGCGGCCGCCGTCCCCGAGGACCTGGTCCGCGCCACCTCGCTGATCGGCCCGGAGTCCTACGTCGCCGAGCGGATCGCCGCCTTCGCCGAGGCCGGCGTCACCACGCTGAACCTGCAGCCGCTCGACGACAGCCGCGAGGGCCGGCTGCGCACCGTGGAGACCATGCGCCGGCTGTGCTGATCGCGATCCTCCGGATCGCACCGCGGTCCGGTGCCATCCGTGCCCGACCCCGCCCCACTTACGTCACATGACGGCGGACGCAGAGAGGCCCCGCACACCAGTGGTGTGCGGGGCCTCTCCGTCATTCAGCGCGTCAGCGCCAGGTCATTCAGCGCGTCAGCGCCAGTCGTACTCCTCGAGGCGGACCGCCTCGCCGGTGCCCGAGCCGAAGACCTCGGGGCTGTAGTACTGCCCGTCGTCGTAGCCGGCCATCGTGTAGACCGCGGCGCGGGCCTCCTCGGTGGGCTCGACCGTGATGTTCCGGTAGCGGCTGATGCCGGTACCGGCCGGGATCAGCTTCCCGATGATCACGTTCTCCTTGAGCCCGAGCAGGCTGTCGCTCTTGCCCTGGATCGCGGCGTCGGTGAGCACCTTGGTCGTCTCCTGGAACGAGGCCGCGGACAGCCACGACTCCGTCGCCAGCGACGCCTTGGTGATCCCCATCAGCACCGGACGGGCCGAGGCCGGCTCGCCACCCTCGGCGACCACCCGACGGTTCTCCGTCTCGAACAGCGTCCGCTCGACCAGGGCACCGGGCAGGAACTCCGTCGCGCCCGAGTCGATGATGGTCACCCGCTTCAGCATCTGCCGGATGATCACCTCGATGTGCTTGTCGTGGATCGACACGCCCTGGCTGCGGTAGACCTCCTGGACCTCGCGGACCAGGTGCAGCTGCACCTCGCGCGGGCCCATGATCCGCAGCACCTCGTGCGGGTCGACCGCACCCTCGGTCAGCTGCTCGCCGACCTCGACGTGGCCGCCGTCCTCGACCCGGAGCCGCGACCGGCGCGACAGCTTGTCGTAGACGACCTCGTCGGAACCGTCGTCCGGGGTGATGGTCAGCTTCCGGAACTGGTCGCCGTCCTCGATCCGGACGGTGCCCGCGAGCTCGGCGATCGGGGCCTTGCCCTTGGGGACGCGGGCCTCGAAGAGCTCCACCACACGCGGCAGACCGTGGGTGATGTCGGCACCGGCCACACCACCGGTGTGGAAGGTGCGCATCGTCAGCTGGGTGCCGGGCTCACCGATCGACTGGGCGGCGATGATGCCGACCGCCTCGCCGACGTCCACCAGCTTGCCGGAGGCCAGCGACCGCCCGTAGCAGGTGGCGCAGGTGCCCAGCAGCGACTCGCAGGTCAGGACGCAGCGGACCTTGACCTCCGCGACACCGGCGTCGACCACCGCCTGGATGAGCACGTCACCCAGGTCGGAGTTCGCCTGCGCGATGACCGTGCCGTCCGGGGCCACCACGTCGGCGGCCAGGGCACGGGCGTAGACGCTGGTCTCCACGTGCGGGTCACGGGTGACGACCCCGTCGAGCACGGTGCCGATCGGCATGATGACGCCGCGCTCGGTGCCGCAGTCCTCCTCGCGGATGATGACGTCCTGCGAGACGTCGACCAGCCGGCGGGTGAGGTACCCGGAGTCGGCGGTCCGCAGCGCGGTGTCCGCCAGGCCCTTGCGGGCACCGTGCGTGGAGATGAAGTACTCCAGCACGGACAGACCCTCCCGGAAGTTGGCCTTGATCGGCCGCGGGATGATCTCGCCCTTCGGGTTGGCCACCAGACCACGCATGCCGGCGATCTGGCTGATCTGCATCATGTTGCCTCGGGCGCCCGAGTTGACCATGACCCAGACCGGGTTGGTGGTGGGGAAGTTGTCCACCATCGCCTGGCTGACCTCGGCCCGCGCGCGGGTCCAGATCTCGATCAGCTCCGAACGCCGCTCGCCGTCGGTGATGACGCCGCGCTCGTACTGGCGCTCGATCTTGCGGGCCTCGTCCTCGTGCCGGTCCAGGATCGCCTGCTTGACCGGCGGGGTGACGACGTCGTCGATCGCGATGGTCACGCCCGAGCGGGTCGCCCAGCGGAAGCCGGCCGCCTTGAGGGCGTCCAGCGTCGCCGCCACCTGCACCTTCGGGTAGCGCTCGGCGAGGTCGTTGACGATCGCGCCCAGCGCCTTCTTCGGCACCTGGTAGTTGACGAAGCGGTAGTCCTCGGGCAGTGCCTCGTTGAACAGCACGCGACCCAGGCTGGTGGAGACGACGGCCGGCTGGCCGGGCTCCCAGCCCTCCGGGGCCTCCCACGGCTCGTTCGGGCCGTTGTCGACGCCGAACACCTCGTCGAGCCGGATGAGCACCCGCTCCTGCAGCCCCAGCGCACCCATGTCGAAGGCCATGACGGCCTCGGACGTGGTCGAGTACGACTTGGGCCGCTCGCCCTCGGGCACCTCGACCGACCCGCCGAGCGAGGTCAGGTGGTAGAGGCCCAGCACCATGTCCTGGGTCGGCGCGGTGATCGGACGACCGTCGGCCGGGCTCAGGATGTTGTTGCTGGACAGCATCAGGATGCGGGCCTCGGCCTGGGCCTCGGCCGACAGCGGCAGGTGCACCGCCATCTGGTCACCGTCGAAGTCCGCGTTGAACGCGGTGCAGACCAGCGGGTGGATCTGGATGGCCTTGCCCTCGACCAGCTGGGGCTCGAAGGCCTGGATGCCCAGACGGTGCAGGGTCGGCGCACGGTTGAGCAGCACCGGGTGCTCGGTGATGACCTCCTCGAGCACGTCCCACACGACCGGCCGCGCGCGCTCCACCATCCGCTTGGCGGACTTGATGTTCTGCGCGTGGTTGAGGTCGACCAGCCGCTTCATCACGAACGGCTTGAACAGCTCCAGCGCCATCTGCTTGGGCAGGCCGCACTGGTGCAGCTTCAGCTGCGGGCCGACGACGATGACCGACCGGCCGGAGTAGTCGACGCGCTTGCCCAGCAGGTTCTGCCGGAACCGGCCCTGCTTGCCCTTGAGCAGGTCGCTCAGGGACTTCAGCGGGCGGTTGCCCGGACCGGTGACCGGCCGGCCGCGACGGCCGTTGTCGAACAGCGCGTCCACGGACTCCTGGAGCATCCGCTTCTCGTTGTTGACGATGATCTCCGGCGCGCCCAGGTCGAGCAGTCGCTTGAGCCGGTTGTTCCGGTTGATCACCCGGCGGTACAGGTCGTTCATGTCGCTGGTGGCGAAGCGACCACCGTCGAGCTGCACCATCGGGCGCAGGTCCGGCGGGATGACCGGGACGCAGTCCAGCACCATGCCCAGCGGCGAGTTCTGGGTCTGCTGGAACGCGGCGACGACCTTCAGCCGCTTGAGCGCGCGCAGCTTGCGCTGACCCTTGCCGCTGCGGATGGTCTCGCGCAGCGAGATGGACTCCGCGTCGAGGTCGAAGCTCGCGAGGAGCTTCTGCAGCGCCGCGGCGCCCATGCCGCCCTCGAAGTACTCACCGAAGCGGTCGCGCAGCTCGCGGTAGAGGCCCTCGTCGGCGATGAGCTGCTTGACCTCGAGCTTGCGGAAGGTGTCCATCACCTCGTCGAGGCGGTCGATCTCCCGCTGCGACCGGTCGCGCAGCTGGCGCATCTCGCGCTCGCCACCCTCACGGACCTTGCGGCGCACGTCGGACTTGGCGCCCTCGGCCTCGAGCTCGGCGAGGTCGGCCTCCAGCTTCTGCTGGCGGGCCTCCACGTCGGCGTCGCGCCGGGTCTCCAGGTTGTGCTTCTCCGCGCTGATCTCGGCCTCGATGGTCGGGAGGTCGCGGTGCCGCGCCTCGTCATCGACCGAGGTGATCATGTAGGCGGCGAAGTAGATGATCTTCTCGAGGTCCTTGGGCGCCAGGTCGAGCAGGTAGCCCAGGCGCGAGGGGACGCCCTTGAAGAACCAGATGTGGGTGACCGGCGCGGCCAGCTCGATGTGGCCCATCCGCTCACGACGCACCTTGGCGCGAGTGACCTCGACGCCGCAGCGCTCGCAGATGATGCCCTTGAAGCGGACGCGCTTGTACTTCCCGCAGTAGCACTCCCAGTCCCGGGTGGGACCGAAGATCTTCTCGCAGAAGAGACCGTCCTTCTCCGGGCGGAGGGTGCGGTAGTTGATGGTCTCGGGCTTCTTCACCTCGCCGTGCGACCACTGACGGATGTCGTCGCCACTGGCCAGGCCGATGCGCAGTTCGTCGAAGAAGTTGACGTCGAGCACTGAGTGACCCCTTTCAGGGGCTAGTTACTGCACTTTCTGGTGTTGTCCAAGGAGGGCGCCGGGGGGGGGGGGGGGGGGGGGGGGGGGGGGGGGGGGCGCGCCCCCCCCCACCCCCCGCCCAGGGTCGCGGGGCCCGCGGGGGGTGGTCAGCACCTCCCCCCGCCCCCTC
>NZ_JBJHAQ010000028.1:0-53335 GCF_054051115.1 Modestobacter sp. SYSU DS0904 | reverse complement strand
CCGCCACGACGAGCACCGCCACGACGAGCACCGCCACGACGAGCACCGCCACGACGAGCACCGCCACGACGAGCACCGCCACGACGAGCACCGCCACGACGAGCACCGCCACGACGAGCACCGCCACGACGAGCACCGCCACCACGAGCACCGCCACCACGAGCACCGCCACCAGGGGAGCGGCCCAGCGGAGCCGGCGACGACGCCCCGGCGCCGCTGCGGGCTCGCCGTCGGCGACCGGCTGGGGTGGTGCTGCCGTCGCGCCGGCGACCGGGCGGAGCGGGGACCGCCCGCAGGACTCGATGACACGCGGTGCGCCACCACCGGGGTACCCCGGGACGCGCTCGAGCGCCCAGGCGTCGAGGTCCCGGACGGCTCCGGAGAATCTTGTCGCGGGGACAGCGGCCGGCGGCCCAGTTGTCCAGGGTGCGCACGCTGACCCGGTTGCCGGAGCGGCGGGCGAGCTGTTCCTTGCCGCCGGTGGCGCCGAGCAGCCAGTTGACCTGGACGACGAACGGGTCGGCGGGCGCTCCGGCGGACGCCCCTCTCTCCGGGCGGCCGGTGGTGCGGTGGGCGCGGTCAGCCGCCGAGCAGGTCGCCGACGGTGCCGATGATGCCGCCGAGCAGGCCCTCGGTCGGCTCGGGCGCCTCGGTGGTCGGGGTGGCGGCCGGGGTCTCCGGGGCCGGCGCCGGGGTGGTGGGTACCGCGGACGGCGCCGCCGGGTCGCTGGGCGCGGGGGAGCCGGCCGGGACGGACGGGGCCGGGGGTTTCGGCTGCGTGGGTGCCGGCCGGACGGGCTGCGCGGTGCTGATGGGTTGCGGCACGGTCTGCGGGGTGAGCACCGTCCGGGGCGTCGACCGCTGGGCGGTGTTCGGCGCGGGGGTGCCGACGGTGGCGGGCGTCGAGGGGACGAGTGTGATGACGGGGGGCGCCACGGCGGCCGGCTCCGGGGAAAGCGGGGCGGGCTCGGGTACCGCGTCGACGGCCTGGCCCTCGGGGGTGACCTCGACGTCGTCAGGGACCTCGTTGGTGGCGGCCACGGTGGCGGGGTCGGTGGGGGCAGTCGGTCGGCTGTAAGGGTCGCCGATGCCCGCGGACGTGGGGTCGGCGAGCTGACTGCCACGCTCGAGCTCGGCGCGGGTGGCGTCCTCGCGCTCGGGGACGGCGGCGACATCGGCGGCGACGGCGTCGTGCAGGCCCAGGTTGCTGCTGGAGCGGGCGAGCACCGGGGCGAGGGCCATCACGACGAGGGCGCTGCAGGCCACGATCTGCTGGGTGAGCCGGCTGGCGGTGCGCGGGCGCGGCTTCGCCGGGGCCTTGGTCCGGCGGATCTGCTTCCCGGCCGGGCGGCGCTGCTCGGCGGGGCGGCGCTGCTCGGCGGCGCGGTGGCGGTCGGTCTGCAGCGGCGGGGGAGGCGGCAGGTCGGGAGCGGCGTACCGGGGAGCTCTAGGGGTGACCAGCGGCGGGGGAGGGGGCAGGTCAGGCGCGCCGTACGCGTAGCGAGGAGGTGCGGCCGGGGCGACCTGCGGCTCGACGGAGACGGCGTGGTGGCGCCCGGTCTCGGTGAGCGTGGCGCCCACGTCGATGCGGCGGTGGCGGCCGGTGGTCCCCGGACCCTGTGCTGCGGCGTGCACCCTGCTGCTTCCCCCCGTTCACCCGCCGGCCGGCAGCCAGCGATGAAGAAGATAGGGCGCGTAGTCGCACGTGCACAGACCGCTACCGCGTGTCCCCCCGGGACACGCCATGCCATGCGTGGCGGGTCAGCGGGAAGCGCAGGTCTCTCAGTCGCCGGCAGGTGGCGTCACAGGTCCCGGCCCGGCGAGCATCGCACGGATGAAGTCCTGATATGCGGGCGCCAGCTCATCGGCCGGGAGCAGGCGCGCCGCCGCCCTCAGGTCAGGTAGCCGGCTCGGCAGCAGGCGCAGGGCCGCCGCGAGGTCATGCACGTCGCCGGGTCGGGCGAACAGCGCCGCGTCCCGGTAGATGTCCCGGAACAGCGGCAGGTCGCTGGCCACGGCCGGCACCCCGCGCTTGCGCGCCAACGCGGCCATGCCCGAGTTGTCGATGCTGCGGTAGGGCAGCGCCACGACGTCCGCCGCGGCCAGCAACTGCGCAAGGGTGGACTCCTCGAGCCACCCGGGGCGCAGCGTGACCACCGGGTCCACCCCGAGGGATGCAGCCAGCGCGGGCAGGTCCAGCTCGGGCCACGGCCGCCCGGCCATGAGGACGTGCACCGGCAGGTCCGGGTCCTGAACCCGGGCCGCGGCCAGAGCTCGCAGCAGGACGTCGGGTCCCTTGTAGGGATAGAGGTAGCCGAGGAGGGCAACAACGATCCGGTCGGTGGGGAGCCCCAACGCCGCTCGCTCGTCAGGGTCGGCACTCCCGGCGGGCGCCTCGGCGGTGATGTCCGGCGGGGGGAAGGGCAGCCGAACCACGTTCATCCGCCGCGTCTCGGCCCAGGCCTGCATGGCGTCGGTGTGCACGACCACGTGCTGCGCCCGGCGGGCCGCCGCCACCACCAGTCGCGAGTCCTGGTCCCTGACCTGTGGCGCCCGGTTGTGCACCGTGGCCACCACGACGGCCCCGCAGGCACGCAGCGTCGCCACCAGTGGCAGTTCGTAGGACGGCCGCATGCCCAGGTGCACCCAGGCGATGTCACCCCGGCGCACGGACCGCGCCGCGCGCAGTAGACCGACCAGGGCTGCCCGCGCCTTGCCCACCGGTCCACCGGCCCCACGGGGAAACCAGACGGCCGAGGTCGCGCGCAGCCCGCCCACCGGGCCGCCGTCCGTGGTGGCGACGACGACGTCGGAGACGGGGGCGACCAGGTTGGCGACGTCGACCGCGTACCGGCCGATGCCGCCGTGCCCGAACTCCTCGACGAGCCAGACTCGATGCTCGGAACGCCGGTGGGCCGTCACGGGTCGGTGACCGCGCGACCAGTGGCCGTGGACAGGGCGGTCGCCCTCACCACGTAGCCGGCGACGACGGCGCCCCAGGTCCGGCCAGCCACGACGGTGCGCTCCCCCTGGACGGGCCGTGCCACCACGGCAATACCGACTCCCGACAACCGGCACGCAACCTAGCGCACATTCTCATTCGTGCCGGAAGTCGTCGGCGCACCACATCAACCGTCAACACGGATCCTGCTTCGAGTTCGCGCCTTGGATGGCCAGCGCGCCTATAGCACTGGACGGTGGGACGTGCGGGAACCTGCTGCCGCATTCACACGATCGGGTGCTCGTGCCGATATGTCACCGATCGATCATGGTTCGTCTTCCCATTACCTGAACGAGTCCTTACGTTTCCGCCATGCCCGCAACGTCTCGCAGAGTTCTCATTTCTGCCTTTGACTGCAGCCCCGGTCGAGGGTCGGATCCGGGGACGGGCTGGGGGTTCGCCGAGGCCATGGCGAAGCATCACGAGGTGTGGGTGCTCACCAGCACCGCGAACCGGCCGGAGATCGAGCGGGAGCTGAGCCGGATTCCTCGCGCTGACTTGAACTTCGTCTACTGCGACCTGCCGTCGTGGATGTCGCGGCGAACGCAGGGGCGGCACATGCGATGGAGCCTCTACTACTACCCGTGGCAGGTCTTGGCCTACGTCGTTGCCAAGCGACTGCACCGCCGAGTGGACTTCCATCTGGTCCATCACATCACGCTGATGAAGTTCTGGATGCCGACGTTCCTCTTCCTGCTGCCCGTGCCCCTGATCTGGGGGCCCGTCGGTGGTGGTGAGTCAGCTCCCCGCTCGCATTACCCGAGTCTGGGCATCCGCGGGAGGCTCTACGAGGCCGCGCGTGATGGCATCCGCGCCCTGGGTGCACGAGACCCCTTCGTCCGGCTGAGCGCGCGACGCAGCGTGCTGGCCTACGGGACCACCGAGGAGACCTCCACGCGGCTCCGCGCTCTGGGCGCCCGGACGGTCCGCACCCTCCCGGGGGTGTGCTTGCCCCAGGAGGAGATCGAGGCGCTGGGGTCGCGGCCATTCGGCTCCGACGGGCCGCTACGGCTGATCAGCATCGCCCAGCTCCTGCACTGGAAGGGGTTCCAGTACGGCCTGGCCGGATTCGCAGCAGCCGGGCTCCCGGACGCCGAGTACTGGATCGTCGGGGACGGACCCGAGCGCGCCTCGTTGGAGCGACTGGCGGAGCGGCTGGGCGTTGCCCAGCAGGTGCGTTTCCTGGGCGCGCTCGGACGGGTGGAGACCATGGATGCGTTGACCGAGTGCCATGCGCTGGTGCACCCCAGCCTGCACGACTCCGGCGGCTCGGTGTGCCTCGAGGCCATGGCGGCGGGGCGTCCGGTGCTCTGCCTGGACACCGGTGGCCCCGCCGCACTGGTCGGAGAGGACGCCGGGATCCGCATCACCCCCTCGAGCCCGGCGGACACGGTGCGCGGCTTGGCCGAGGCCATTCGCATGCTGGACTCCGCACCGCAGCTGCGCGTCCGTATGGGGGAAGCGGGGAAGAGGCGGATGGCCCAATTCGATTGGGACAGCCGGGCGGAAGAGTTCGTCCAGATCTACGAGGAAGTGCTCGTAACGTGAGCATTGGGCGAAGTTGCAGACGCTGCACCTCGACCGGCCGAACATGGGGGCAGGGTGACCGAGCGACCCGGGGCGGCCAGTCAGCTGGCGGACAGGCTCCCCGAGCGACCGGGCATGGCGTCAAGCAGAGCTGTGCGGCCAGCCATGCTCCTCGCAGTCTGATAGAGGCAGCTCGCTGGACTCACTCAGTCAGGCAGACAAGCCAGTGCGACTAGGACGACCCCGTCCACCAGCATGCCCACCGTCGGGGCACGCCGGTCCGCTACGTCAACCTCGCCCGGCGAGATGGTGCAAATACATGTGAAGAGTTGGACGAACTCCGAACGGAGGCAGGCGCCGGGTGCACGGCCGCGTCGCCGCTCAGAAGATTAAGGAACCGCGCCGCCGGGCTACGGCCACCGGCACCACGCCGTCGACGGCCGCTTCCGGCTGGCCTGCACTGAAACACGCGTCGACGATCGCAAGGAGGCCGGGGTCGCCTCTAGGACCCGGGCGCTGGCATGGTCGCCGGCTGCGGGGTCACCACGAGCCGGGTGCTGCTCGACCACGGCTCGGTCTACCGCCTCGGTGGCCAACCTCCCGTCGCTCGCGTCACCAAACTGGCGGATCAGAACAGCTAGTACTCTGCGGCCTCACGCCGAGAGAGGAAAACGCCCGTGGAGCAAGACGGTAACCGCCCCAGCGTCTCCGTGGTGATTCCCACACGAGGCCGACCAGACTTCCTGCAGCAGGCACTCGCGTCCGTCCAAGCCCAGGACTTCGACGGACTCATTGAAACCATCGTCGTATTCGACCACAGTGACGCGGATGCGTCACTGGCCGAATCGTCGACTCCCACCCGGCCAGTCCAGGTCGCGGTGAACACGCGCACGCCCGGGCCGGCCGGCGCTCGAAATACGGGGATTCAGGCTGCATCCCACGACCTAATCGCTTTTCTTGACGACGACGATGTCTGGGCTGTCGAGAAAATCCGCCGCCAAGTAGACGAAATGCAACGCAGCGGAAGACGAGCCGTGGCGACGACCATCCTGGTCGACGACGGTGGTCAAGTGTCGGAGCGTAGCCTTGGGTCCAGTATTCTGCAGTTCTCCGATCTCTTGCGTAGTCGGACGCAGACGGTTCACCAGTCGACTGTCGTGGTTGAGCGGATGTACCTGGTGAATGAAGTCGGACTGTTTGATGAGCAGATACCGAGCAGTTATGGTGAAGACTTCGACTGGCTTCTGCGAGCCACTTCGATTGAGCCGATACAAATTGTGTTAGCTCCCTTGACGCGCGTGCGGTGGCACAGTACGTCATGGTTCTACGACCGATGGCACATCATCGTTGCGGCATTGCTGTACCTGACCGAAAAGCATCCTTTATTGTGGTCCGACCGGCGAGGGTCTGCTGTCCTCATGGGCAGGCTGGCCTTCGCCCATGCCGCAATGGGTGAACGCCGCAAGGCGCTCCGTTGGATAGCACGAACGTTTCGCACCGACCCATTGCAGCCGCGATGGATGCTTGCTCTACCGGTCGTGGCAAGCGCGCGAGCAGCTTTACCGGTCCTTCGCGTGGTCCGACGGGCCTCCGGCCGAAGCGTCTGATGTGTGATCCAGACGAGACAGGCAGCCCGGCTGGAGTTCTGTGATGAAGTCCGGCGGTCCACGGCGGCACAATCGGGGCTGACCCGGTTCTTGGAACAGATCGGGTCGTTGCCCATGCCATAGTGAGCCCCGAGGGCGGGAAGGGCTTGCGTCGGGTTCGGACCGGTGGGCCGAGGACGAAGTGGCGTCGGCGGGGTTACCGAAGGCATCGATCCGCTCGATGACCGTCGGCTCCACCGGCCCGGGCGACCATCGTGACCGGCCTAGTGTTGCGGCTCCCACCTTCGTTTTGCTGCGCTGATACAGCAGCTTGGCTCTGGTCTGGAGGCAGCGGGTTGATGCTTGCTGTCGTCTGGGCCCCCACTCCCCACAGCGAATGCGGGGCGGCGCATGGTGTGCGGGTCCGGGCCCTCGGCAATGGCGTCGACAAGAATGAGGGCAACAGGCTGTTGTGCGCCGTCGTAGCCATAGGTTCTTCTCCAAGGCCAGTTGTTGCCCGATGCACCCATGTCCCTCAAGCCAGGCAGCCGATGGCGATTGAGGTAGTGGTAAGACGTCTGGCTGCCTAGCCGCGGTCCGGATGACGATGCGGAAAGTCGTGTCAGCGCCGTCGGTGGCCCGCCGAATGCTGCCATTGTCAATGGCAGCGAATCCGATCCAGTGTCATCCGGTCGCTGAGGAAGTGGCCCACGCCGGCGCCCGGCTTCCCGCCCGTCACCGCCCGAGAGCGATGCGCGGGGCGAGAGCGGCGCGTTGGCCCGGCACCCGTCGTCTACCTCCCGCCAAGGTGTGACCCCACCCTGGAGGGTGAGGGTGGCACTGTGAACACACAGGGAAGCCGCGGGGATGGGAGAGTGGGGCGAGAATGCGAGAACAGTCGCCGAGAGAAGCGAAGAAGCGGCCCGGTCGGGGGGTCGACACAGACGGAGGGTGTCGTGGGGCAGTCGCACAAAGTCACCGAGCTGGCTGAGGAGCGGTGGTCGGCGAACCTGGCTTCGCACCTCGCGGATGCGGTCACCGTCGGCCGAGGCGCAGCGATCACCTGGTTCAATCATGCGTCGATGTCCCGGTCGCTAGCCGCTTCGGTTCCCATCGACCGTTTCGACTATGTCGGAATCGACGGCCTCCTCTTGAGGTGGCTGACTGCGCCCGCGGCGCCGCGGACGAGCGCGGACCTGGTCCTGCCTCGCCTGTTCGATCGTGTCCCGGAGAAGTGTCGTGTGGCCCTCGTGGGAAGTCAGCGACCAAGTCTTGACGCGGCGGCACGGGCCATCGAGGCTCTTCCTTCCGCACCGAAAGTCGTGTTCACGTGCGATGGATACGGCGAGCTGCCTACAGCCAGTGACCTGGCCAACCGATTGCTGAAATTGGACGTCCAAGTCGTCGTCGTGGGTCTGGGTGCTCCCCTGCAGGACAACTATGTCCTGGATCTCGTCGAGTGCGGAATGAGTCACGAAGTGCTGCTCACGTGCGGTGGATGGCTTGACCAGGTTGCATCCCCCACCTATTACCCATCCTTCGCCTATCGACTGAAGGTCAACTGGCTCATCCGAGTTCTTCGTGAGCCCGGAAGGTTGTGGCGCCGTTACACGGTCGAAGCGGTTCTGGCCTACCGTCGACGGCGAGCACTCAAATCCTATCTACTGGCCCGAGGCGGACGGCCCTTCCAGGCAATGGCCAGCGCATGCGGCTATGGGGCGGCAGGGCCGCCCACACCGTCGCTGGCGGACTGATGCGCGAGGGGCACACGGAAACCTCCGTTGATGCAGTCAGTTGTATGGGGAGGGAGGTACAGATGAGTGGGCGCGACGAACTGGCGCGGAGCAGCCACAGCGACATCGACGTGGTCATCGGTATTCTCACCCACCGGAGGCCGGAACTCTTGCGTTCTCTGCTCGGGCGACTAGGGGAACTGCGCTTCTCCCCGGGTTCGGCGCCACGCTTGCAGGTGCTGGTGGTCGACAACTCGCCGGGTCTAGAGGCCAAGCCGGTGGTGGAGTGCTTTGCAGCTGACCTTGGACCCGGTTCTGAGTACGTGCCTTTGGGTGCGGGGAACATCGCCGCCGGTCGCAACGAGGTGCTTAGAAGGGCACGTGATCGTGCGCCCCTGCTTGCCCTCATCGACGATGACGAACTGCCCGACCCCGACTGGCTGCAGCGACTGTTGGACGCCCACGGCCGGACGTCCGCCGACGTCGTCACCGGGCCGGTGGTGGCTGTCTACCCCGCGGAAGCGCCGGCCTGGCTCAAACGGTCGATCTTTCATTCGACCGCGGGTAGCCCGGTGCCGGTGTGGGTCTCCGAGGCCTACACCTCCAATGTCCTCCTGGAGACGGCGCTGTTTCGCCGCTGCGGACTTCAGTTCGATCCGGTGTTGGGCACGTCCGGGGGTGAAGACCAGCTGTTCTTCCGTCAGGCAGTGCACGCTGGCGCACGGATCTTCTGGGAGCCGACTGCTGTCGTACGCGAGCCTGTTCCTCCGGAGCGGCTGTCGGTCCGTTACCTGCTGCGGCGCGAGTACCGCAAGGGTGGGACGCTTGGGCTCCTCGATCGTTCACGCCCTGGCTGGCCTCCCGGGCGCCCCTTTCGGCGTGCGCTCAGCGGGGTCTTCTGGGGCCTGACTGGTGGAGGCGCCGCCCTGGTAGGCGCCCTCACCGGGAGCCGCGCATCGTGCGTGAGCGGACTCATGCGCGCAGCCCGCGCCGCCGGCATGTTCGCCGGCCTGCGGGGTCGGACCTACGACCTGTACCGCCGCCCTGCGACGGAGGGCGCAGGGATGGCCGCGGAGTGAACTGCCGGCACGAGGAGATGACGAGCTCGGCCGGGTCTGGCTCGACGGGACCCGCGTCCGCCTGGCGGTTGCTCCTCGTCTCGCCTCTGGTGCCGAGAACGTCGATCGGAGAGGCAGCGTCCGTGTCCATCATCCGCTGCTAGGCCTGTCAGCACTTTCCATCGCGTTCCCATACCGGCCGCGCTCATCGACGCGGACGGCGGAAGCAGGCCGAGGATGCGCCAGGGCAGGGGTGAAGTATTGGTAGTACGAGCGATCGCCAGAATTCGCGCCAACCAATTTGATGAGAGTGTCGGCGATCTGACCTGAGCGCGGGCGTCGATGCACTACCGCACACTGGGGGCCAGTGGTCTCTTCGTCTCGGTTCAATGCATCTCGTGCGATGTCGCTTCCTTTGATCCGGTGGGGTATCGAAATCGCGCACGCTCCTCGACACTTGAACCCGCGACGCCGTTGCCGTTCTCGTTGCGCCGCTGCCCGCTCACGAGGGGCGTTGCTCCCGCTACAGTTTGGCGGGCGGGACGTGTTCAACCTGCGCGGTAGGTCGGTGCAAGGCCACGCCTGGCGGTCGCTGGGGCTCGCTGCACGGGCCGGTCGGGGAGTGGCAGTCTCTCGCTCCGAAGGGTAGGGAGTGCGGGTCTGGCGTGTTCGCACCGGCTTCGCCGGTGTCAGGCTTCACTAGTATTGCGACGACCCAGCTTCGTGTGCCAATAGGCTGGGAGATGCCGACGAAAGGTTTCCTGTGGAACTCCAGCTCCTGTTCCAGGTGGTCAGGAAGTCCGCGCGCATCATCCTCGCCTGCGCGCTGATGGGCGCGCTGGTCGGACTGATCAGCTGGGTTGTGCTGCCCGCCGAGCATGAGGCCTCGGCGGTTATCGTCATGGACAGCAACGCTGTGACGGCACCTGGGCAAACGCCATTCACGGGCGATCCCGAACGTTATGTGACCGGCGAGATGGAGTTTCTGCGCAGCTTCTCGATCGCGGAACAGGCGGGGCAGGCTCTGGCGCCTAGTTTGGGCCCGCAGCAGGTGCTGGATTCGCTCGAGTTGTCGCACGTGACGGGCAGCGATGTGGTGTTGGTCACTGCCCGTGCCGATACCCCAGCACAGGCCAGGGACCTGGCGAACGCAGTCGCCGACACGTATGTGCAGACGAGAGAGAACGCTGCGCAGGCGGCACTGGACGCGCAGCGGCAGGCGCTTGAGGCGCAAGCTGAGCTGCTCGAGGGCAGGCTCGCGACCGAGGACCTCTCCGACTCGCTGGCTGGGGCGTTGACCACCCAGTACGCGCAGCTGACGGCGTCGGTGGCCGAACTCTCACGTCCTGGAGTCCTTCGCGACGCGACGCGCGTCGTGGACGAAGCGCGAGATGCAACGTCGACACGGACCGTCACGCTGCCGGCCGGCGTCCTGGGGGGCGCGGTCATCGGTGGGCTGCTCGGCACGCTCGCCATGGTCATCCGGGCTGTGCGACGCCCTCGGGTCGCGGATGCGCTGCAGGCTGAGTCCCTCACCGGACGACCGATCCTGACCACGCTCCCGCACGTCCGAGGTCTCGGTCGCCTGAAAAGGGATCAGTTGCTTGCCCGGATGGACGAGCCGATGGGTCGGCTCGCTGCGCTGGTGGACGTCGAGAAGGGCACCTCGGACCGGGTGGTGATCACCTGCTGCAGCGCCGCGTCCTCGGCGGGGTGCTCGACCGTCGCCTCGCTGCTGGCCATGAGGCTCGCTCGGGACGGGCTGCGGGTGGCCGTGGTGACGAGCGGGCCTCTGGCGGACGTGGCGTTCCTGATGCCGTCACAGCTCGACATCCGCAACTCGGCGGGGGTAGGCCCTGAGCGACGGCGAGGTCGGGCGTCACGACACCGCGCCGTGGCTGGCGACCGTCGCGGCGCAGACGCGCTGGCTGGCCGCCCGAGCGGGCCGCCACCGAATGAGTGGCAGTGGAGCGATGGCGCGCTCCCTGGCCTGACGGTCGCTCATCGCAGCGAACCGGCAACCCTGTCTTCGGACGACGTCCGCGTTGCCATCGAGCAGGGGGCGGGGTACGACGTGGTGATCATCGATGCGTCCTCGCTGCTGAGCTCTACGTTCGCCACGACGGCTGTGCGCGAGAGCGACAGTGTGGTTCTCGTCGTGCCCGTTCTCGAGCAATTCGAGACGGACCTGCGCCTGGCGATGCGCGTCCTCGATGCCAAGAGCGAGGCTCCCCTGCACGTGGTCCTCAACGACCGATGACGGTCTGCACTGGCGCAGTGGCGCTCCCGCCGACGTGGCGAAGGGTGCACACGTCGGCGGCGCTGCTCCTGGCTAGCGCATTCGTCCTGTCGCAGTGGTCGGACTTCCTCGTCACCAGGTGGCTCCTGCGGCTCCTGCCCGTGTGGGCCGTGCTGCTGCTGCTGCTCCTGCCGAGGGGCGAGCGCGGACGTCTTCGCTTGTCCGTCCCGCTCGCCCTCTTCGGCCTCTGGTGCCTGGCGTCCTACATCTGGTCCGCTGATCCGCAGACGAGTGTTCGCCGTCTCGTCGATCTGGTCGCACTCCTGCTCGTCGGTTGGGCGACGAGTCAGGTGCTCGGTGCCGCGGGTGCTCGGCGCGTTCTCGCCCGTGCTGTGAAATACGTACTGGTGGTCTCGGTCGTCACGCTGGTGGCGCTACCTGGCTGGGCAACGGAGCCGGGCGGCGACGGAGCCCCGGGATGGCACGGGCCGTTCCCGCACAAGAACGGGCTGGGCTTCTTCTGTGCGTTGGCGGCCATCACATTGTGGTCGGAGCTACCGCGGGGCTGGCCGCGGCGCCTGTGGCTGGGCCTCGTGGCGGTGCTGCTGATCGGGAGCCAATCCGCCAGTGCGCTAGCAGCCGGCGCCACTGCTGCAGTGGTGATGGCCTGGTTCACTCTCAGAGATGCGAACGGGTCGCTTCGGGTCCGAATTGCGGCCGACACGGCAGCCGTATCGGCGCTCGGCGTGCTTGCCGCAGTCGCCGTGCTGTGGCCTGAGGTGTTCTTCGCTGCGCTGGGGCGGGACACGTCGTTGACGGGCCGTCGTGCCATCTGGACTGCGGTGGACACTGCGATAGACGAGCGGCCCCTGCTGGGGTACGGGTTCGGTGGTGTCTGGGGTGAAACTTCCCCTGTGACCCTGGCCCTCTGGCGGGAGTCGCGCTTCGACGCCTTCTATGCACACAGCGGCTATCTGGACATCTGGCTCCAGGTGGGCGGGGTCGGTCTGGCCCTGCTCGTCGTCCTGTTGATCGTCACGCTTCGTGGTGCACTGCAGGCCCGCGCGCACCAGGCAGGCGCATGGCCACTCGGGGTGATGGTGCTGCTGCTGCTGACGGCCATCACGGAGAGTGAGCCCTTCACCGGAAACGGGCTGCTCCTCATTGCGTTGCTTGCCGGAGGAACGTCCACCTTGAGACGGCAATCCGCAGGTCCACTCGGCGAGAGCGTACCCGGATCTTCCCGGCGGACGGAAGTCCGTCGGGTAGCCGGTGCGCCCCCTAGCTGGGGGGCGTGAGATGTCGAGGGGTACCGCCGGGGACCGCGGCGGACGCCATGCCGCGCCAAGCACTGGATTGACACGAATCGTCCGGGTGTGGCGGAGTCGAGTCGGCCGACTGGCGGGTGACACCGTGTGGGCGTCGAGCGTCGAGGCGTTGACCATGATCTCCGGCCTCGTGGTGATGTACCTCATCACGACGAGGCTGGGACCGGCCGATTATGGGTACTTCGTAGGCGCTCAGGCGCTGGTCGCGACCCTGGGCATGCTGTCCTACGCGTCGCTGTCCCAGCTGCTCATGCAGAGCATCGTCCGCGACCGGGAGGAGCCGCACGGCGCCTTCGCGCGTTGTTTCGCGCTGCTCTGCTGTGCCACCTCGGCGATGCTGGTGATCGGCTTCTCGCTGCGGCCGCTCCTCTTCCCGGAGTTGTCCACCCGGGTGTTCCTGCTGCTCGCGGTCGCGGAGCTCATCGGCTCCGGGGTGGTGGCGCTGGGTGCCAGCTATCTCCAGGCGATGGACCTCTACCGGCAGTCGGTCGTGGCCAGGCTGGTGCTCCTGGTCCTCCGGTCAGCGTCCGTGGTGCTCCTCGCCGTCCTCGGAGGGCTGTCGTTGGAAGCGGTGGGGTGGAGCTACTGCGTCCTGGGGGTGCTGGCGGCCGGTGGCGTGCTGCTGCACCTCCGCCTGCACGACGGGCTGTCCCCGCGCTGGCAGCGGCCCACCGTCCGGAACTTCCGTGACGCCGGGTCCTTCGCCGCCGCGCTCCTGTCCTTCGCCGTGCACGAGGACGCCGACAAGATCCTCATGGTGCGGTTGGCAGACCCCGTCACCGCAGGCCTCTACGCGGCCGCGTACCGGGCGGTGCAGGTGGCGGTGGCGCCGATCAAGGCTCTGGTGGCGGCGTCGCACCGACGCTTCCTGCAGCACGACCCCGACCGCAAGAGGGAGCACTTGCAGCGGTCGCTGAACTACACGGCGGTGGGCGCTGCGTACGGGACCCTCGCGGCGGTGGCCATCTTCTTCGGGGCACCGTTGCTGCCGTCGGTCCTCGGCTCCTCCTACGAGGACTCGGTCCAGATGGTGCAGGTGCTGGTCCTCCTGGTCGTGCTGCGTGGCCTGGGGCTGTTCAGCTTCAACGGGCTCATGGGGCTCCGGGCACACGGAGCGCGACTCGTGGCGATCGGGAGCGCGGCTGCCGTGGCCCTCGTCCTGAACGCCGTCCTGATCCCGCTGTACTCGTGGTGGGGCGGCGTGACGGCGACCCTCCTCGCCGAGGGCCTGTTCGTCGCGCTCACGTGGGTGGCCTTGGTCCGGCGCCAGCGCGGGCACGACGCCCAGGTCACGGTGTAGGCCGCCAGCCAGCTCGGCGATGTTCGACAGCGAGGGGGTGGCCGGGTCTCGCCTGTGCGGCCGCCGCCATCGCTGCCGCCCGCCTGCCCGGGTCGTGCGGTTCGTCGTCCCGACGGGTTTCGTCCGGCCTGGACCGGCCGAGTCCGCGGCTGCGTGAGGCGGAGGTCATGTCCGCCTCACGTCGACAGCAGGGCCAGTCAGGTCAGTCGACCGGCTTGGTGTCCCATCGGCGGATGTGGTCGACCTGCATCGACAGGACGTCCGGGGTGCTGGCGTCACTGCGTTGCCCGGCCGGGAACCACGAGGCGTCCACCGCGTAGTCCAGGCGGATGGACATCGTCACGTCGTCGAAGAAGGCGGCGTCGGAGCCGGTGACCTCGGCCACCTGGCGGCCGTCCTGGTAGAAGCGGAGGTGACCCTTCTGCCAGTCGAGGCCGTACGTGTGCCAGTCCGTCGTGTCGGTCATGACGTGCGCGACGTCGACCTGACCGTCGGCGGTCGTCGCACCGGCCGCGGGGGCGATCGCTCCGCGCGCGTACGCTTTCTCGTGCACGGTGACCGACCACGGCTGGCCGGAGGCGTGGCCGAACACCTCGAGCAGGTCGATCTCCGCGTTCTCCTTGCCCGGGTTCAGACCGCTTGCAGCGAACAGCCACAACGCCGGCCACCCGCCCTTCGCAGGGACGGGTGCGCGCATCCGGATCTCGTAGTAGCCGTGGCCGAACCGGGCGTCGGGGCGCGCGGTGTTGGAGATCAGGAGGCCACCGGACCAGGGAGGCGCATGTCCCGGGTTTTGGGTGTTGACCGCTGCGATGTCGGTGGCCCACTCGGCAGGCGTGCGCTGAGCGGTGATGCTCAGCACCCCGTCCGACACGCTGAACGGTGACCGGAACTCCCCGGCGAGACGCTGGTTCGGGTTGAGGAACCACGTGGCGGGTCGTGAGCCGTCGAAGGCCGCGTGCCCCGCGTCGACGGGCTGCCAGGTGTCGTTGGCCCGCCAGAACCCACCCGGGTGGGCACTGCTGGCCAGGTCGAGGGAGTCGAACTCCTCGGACCAGGTGGGCGCGACCGATGCCGCCTTCTTCTTCCCCCGCGAGGAGACGGTCACCTGACTGACCGCCATCACGCCTGTGTCGGCCTCCGCCTTGCGGCTGCTCGCTGCCACGGCCATGGTCACCGACGCCAGGTCGATGTCCGAGTCCGGCCGGACGAACTGCTCCTGCCACGTCCTGCGATCAGCGCTGAACTCGAACACCAGGTTGGGAGCGGCGTGGCGGACGCGCCATGCCGCCGTGTCCGCCGGGTAGGTCGAGTACTCGGTCGTCGTGGTCCCCCCGCTGGTCCGCTCGAGCAACGCAGCCCCGTCCGCCCAGCCGAAGCGCCACTGGTGCGCGTCGCCGGAGCTCACCGTCACCGTCGCCTCGGCGGAACGGCTGCCGGTGGCCGGCAACTGGTCGACGTCCCAGGTGATCCACCCGTCGGTCAGGTCGAAGGCGTGCGTGGACTCGACCGCAGGGCTCTCCGGTGTGGCGGCCACCAGCAGTTGGCCGCCGGAGACGGTCGCCGATGGCGATGTGGTCAGCCCGGTCCACTTCGTCGGGTCCGGGGAGTCGAAGACGTCGTACGTCTCCGTCGTCGTCCGGGTGTCCAGCGCCGTCGTGGGCGCACCGTTGCCGGGAGGGCTCTCGGTGCCTCCACCGGTCGAGGCCGGGGTGGCGGCGGGCGGGGTGGAGGCGGTCGGGGCGGTGCTCGTCACGTTCGGCCCGGGGCGATCACCTTGGCTGGAGCCCGCCGCGGTCGGTCCCGGCGACGTGCCCGCCTGGCAGGCCAGGAGGGTGCTCATGACGATCAGCGTCGCCGCCGTGGCCTTGGTCCTGGTGACGACAGCGCTGTGCAGTCGGGTCGAGCTCCCCCTCGCTGGTGCGCCCGGGAGGGAGGGGTGCCGTTCGCGCTCGGTGGACGACCGGAGGTCGGCGGTGAGCGGTGCAGGGCCGACGGAGGAGGTCACAGTGGCCATGATGGTAGGGGGGCGACCTACCGGTGGAACGGCCGATGCGTGCGGTTCCGGTGCGACGGGAGTCGCCAACGGGGCCGATGGGACGTGTGTCCTTGTCCACGTCCCGAGCTCGGCGCTCCGGGACGTGCTCGTCCACCGGACGTGTGGCGCGGTGCCCGTGCCCGGCTGCGGTGGAGGGAGCGGCGGGCTGACGCCGCGACCCTGGTCGCCTACGGGTCCTGCGGGTGGGGCGGGCTCACCCCGGCTTGGAGACCAGAGCTCGAAGCGGACGGTGCGCCCGCCCCACGAGGTAGAGGAACGCGACGGCCATCTGCAGGTTCAGGACGTCGGCCGGCTCCGCCGTCAACTGGATCGCGGCGAGCACGACGAACGTGAGGACCATCGTGAGTCGGTGCGAGGCCCGGAGGTGGACCCCGAGGTCCCGGTAGGCGATGTAGGGGATCCAGCGGGCGAGCACGAGCGAGGTCAGGATGACGACGCCCGCCACGTTGGTCGAGAGGATCACCCCGTAGCCCGCTGTGCGTGCGAGCTGGAGCGCGGCGTAGGGGAAGCCCCGCCGCTCTGCCGGGATCCGGTTGTACAGCCGGTAGAGGACCCGGGCGACGAGCAGGTACCCGACCCAGGTGAGGACCACGAGGCCGTAGAGCCGCCACGGGTCGACGTCCGCGAACCCGGACAGTCGCAGCGTGTCCCCTGCACCGAGGACGAGGGCGCACCCCGGCAGGCCGAGCAGGACCGCGCAGGTCCAGGCCGAGCCGATGTGCATCCGGTCCGCGTACAACGCGGCGCCGGGAGGGTGGTTGGGGTTGTGTTCGGACCGGACCGCGAAGGTGTCGTTCTCGTGGTAGCCGATCTCGTAGACCAGCCAGAACGACAGGTGCAGCAAGAGCAGGCCCAGGGCCGTCGGCAGTGGGCGCTCGGACAGCCAGGCGAAGGCCAGGCAAAGCACCACGACGTCCTCGAGGAGGACGTTGTGCAGCAGGTACTTCTCCCCGGACCGCTTGCCCATCTTCGTGTAGAGGAACGGCAGGTAGGCGCCTGCTGACACGTTCACGTGGACCACCTGCGGCCAGGTGACGAGCAGGGGGGTCCGGCACTCGTCCAGCAGGTCCTGGTCGTCGGCGCTGTCCGTGACGACCAGGGCGCCGGCGAGGGACTCGGGGCCGACGGCGTCCCGGACCATGGCCGCCTTGCCGGCTCTGCGGGTCCGGTAGCCGTCGCGGAGCCTGGCGGCGACCGTCAGCTCGGCGCCCGGCGCCACGCCGCTCAGCAGTGGCCCGACCACCGGCCGGAAGCCGAACGTCACCACCCGCATCGGCACGGCGCCGCCCAGTGCGGCCAGCAGTTCGTCGTTGCGCCACTGGCGTCCCAGGCTCGGTGCGCAGCGCCGCCAGCGCGGCAGCGTCCACGGCAGGAGGACCGTGACCGCGAGGACCCTGATCCAGTCGCGGTAGAGGAACTCGGCTCGGTCCTCGCCGGAGAACCGCCACGGCCTCACTGCGTTGATGACGGCCAGGACGGCGACAGCCAACCACCTCGGGCGTGCGCTCCGGAGGTAGGCCTCCGTCGAGCTGCGCAGCAGCAGTGTCTCGTCGAAGTCGACGAGGTGGACGCTGTGGCCGCCCGTGGCGACGGCGCGGCGCACGACCTCGCCCGGCGCCACCCCCTCGAACAGGGCTCTGTTGTCGTCCATCGCTCCGGCCTGGTGCGTCGTTCGGCACGGTCACCACGGCTGTCGACCCTCGGGGGTCGGGCCAGGCACCGAGCCGCGGCGGGTTCTGTCGCGAGGCAGGCAGGCCGGTGGGTGCAGCGTTCGTGTGAACCCGGCCGTCGTGCGCTCTGCTTGGACGTGACGCTAGGGCACGCCGTCGCTGCGACGACGACACCGGGCCGGTGCAGTCACCACATCGAGTGGGCGCGGCAGGCGGCGAACGGTCGACCGGGGCGACATGAAAGCCGACGAGAACGCTTGTGGACCACGCCACCAACGTTTCCCTTATCGGCGAGTGTCCGTGATCGTGGAATTACGGGCAGTGACACTGTCGAAGTAACGCTACGTGGCTAATTCATTGCGTATTTGACGGTTCTGTGCGAGGCGTCGGGCGGGTATGGTGCAGAAGACCGATTGAAGCTTGTACTACCAGTGTGAGCCGCATTCAATTGCCGCCTCTCTGGCCGAGCGTGCACGGGGGATCCGCTCTCATGGTTTTGCTTGACGGGCGCGATGATGTCGTTCGTCCCCGCACTCCGGGCGCCCGTCGACGCTTCCCCGGGGTGACCCGGTTCCGGGGCGGGGGCACCGCGGCTCGGCGCGCCTGGCAGCCCATGTACGTCCGCTGGGTCGCACTCGGCGACGTCGCTTGCGCCCTGCTCGCCTCCCTCGTCGGCTACCTCGTCCGCTTCGGGCCCGATGCCGACGAGCTGAGCGCCCAGCACCCGTCCGCCTGGATGGTCGCCGTGCTGCCGGTGGTGTGGGCGGCGAGTCTGCTGCTTGCCCGCAGCTACGAGGAACGTTTCCTCTGGGTCGGTGCCGAGGAGTTCCGGCGCGTGTTCTCCGCGGCCGTCGCCCTCCTCGCCGGAGTGGGCGCAGTCTCCTGGGCCTTCCAGTTGGAGTTGGCGCGTGGCTTCGTGATCATCGCTCTGCCGCTGGCGACGTTGCTGACGCTCCTCCAGCGATATGCGCAGCGGCATCGGGTACACCGCCGCCGCGTGCGCGGGGACTACCTGCAGAACGCCATCCTCGTCGGCCACCGAAGCGGGGTCCTCGCCCTCCACGAGCAGATCGAGCGCGAGGCGTACCACGGATACCGGGTGATCGGTTGTTGCCTGCCGCCCTCCCCGCTGGGCGCGGAGGTCGCGGAGTTCGATGGGCTCCCGGTGCTCGGTGGCCTGGAGGACGTCGTGGAGGTCGTCCGGCAGTACGAGGTCGACACCGTGGCTGTGCTGCCCTCGCCGGAGCTCGACGGGCCGGCCCTGCGCCGCCTCGGCTGGGATCTGGAGAAGACCGAGGCAGAGTTGCTGCTCGCGCCCGCCGTCACCGAGATCGCCGGCCCCCGCGTGCGCATCCGTCCGGTCTGCGGCCTCCCGCTGCTGCACATGGAGCGCCCCGAGCTGCGCGGCGTCCGCAGGCTCACCAAGGAGGCGTTCGACCGCGCCGCGGCCGGTGTCGGCCTGCTGTGCATCCTCCCCGCATTCCTCGGCCTTGCCCTCGCCGTCGGTCTCACCAGCCGCGGCGGCGTCTTCTACCGGCAGGAGCGCGTCGGCCGGGACGGCCAGACCTTCGGGATGCTCAAGTTCCGCAGCATGGTCAGCGGTGCCGACCGGATGGTGCCCGACCTGACCGGGCAGAGCGACGGCAATGGCGTGCTGTTCAAGATGAAGGGCGACCCGCGGGTCACCCGCGTCGGCAAGGTGCTGCGCCGCTACTCCCTCGACGAGCTGCCGCAGTTGATCAACGTGGTGCGCGGCGACATGTCCCTCGTCGGCCCTCGGCCGCCGCTGCCCACCGAGGTCGAGCGCTACGGCTTCGACATGCACCGCCGCTTCCTGGTCAAGCCGGGCATCACCGGCCTGTGGCAGGTCAGCGGCCGCTCGGATCTCTCCTGGGACGACTCGGTGCGCATCGACGTCCGATACGTGGAGAACTGGTCGCTGGCCTTCGACTTCATGATCTTGTGGAAGACCGTGGGGGCCGTCTTCCGGGGCTCGGGCGCGTACTGAACGCCGCCCCGAGGGAAGCCACCCGGGCCTGGTGGCTGCGGCCTGCGGCTGTGAGCGTGGTGTCACGACGCAGAGTGCCTGCGCCGACGGAGGTCATGGCCACGGCGCCGATCAGAGCACCGTGGTCAGCCACCCACACGTTCAATGCCAGCCAAATCGCGCCCAGGACGAATGCCACCGGCGCATCGTCGTCGGTCAGCTGCGCGGGCTGGCGGATCCGATGAAGCGTCTGGGGCTTGTGATCCTCCGGGGACGAGTGTTGTGGTCGCGCGAGGATCGACCGCCGCTGCCGGCGACATCGCCGCTCCCGGTGCCACGTCGGCTCACGTCCCGCTCCGACAAGATCACCCACGGTCGGGGAGCTCCGGCCGGTGGTACTGCCGCCCGCCAACACCTTGTCGTCCGCAGATTGGTCGGCCATCGTCTGCCTCCGATGTCGAGACGGGGTCAGAGGCGATTCGATGACGTGGTGGGGCTGGTTGATCGTGGGCTGGGTGGCCTGCTCGCTGCCGTTCGCCCTCTGGTTGGGTGCCGTTGCACCCGAGGTGAGGCGTCAGGAAGAAGCCAGCAGACGCCTGGGGTCGGACTGGCTGCTCCACCGCCGCAGCCGACGCGTCAGCGCGGGACGTCGGTCAGTGCCTCATCCTTGAACTCGCCGGTGTTCTGCCCCAGCGAGTCAGTCTGCAGGTAACCCCACATCCGATCGGCCGATACGTCGTCGAGGTAGACCACGCTGGCTGCGCCCTCGGTGCCGGTGCCCAGTACCGGTGCGGTGAAGAACTCGACGTCGGCTGGGCGCAGCCCGCGCAGCGAGTACGCCATGGCCAGCATGTCGCCGTTGCTCAGCTTGTCGTCCACCGCTACCGCGCTGGTGACGGTCAGCAGGGTGTCGTCGAGCTTTGCCGGGCTGGAGAAGACATCCTGGCTGAACAGTTTGGTGAACATCGCCCGCAGGTAGTTCTGCTGCCGCTTCACCCGGTCGAAGTCGCCGCCGGGCAGGTCGTAGCGCTGCCCGACGTACCAGCGGGCCTGGTCGCCGTCGAGGTGGTTCTGCCCCGCCTCGAAGGTGTGTGGCCCGTTGCTCGTCGTCTCCTGGACGACGACGTCGATCCCGCCCAGGTCGTCGGTCATCTGGATCAGCCCGGCGAAGTCGATCGCGGCGTAGTGGTCGATCCGGACCCCGGTCAGCTGCTCGATGGTCTGGATGAGGAGCGTCGGGCCACCGAAGGCGTAGGCAGCGTTGATCTTGTTCATCCCGTGGCCGGGGATGTCCACCCAGGAGTCGCGGGGGATGGAGATGACCTGCGCGTGCTCCCGGTCGCCGGCGAAGCGGGCGATCATGATCGCGTCCGAGCGGGCGTCGGGCAGCTCGCCCGGCGCGACCTCGGCCCGGGTGTCCGAGCCGACCAGCAGGAAGGTGATCGGGTCCTCGGTCGTCGTCTCGGCGGCGGGGGAGGGGGCGGCCGGTCGGCTCTGCTCCGCGATGCCGGCGAAGACGTTGCCGACCCGGTCGACGTTGCCGCCGTATCGGTCGCTCAGGAACCACAGAGTTCCGCCGGCGAGGACGGCCAGCGCGAGACCGGCGACCGCTACCGCGATGAGCGCGCGGCGCCATGGGTGCCGCCGCCTCGAAGGTGTAGCGGTGTCCGCGCCGTCGGTCGCGGCCGGGCTGGTGTCGACTGGCACGGGTCCTCCCTCTCCTAGTTCGTCACTCAGAGTGCGGCGAGTTCCGCGCATCCGCCTAGTCGATGCGAGGCCTGGACACGATCGGAGGAGAAGCGATCACCCGTTGGGGACCTGGAGTCGTCGCGGTCGGTGACGAGCCGCCAGGATGAGAGCGGCACCGCTGGTGGTCAGGCCGCAGCGGTGGCCCGTACCGTTCAGCGGGCCCGGTCCAGCGGGAAACCTCAAGCAGAGCATGGAGACGGCATGAAGATCTCGGTCATCGGTTGCGGTTACCTGGGTGCGGTGCACGCGGCGTCGATGGCCGAACTCGGGCACGACGTCGTCGGCATCGACGTCGACCAGCCGAAGATCGACGCCCTGCAGCAGGCCCGCGCCCCGTTCTACGAGCCCGGCTTCGAGGAGCTGCTCGGTCGCAGCCTCGCGTCCGGCCGGCTGCGGTTCAGCACCGACATGGCCGACGCGGGCGACGCCGTCATCCACTTCGTCTGCGTGGGCACCCCGCAGAAGCGCGGCGAGTACGCCGCCGACCTGCGCTACGTGGAGGCGGCCGTCGAGTCGCTGCTGCAGGCGCTCAAGCCCGGCGACCTGGTCGCCGGCAAGTCCACCGTGCCGGTGGGCACCGCCGCCCGGCTGGCCGAGCTCGTCGAGGGCAAGGTGCCCGGCGCGATGCTGGCGTGGAACCCGGAGTTCCTCCGCGAGGGCTTCGCCGTGCAGGACACCCTGCACCCCGACCGCCTGGTCTACGGCCTGCCCGCCGGCGCCGACGGCGAGCGGGCCCGGTCGATGCTCGACGAGGTGTACGCGCCGATCGTCGCCGCGCAGACCCCGCAGGTGATCACCGACTACGCGACCGCGGAGATGGTGAAGACCGCGGCCAACTCCTTCCTGGCCACGAAGATCTCCTTCATCAACGCGATGGCCGAGCTGTGCGAGGCCACCGGCGCCGACGTGAAGCAGCTGGCCGACGCGATCGGCCACGACGACCGGATCGGCCGCAAGTTCCTCAACGCCGGCCTCGGCTTCGGTGGCGGCTGCCTGCCCAAGGACATCCGTGCCTTCATGGCCCGCGCCGGTGAGCTGGGCGCCGACCAGGCACTGACCTTCCTGCGCGAGGTCGACAACATCAACATGCGGCGCCGGATCCGGATGGTCGACCTGGCCCGCGAGGTCTGCGACGGCTCGCTGGTCGGCAAGCGCGTGGCAGTGCTGGGCGCGGCGTTCAAGCCCAACAGCGACGACATCCGCGACTCCCCGGCGCTCAACGTCGCCGCGCAGCTGCAGCTGCAGGGCGCCGCGGTTCAGGTGACCGACCCGGCCGCGGGGGAGAACATCCGGCGGAGCTGGCCCCAGCTCGACGTCGTCGACACCGCCGAGGAGGCAGCCGACCGCGCCGACGCCGTCCTGCTGCTCACCGAGTGGCAGCAGTACCGCGACCTGGACCCGACCGCCTTCGGCAAGGTCGTCCGGCAGAAGCGCGTGCTCGACGGCCGCAACGCGCTGGACCGCGACAGCTGGGTGGCCGCCGGCTGGACCTACCGCGCTCTCGGCCGCCGCGCCGGCTGATCGGCGACCACGCTCAGGGAACGGTGCGGCTGGGAGTCGCTCAGGCGAGCGGCTCCCAGTCGAGCACGGCGTCCCGGAGGTTCTCGCGCGTCCGTGCGCTGTCCAGTCGCAGGACCGGCTGGCGCAGGCCCGCGAGCCGCGCCTCGTGGGCAAGGCGGCTTCGGCCCTGGAACTCCGGGTCGTCGTAGCCGCGCGCCCACTCCGGGAACGCAGTCCAGGCAGCTTCGTCGAAGGCCCCACCCGCTCGCCGAGCGGCTTCCCGGGCTTCCAGTCGGCGCAGCCGCTCGTCAGGGTCGAGGGTCAGGAACACCGCGGCGTCGCACTCGGCGACGATGCTCTCGCCCCAGCCGAGCATCGACCCGGACACCACCCACGCCTCGCGAGGCACGAACACGCTGCGCATCAACGCCAGACGCTCCTCCACCGGGCGCTTGTCGACGTAGGGCGGAGCTGAGGGCATCTGAACCGCTTCGGTCACGAACTCCGCGCATGACCGGTGGTGATCCGGGGCACAGTGCCACTCATGTTGCTGCTGGTTCTCGCGTGCTGGGTCGTGTTGGCGATCGCACTGCTGCCCGTTGCCGCGGCCCTGGGGCACGCTGCGCGCCAGCAGGACCGCCGTCACGCCGCCACGCTCGCCACCGCACGACGGCGTCCGTCGTCGGCCCTGCGGTCAACCAGCCGCGCCGCCTGACCCGCACGTCGCACCCCGTCGCCCGCACCGTCAGGATGGGCCGACCCCATCCCTGACGGAGAGGCCGCCGGTGTCCGACCACGACCGCGCTGCTGACCTGGCCACCCGCGCCGGACAGCTGCTCCTGCAGGTCCGCGGCCGCGACCTGCCCGACGCCGCCGCCCGCAAGAACGCCGGCGACGCCGAGTCGCACACCTTCCTGATGACCCAGCTCGCCGGACTCTGCCCCGGTGACGCCGTCCTCTCCGAAGAGGGCGCCGACGACGCCGCCCGGCTCTCCGCCGACCGGGTCTGGATCGTCGACCCGCTCGACGGCACCCGCGAGTTCGCCGAACTCGACCGCGCCGACTGGGCCGTGCACGTCGCGATCTGGGCGCGCGGCGAGCTGGTCGCCGGCGCCGTCGCACTGCCCGCCGAGGGCACCACGTACGGCACCGGGCAGCCCCCGGCGGTGCCGCCCCGCGACGATGGCCCGATCCGGCTCGCCGTCAGCCGCACCCGACCGCCGGTGATGGTCGCCGAGGTCGCCACCCGGCTGCGCGCCGACCTCGTGCCCATGGGCTCGGCCGGGGCCAAGGCGATGGCGGTCGTCCGCGGCCACGCCGACGCCTACGTGCACGCCGGCGGCCAGTACGAGTGGGATTCCGCCGCCCCCGTGGCGGTCGCCCGCGCCGCCGGCCTGCACACCAGCCGCGCCGACGGCTCGCCCCTGCAGTACAACCGGCCCAGCCCCTGGCTGCCCGACCTGGTCATCTGCCGTCCCGAGCTGGCCGAGCAGGTCCTCGCGGCCGTCGCGGAGGCGCAGGGAGACGCCCACTCCTGATCCCTGCGTCATCGGCAGTTCCGAACCGGTCAAGCACCGGCTCGCACCTGCCGATGGGGAGGACATGCCGTGGTGGGGATGGGCGTTGGTCGGATGGGTCGGACTGTCCGTGGTGCTCGCCCCGCTCATCGGCATCGCGCTGCGTGAGGCCGACGTCCGGGAGCGCGAGTCGTTCGGCGCTGCCCCCGAGCGCGCCGCCCGGCCCGCTCGGGTGCGCCGCCGGCGCATCCCGCTGCCCCCGGTCTCCGTTGCCCTGCTGCTCACCGGCATCACCCTCGAGGCCGTCGGCTTCGTCGTCCGCACCTCCGGCAACGAACGCGGCGCCGGGCGGCTCTGGTCGATGGACCTCCCGCTCGCCGTGCCCCGCATGTTCGTCGCCGCGCTCTTCGCCGCCGCCGCGCTGGCCGCCCTGCTCGGCGCCGCCCGCGCCACCGGCCGCCGCCCCTGGTGGCTGGCCGTCGGGCTGATCGCCGCGGTCATCGCCCAGGTCAAGGCCGGCGGCACCGTGCACGTCCGCGCGCTGGAGACCGCCGGCGTCAGCGACCGCCCGCTGCTCGCCACCGTCGGCAGCATCGCCGTCGTCGGCGTCGTCCTCGTCGCGCTGTGGCTGCTCAGCCGGAACGAACGCCGCGACCGCCGCCGGGTGCTCACCGCGCTGGCCATCTACGCCGTCGCCGCCGCCGGCCTCTCCGGCGTCTCGTCGCTGGTCGGCCAGGCCGGCGCGAGCGCCTTCTGGGTCGCCTCGGCCACCTTCATCGAGGAGTGCGGTGAGGTCCTCGGCGGGGTCGCCGTGCTCACCGCCGTCCTGGTCGGCGTCGCCCCGCGGCTGGTGCTGCCCGCCGCCTGGGCGCTCCGCCGCACCGCCGACGCCGAGACCGTCGACGCCCCCGCCCCGCAGCGCCGCCCCGGCGACCTGCGCTGGTGACCCGCGCCGCACCTGACGGGTCGACCAGCGGACGAACACTCTCGGTGATCGATCTCACGACCTGACTGCTCCTTGATCCACGGTCGTCGACGCGGCGACCAGCCCGCGCGTCGTCGCGATGCGTGGTCGAGTACCTGCGTCGAGTGCATGTTTGCGGCGGGTCCTTCGCTCGTCGCCGGGTCGTGCGCACGCGCTGGACGCGCGCGCGGGGCCGAGAATCCGTACGTTGGCCTGGGTCGGCCGAACAGCGCAGTTCCCGGCGGTTCACGCACGCGCTCGGCGCCGTGCTTCCCGACCTGCCCTGGGGGCCACTCCGTGTCACTGCTGGACAGCGCGAACGAGGTGGTCACCTCACGCCCGCACACGACCGGGAACCGTCGCCGGTTCTCGGCACCGCGCCTGCGGGGCGAGGGCCCGGTCGCCCGGCGCGCCTGGCAGACGACCTACGTTCGGCGCCTCGTCGCCGGTGACCTGGTGCTGGCCTTCGTCGCCGGCTGGTTCGGCCGGCTGCAGCCGGAGACCGGCCCGCTCGCCGACAACGGCACCCCCTGGACGCTGCTCGCTCTCCCCGTGGTCTGGGTGGCCGCGATGACGCTGGCCCGCACCTACGAGCGGCGCTTCCTCTGGGTCGGGCCCGAGGAGTTCCGCCGGCTCTTCTCCGCCGCGGTGCTGCTGCTGGCCGCCGTCGGCACCATCTCCTGGGCCTTCAAGCTCGAGGTCGCCCGCAGCTTCGTCGTCGTCGCGCTCCCGCTGGCCACCGCGCTGACCCTGCTGCACCGCTACCTGGAGCGGGTCTGGGTGCACCGCCAGCGCGCCCACGGCCGCTACCAGCAGACCGCCATCCTGGTCGGGCACCGCAACGGCACCGCCGAGCTGCACGCCCAGCTCGAGCGGCAGGCCCGCCACGGCCTGCGGGTCATCGGGGTCTGCCTGCCGCACGCCGGCCCGGACCACGTGGTCTTCGACGGGCTGCCGATCCTCGGCGACTTCTCCGAGATCGTCGACGTCGTCCAGCGCTACGAGGTCGACACCGTCGCCGTGCTGCCCTCCCCGGAGCTGGACGGCGCCGCGCTGCGCCGGCTGGGCTGGGAGCTGGAGACCACCGAGGCCGAGCTGCTGCTGGCCCCCGCCGTCACCGAGGTCGCCGGCCCGCGGGTGGGCATCCGGCCGGTCAACGGTCTGCCGCTGCTGCACCTGGAGCGCCCGGAGTTCCGCGGCATCCGCCGGGTCACCAAGGACGTCTTCGACCGCTCGATGGCCTTCCTCGCCGTCGTCGTCCTGCTGCCGCTGCTGGTTGGGCTGGCCCTCGCGGTCAAGCTCACCAGCCGTGGCCCGGTGTTCTTCCGGCACGAGCGGATCGGCCGGGAGGGCACGCCGTTCCACGTGCTCAAGTTCCGCAGCATGGTCCCCGACGCGGACGCGAAGACGGCCGAGCTGATGGCGCAGAACGAGGGCAACGACGTCCAGTTCAAGATGAAGCGCGACCCCCGGGTCACCCCCATCGGCCGGGTCATGCGCCGGTACTCCCTCGATGAGCTGCCGCAGCTGCTCAACGTCCTCGGCGGCACCATGTCGCTGGTCGGGCCCCGGCCGCACGTCACCCGCGAGGTCGAGCAGTACGGTTTCGACATGCGCCGCCGCCTGCTGGTGAAGCCCGGCATCACCGGGTTGTGGCAGGTCAGCGGCCGGTCCAACCTCTCCTGGGACGACTCGGTGCGCATCGACGTCCGCTACGTGGAGAACTGGTCGCTCACCTTCGACCTGATGATCCTGGGCAAGACCCTCGGCGCCGTCGTCCGAGGTTCGGGTGCCTACTGAGCCACCGGTCGGTGCCCGCACCGACCTGGTCGAGCTGGTCCGCTGGGCGGCCGCCGGCCTGGTCGCCGCGGTGCTGACCGGGTTCGCGTTCCTGCTGGTCACCGGCAGCTACCGCAAGGAAGGGCCCGTGGTGCTGGCGCTGAGCACCAATCACGGGCTGCACCTCGGTGACCTCTTCGTGCTCGCCGGCTGGGCGGCCTCGCTGGTGGCCGTGCTGCTGGTCACCGTGCTGCCTGCCCGCCGGCGGCCACCCCGGGACGCCGACGCCGACGTCCGGGGCGCCGAGGTGGTCAGCAGCGGGTGAGGTCGGCCGCGGCGGCGCTGACCGTCCCGGTGCCGCCGATCACCTGGACGTTGTCCTGCATCCGGTGCTCGACGATGTAGTCCAGGACGACGCCGGGGACGCAGGCCTTCCTGGTGAGCAGCACGTTGTACTCGCTGTCCTGGGCCTGGGTGTACGGGACCGCCGACAGCGCCCCCTGCCAGGTCTCGCCGTTGACCAGGATCACGTTGATCGGCTCCCAGCCCATGGTGAGCAGGGCGGCGACGTTCGTGGCGTACCGGTCGGCGTCGCCGATCCGCTGGAGCACCGCACCGCCGGAGAGCGTCCGGCGCACCTGTGACAGCACCGTGTTGGACAGCACCCCGGTGTTGCCGATCAGCACCACCCGCTGCGGGTCGAGCCGGACCAGCTCGGCGCGGGTCGCCTCCGGCAGCGAGTCCCTCGTGGACAGCAGCACCGTCGCCCCGTTCTGCAGCGCCGTGCCCATCCCCGCCTCGGCCTCCTGCGGCACCTCCCCGGAGAGCAGGAAGACGGTGCCGTTGGAGTCGAACCGCTGCGACACCAGGGCCGCGGTCGCGTACCGGTCGGCCCCGGCGATCCGCTCGACCGTGGGCGCGTAGGACCGCAGCGCCTGCTCGGTCGCCGAGCTGACCTTGTTCGTCCCCCCGAGGACGACGATGTGCTCCAGCTCCAGCCGGCGCAGCTCCGCGGTCACCGACGCCGGCATCGCGCCCCGGCTGGGCACCAGCAGCACCGGCGGCTCCCACTCGTGCCGGCCGTCGTGGATGCTCATCGCGTCGGCGACCACCGGGGCCATCAGCACGTCGGCGGGGTCGCTGCCGGAGGTGATCACCGCTACCCGGGTCGACTCCGCCGGGTCCCAGACCATCTCCCGGGACACGGCCACCGCGGTGTCGTAGACGTTGTCGTTGCCGATCCGGTAGGGGGTGGCCTGCGCCGTCCCCGTCGCGCCCAGCACGACCACCGCTGTCGCAGCGCCGATGGTCAGAGCTCGTCGTCCGAACATGTCGTCCCCCGTGTGACGTGGTTCCCCCGCCGTGGTCGGTCGAGTGTCCACCCGCCGGGCCGGCGGGGACAGCGCACGCCGACGGCCGGGTCGTCACCCGCCGTCGTGGACGCGCCGCGGTCGCGTCCAGACCCCGAGCGCCGTTGTGCGCTGATCGTCGGTTCGCGCCAGGCAGACCGACGATCAGCGCACAACGGCGAGGGCGGCGGCGATGCGGGGGATCAGCCTCTGGGGGCATCGGAGCCGGGGCGTCACCTGACGTCATGGACGCGCGGGGGAGGGGGTGGCGCCGGTAGCCGGTCCGTGCGGGCGCCACCCGCAGTAGCGTGCAGTCCCCCACCCACGGACCGGAAGGAGACGGGGAGCCGCGGCCCACCGGCCCGGCTCGCCGACACCCGCATGCTGTCGCTGCTCGCCGAGCAGCTCGAGGCCGCCCGTGAGCGGCTCGAGCCCGCTGTCTTCGACTACTACTCCGCCGGCTCCGGCCAGGAGGTGACCGTCGGGGAGGCCGAGGCGGCCTGGGGCGCCTTCCGGCTGCGCCCGCGGGTGCTGCACGACGTCTCGACCGTCGACCTCGGGGTCGAGCTGCTCGGTACCCGGGTGGCGTCGCCGTTCGTCGTCGCCCCGATGGCCTTCCACGCCCTCGCCCACCCCGACGGCGAGTGCGAGACGTTCGCCGGCGCCGGCAAGGCCGGCGCGCTCGGCGTCCTCTCCACCCGGTCGTCGCGGCGGATCGAGGAGGTGGCCGCCTCGGCCACCGGCCCCTGGTGGTTCCAGGCCTACGGCATGCGGGACCGCGCCCTCACCCACGCGCTGGTGCGGCGGGCGGCCGACGCCGGCGCCGGCGCGATCGTGCTGACCGTCGACACCCCCTACGTCGGGCGGAAGGGCCGGGTCAGCGGCGTCCGGATCTCCGTTCCCGACGACCACTTCCTGATCAACCTCGCCCAGCACCTGCTGCCGGGCACGGTGGCCCGGGAGGCGGCCGAGCAGGACCCGTCGATGACGCCGGCCGTCATCGCCGAGCTCGCCGAGGTCAGCGGCCTGCCGGTGCTGGTCAAGGGCGTCCTGCGCGGCGACGAGGCGGTGCGCTGCCTGGACGCGGGCGCCGCCGGGGTCATCGTCTCCAACCACGGCGGGCGGCAGCTGGACCGCGCGGTGCCCAGCGCGCTGGCGCTGGCCGACGTCGTGACGGCGGTCGCCGGCCGGGCTCCGGTGCTGGTGGACGGCGGCATCCGCACCGGCACGGACGCGCTGCTGGCCCTCGCCCTCGGCGCCGACGCGGTGCTCGTCGGCCGCCCGGTGCTGTGGGCGCTGGCCGCCGGGGGAGCGGGCGCGGTCGCCGCCGCGCTGGAGGCGCTCGCCGCCGACCTGCGGCACGTGCTCGCCGTCGCCGGTGCCGCGCGGATCGCCGACCTGGACCCCAGCATGGTCACGCGAGCGTGAGGGGACCGTAACCTCGAGTCATCAACGCCCGGAGCGGCGGAAACCCGCTGTCACCCGATCGCGGACCCTGCACTTCCCAGTTGTCAGAGCCCGGATCTAGGTTCCAGCGTCGAGACACACCTCGAGGAGGTCAGATGAGCGAGTACCCGGACGTGACGCCGGCCGACATCCCGGTCGTGATCCTGTGCGGTGGGATGGGCACCCGGCTCCGGGAGGCCAGCGAGCAGCTGCCCAAGGGGTTGGTGGACATCGGTGGGCGGCCGGTGCTGTGGCACATCATGAAGACCTACAGCCACTTCGGCTTCCGGCGCTTCGTGCTCTGCCTGGGCTACAAGGGCGACATGATCAAGGAGTACTTCGTCGACCACCGGGCCCGGATGAACGACTTCACCCTCCGGATGCGCGGGAACCACGAGCTCGAGTTCCACACGAACGTGGCCGAGGAGGACTGGGAGATCACCTTCGCGGAGACCGGGCTCACCACCGCCACCGGCGCACGCATCGCCCGGGTCGCCCAGTACCTGGACGCCCCCCGGTTCGCCCTGACCTACGGCGACGGCATCGGCGCGGTCGACCTGTCGGCCACGCTGGCCGCGCACACCGCCTCGGGGAAGCTCGGCACGCTCACCGGCGTGCACCCGGCCGGCCGGTACGGCGAGATGGTGCTCGAGGGCGACTCGGTCACGGCGTTCAACGAGAAGCAGTCGCAGACCGGTTACGTCAACGGTGGCTTCTTCTTCTTCGAGCGCGCCTTCGTCGACCGCTACCTGGACGCCGAGGCGGTCGAGGAGATGCTCGAGCACGCGCCGCTGCAGAAGCTCGCCCGCGACGGTGAGCTGGGCGTGCACCGGCACGAGGGCTTCTGGATGGGCATGGACACCTTCCGCGACTGGAAAGAGCTCAACAGCCTCTGGGACGCCGGCCAGGCGGAGTGGAAGGTCTGGGCCGACTGAGCCCCGGCGGCGCAGCCCCGTGCTGCGCCGCCGCCCCGCCGGCGCGGCCGGTGGGGCCCGGCCGTGGGCCTCGGCCGGCGGCCGACCCGAGCTGTTCCACCGCAGTCGTGTGCTGCCCGCGCCCGGTGGGCAGGGCAGGACCGCGGCGCACCTCCGCCGGGGTGCCCGGTCCCGTCCCCGCGCGGCGGACGCCGCGGGACACGGCGCGGGAAGTCGCCCAACACCCGCTGTAGGCACGGCGATGCTCGATGTAAGCGACTACCTACCCACCGTGACCGAGCAGCGTGGCATGCCCGGCAGGCCGTTGTCGCGGGTCACCAACCCCATCGGGTGATCGTCACCCTGTGTCATCCAGAGGGGGGAGATGCGCGGTAGCGTCAGCCACCCAGTCAGGACGAGATGAGGACGAACGTGCGCGTACTGGTCACCGGCACCGAGGGGTACCTCGGCTGTCTCACCGCACAGGAGCTGCTCCGGGCAGGCCACGACGTCGTCGGGGTCGACACGGGTTACTACAAGCACGGCTGGCTCTACCCCGGCGTCGACCGGGTGCCCGAGACCCTGGCGCTGGACATCCGCCGGCTGGGCCGCGAGCACCTCGAGGGCGTCGACGCGATCGTGCACATGGCGGAGCTGTCGAACGACCCGATCGGCGACCTGATCGGCGACATCACCTACGACATCAACCACCGCGGCTCGGTGCACCTGGCCGAGCAGGCCAAGGCCGCCGGCGTCTCCCGGTTCGTCTACATGAGCTCCTGCAGCGTGTACGGCGTGGCCGACGGCGTCGTCGACGAGACCAGCCCGGTCGACCCGCAGACCTCCTACGCCCGGTGCAAGGCGCTGGTGGAGGGCGACGTCGGCGCGATGGCCGCCGACGGCTTCTCGCCGACCTTCCTGCGCAACGCCACCGCGTTCGGCGCCAGCCCGCGGATGCGCTTCGACATCGTGCTCAACAACCTCTCCGGCCTGGCCTGGACGACGGGCAAGATCGCGATGACCAGCGACGGCTCCCCGTGGCGGCCGCTGGTGCACGCCCTCGACATCGCCAAGGCCATCCGGATGACCCTGGAGAGCCCCCGCGAGCGGGTGCACGGCGCGATCTTCAACGTCGGCAGCGAGGCCAACAACTACCGGGTGCGGGACATCGCCGAGATCGTCGCGGCCGAGTTCCCCGGCTGCGAGCTCACCTTCGGCGACCCGAGCGCGGACAACCGCAGCTACCGGGTGGCCTTCGACAAGATCCGCGAGGTCCTGCCCGGCTACGACACCGACTGGGACGCCAAGGCCGGCGCGGCCCAGCTGCACAAGGTGTTCCAGTCGATCGACATGGACGAGGCGACCTTCACCGGCCGCGGCCACACCCGCCTGAAGCAGATCGAGTACCTGATGCGCACCAAGCAGGTCGACGACGAGCTCTACTGGGCGGCACCGTGAAGTACACGCCGCAGGCCGTCG
The DNA here is from genome assembly GCF_054051115.1 of Modestobacter sp. SYSU DS0904. NCBI lineage: Bacteria > Bacillati > Actinomycetota > Actinomycetes > Geodermatophilales > Geodermatophilaceae > Modestobacter > Modestobacter sp. SYSU DS0904. The sequence goes on along the minus strand of NZ_JBJHAQ010000028.1, from coordinate 21,150 downwards.
ACGGGGTGCACCTCGTCGAGATGGAGCCGCACAGCGACGACCGCGGCTTCTTCGCCCGCTCGTTCGACACCGCCGAGTTCGAGGCGCACGGCATGCGGCCCGAGGTGGCCCAGTGCAACGTGTCGTTCAACCACCGGGCCGGGACGCTGCGCGGTCTGCACCTCTCGCTGCCCGGGCACCCCGAGGCGAAGTTCATCCGCTGCACCCGCGGGGCGATCGTCGACGTCGCCGTCGACGTGCGGCCGGAGTCCCCGACGTACCTGCAGCACGTGGCCGTCGAGCTGACCGCCGACAACCGGTCGGCGCTCTACCTGCCGCCGCACCTGGCGCACGCCTACCAGACCCTCACCGACGACACCGAGGTGCTGTACATGGTGAGCGTGCCCTACGCCCCCGGTGCCGAGATGGGCTTCCGGTACGACGACCCGGCCTTCGGCGTCTCGTGGCCGCTGCCGGTCTCGGTCATCTCGGACAAGGACGCCGGGTGGGCGCCGTTCGACGCCGACGCCAACGCCGAGCGGTTCGCGGCGGGGGTCCCGTCGTGATCGTGGTCGACTCGCTGCTCGCGCAGCGGCAGACCGAGGGGCGGCCGGTCGGGCTCGGCCTGGTCGGCGCCGGGTTCATGGCCCGCGGTCTGATCAACCAGGTGCTCAACAGCACCCCGGGGATGCAGCTGGTCGCGGTGAGCAACCGGACCCCGGCCAAGGCGCACGAGGCCGTCACCACCGCCGGCGGGTCACCGGCGGCCGCGGAGAGCGCCGCCGACATCGACCGGCTGGCCGCCGCCGGTCAGGTCGCCATCACCGACGACTTCGCCCTGCTCACCCAGAGCGACCGGGTGGACGTCGTCGTCGACGCGACCGGTGCGGTGCTCTTCGGCGCCGAGCTGGCGCTGTCCTGCTTCGCCGGCGGCAAGCACCTGGTGCTGCTCAACGCCGAGGTCGACGCGACGCTGGGGCCGCTGCTGGCGACCAAGGCCGACGCGGCCGGGGTCGTCTACACCGGGGCCGACGGCGACCAGCCGGCCGTGCAGATGAACCTGATCCGGTTCGTGCGGCAGATCGGCCTGCGCCCGCTGGTGGCCGGCAACATCAAGGGCCTGCAGGACCCCTACCGCAACCCCACGACCCAGGAGGGGTTCGCCAAGCGCTGGGGGCAGGACCCCTGGATGGTCACCAGCTTCGCCGACGGCACCAAGGTCAGCGTCGAGGAGGCGCTCGTCGCCAACGCGGCCGGGTTCAGCGTGCACAAGCGCGGCATGCTCGGCCGGGACCACCGGGGCCACGTCGACGAGCTCACCGGCATGTACGACGTCGAGGAGCTGCGGGCCCTCGGGGGCGCCGTCGACTACGTGGTCGGGTCCCAGCCCGGCCCGGGGATCTACGTCCTCGGCGAGCACGACGACCCCAAGCAGCAGCACTACCTGGAGCTCTACAAGCTGGGCACCGGGCCGCTGTACAGCTTCTACACGCCGTACCACCTGTGCCACTTCGAGGTGCCGATCACCGTGGCCCGGGCAGCGCTGCTCGGCGACCCGGCGATCCGTCCGGCCGGCGCCCCGCAGGTCGACGTGGTCACGGTGGCGAAGACCGACCTGCCCGCCGGCACCGAGCTGGACCGGCCGGGTGGGTACCACTACTACGGCGAGGCCGAGCGGTCCGACGTCACCCACGCCGACCGGCTGCTGCCGCTGGGCGTGGCCGAGGGCGCCCGGCTGCTCCGGGACGTCCGCAAGGACGAGGTCATCGGCTACGCCGACGTGGAGCTGCCGGCCGGCCGGCTGGTCGACCGGTTGCGGGCCGAGCAGGACGAGCTGTTCTTCGGCAGCGCCGCGGCCACCGCGCCCCTGCCGACCGCGTCCCTGCCGACCGGGGCCGGGCAGAGCTGACCGGGCCGAGCTGACGAGGTGGCCGGGGCCGAGCGCCCCGGCCACCCGCGGCCGTCAGGACGCGGTCGAGCTCTGCTCGCTGTCCGAGGAGGCGGCGCTCTCCTCGGACTCCAGGATCGAGATGAACTCGTCGGCCATGGACAGGTGCCGCCGCAGCCGGTGCCGCCGCTCGTGCGCGGCCGCCACGAACTGCCCGAGCACCGAGCGCAGCTCCGCCGGGTCGGGCAGCGCGGCCCGGCGGGCAGCGCGCAGACCGCTCACCACCTGGAGCAGCTCCCGCATCTCCTCCACGGAGAAGCCGAGCGGCTTCATCCGCCGGATCACCATCAGCCGCTCGAAGTCGGCCTCGCTGTAGAGCCGGAAGTTGCCCGCGGTCCGGGCCGACGGCATCAGCAGCCCGATCTCGTCGTAGTGCCGGAGCGTCGGCAGGGAGATCCCCGAGCGGGCGGCGAGCTCCCCGATCCGCATCAGCCGTTCCTCCGGCACCGCAACCCTCCCCGACCTCCCGTGGGCCCCGGCCAGGGCCCCCACTCGCCCATCGTGCGGCGCCCGCGCCGCGGCGGGGACCCCCCTCCGGTGCGGAGGTGGGGTGGTCGCCCGGAGGACTGCGGGTCAGCCGTCGAAAAAGCTGTCGACGAGATCCTCCCAGCCCGGGCTGCCGCCACCGTCCTCGGCCTGCTGTGGCGGCGGGGCCGGCGCCGGCTGCCGGCTGGTGGTCGGCGCGGGTTCGGGTTCGCTGCTGGGCGTCGCGGTGGGGCCGGCCGGCTCCTCCGGGACCGGGGGCTGGGTGACCGGGGGCTGGGTCACCGGGGGCTGGGAGACGGGCGCCTCGGTGGCCGGCGGCGGGGTGGCCGGCGGGTCCGTGACCGGCGGCTGGGTGGCCGGCGGTGTGGCGGCCGGGGGCTGGGAGACGGGCGCCTCGGTGGCCGGCGGCGGGGTGACCGGGGGCGGGGTGACCGGGGGCTGGATGACCGGCGGCTGCGCGGCGGGCGGCGGGGTGACCGGAGGCGGGGAGGCCGGGGAGAGGGGCGTGGCTCCGCGGGTCACGCTGCCGGCCACCGTCGACGCCGCGCTGGTGCCCGCGGGCGCCGGGGTCGTGGTCGTCCGCGGCCCGGGGGTGGGGTCGCCGGACGTACTGTGGCCGGCCGTTCCCGCAGCCGCGGAGCCGGCGTCACCGGTGGTGCCCACCACGGCCGGCGAGCGCGGCCGGTCGACCTGGGGCAGGGAGCTCCAGCGGGGGAGCGGCAGCCGGGCCGTGGGTGGCGCGCCCGCCGGTGCACCGGCTCCGGCCTCGGCCGCCGGGACCGGAGCGGGCGCCGGGTCGATCGCGGCGTTGATCGCGGCGTCGGACGTCGCCTGCACCAGCGGTGGGTCGGCGCGGTCGGCGTCGCCGGACACCGGCCCGGGCACGGAGCCCCCGGTGCTCCCGCTGGGCGGCCGCTGAGCGGTGTCGGCGGCGGTCAGGCGGACGGGGTCGTCGGCCGGCAGTGCGCCCAGCAGCACCCACCCCCCGGCGGCCAGCACGAGCCCCGCGGTCACCAGGTGCCCGGCCAGGGTGCGCCGCCGGGCGCCGGGCAGGGCGAGGACGACCACCGCGCCGACCAGCGCGAACACCCCCAGGGCAACCATGGCCGGCCCGATCCCGGCGGTGACGACCAGCAGCACCAGGGCGCCCAGCCCGCACCCGGCCGCCGCATCGGTGGCCGGACCGCGCTCGGCCCACCGGAGGGCGGCGCGGGGGGACGGTGGGCGGCGGGCCACAGCGGCCTCCTCGGGGGTCTCGGTCGTCCGTGCGGTGGCTCGTCACCCGAACGGGTGACGAGCGGGCGCCCGATTGTGAGGCACAGCACCGCGAGTGCGCTCGTCGATCCCGCGAACACGGAGAGCCGCTCGCCGAGGGTGGCGCGAGGGTGACGGAGCGTTCCTCCCCCGGGCCTGCAGTCGGCCGCAACGGCGGCGCGACGTCACCCGGCGGGGCGACCACCCGGCCCTCTGATTGACCCTCCGCGGCGCCTCGGGCACAGTCGAACAGGCTTCGACCACCCGGGTCGGGTGCTTGAGGAGGGCAGACGCTCGATGAGCGACACGACGACGACCACCGACATCCCGGGCGGCGAGGACTCCCAGCCGCTGGTGACCGTCGTCATCCCGGCGAAGAACGAGGAACGGTCGATCGGCAGCTGCCTCGACTCGGTCCTCGCGCAGGACTGGACGAACCTCCAGGTCATCGTGGTCGACGGTGCCTCCGACGACGCGACCCCCGCGATCGTCGCCGAGTACTCCGCGCGCGACCCCCGGGTGGAGCTGCTGACCAACCCGGTCGGCGTGATCCCGGTGTCGCTCAACCTCGCCGTCAACCAGGCCAAGGGCGAGTGGCTGGTCCGCATCGACGCCCACGCCTCGGTCCCGTCCGACTACGTCCGCATCGCTGCGCAGCACCTGATGACCGGCCGGTACGGCGGCGTCGGCGGTCGCAAGGACGGCGTCGGCCGCACCCCGGCGGGGAAGGCGGTGGCCGCGGTGATGGCCTCCCGGTTCGGCGTCGGCGGCTCGACCTACCACTACGGCACCGTCCCCACCGAGGTCGAGCACGTGCCCTTCGGGGCCTACCCGGTCTCGGTCATCCGTGCGCTGGGCGGCTGGGACGAGCAGCTGCGGGTCAACCAGGACTTCGAGTTCGACCACCGCGTCCGCGAGGCAGGTCACACGATCCTGTTCGACCCCGCCCTGCACATCGACTGGGAGTGCCGGCAGTCGATCCGCGACTTCGCCAAGCAGTACAAGCGCTACGGCGGCGGCAAGGTGAACGTCGCCCTCAAGCACCCCGAGTCGGTCAAGCCCCGGCACCTGGCCGCGCCCGCGCTCGTCGTGGAGTGCGCGCTGGCCGCCGGCGCGCTGCTCACCGGCCGTCCGCTCCGCGCCGCCGTGCTGGTCTCCCCGTACGCGGCCGCCCTGGCCGTCGCCTACCGGGCGACGGCGCCGAAGGTGGCGCCCGAGGCGCGGCCGTACGTCGTGCCCGCGTTCCTCGCCATGCACCTGAGCTGGGGCGTCGGCTTCTGGCAGCAGCTGGGCCGGCGGGCGCAGGCCGCCGCGCGCAACCGGCGCGGCTGACCCCCACGGGGGTGCGGCCCTCGGCCGCACCCCCTGTCGGGTCAGGTCCCGGCGAGCGACTCCCGCACGAACGCCCGGTAGGGCGTCTCCAGGTCGTCGGCGCCCATCCGCTGGGCGGCGTCCCGCAGCCCCGCCAGGCGGCCGGGGAGCTCCGTCAGGGCCCGGGCCAGCTCCGCCGGGTCGTCGGGCCGGACGAAGACGGCCGCGTCACCGTAGGTGTCGCGCAGCAGCGGCAGCTCGCTGGCCACTGCGGGCAGCTGCCAGCGCCGCCCCAGCGCCGCCATCCCCGAGTTGTCGATCCGGCGGTAGGGCAGCGCCAGCACGTCGGCGGCGGACAGCAGCTGCGCCATCCGGGACTCCTCGAGCCAGCCGGGCTGCAGCGTCACCGCACCCTCGATGCCCAGGCGGCGCACCAGCTCCGGCAGGTCCTGCTCCGGCGACGGGCGGCCGGCCATCAGCACGTGCACCGGGAGGGCCGGCTGGGCCCGGCGGGCCTCGGCGAGCGCCGTGAGCAGCACGTCGGGCCCCTTGTAGGGGTACAGGTAGCCCAGGAACGCGACCAGGACGGCGGCAGCGGGCACCCCGAGCTCGTCGCGGACCCGGCGGGCGGCCTCCGGCCCGACGGCGACGGCGCCCGGGGCGATGTCCGGCGGCGGGAAGGGCAACCGCACCGCGGGGAGCCCGTGCTCGGCGGCCCAGTCGGCCATGGCGTCGGTGTGGACGACCACCGCGTGCGCCCGCCGCGCGGTGGCCACCACGGCCGTGGAGCTGCCGGAGCTGCCGTGCGGGGCGCGGTTGTGCACCGTGGCCACCACGCGCGCCCCACCCCGGCGGAGCGCCTCGACCAGCAGTCGTTCGTACCCCGGGCGGATCCCCAGCGGCACCCAGGCGACGTCACCCCGGCGCACCGAGCGCGCCGCGCGCAGCAGCCCGACCGCGGCGGCCCGGGCCTTCGCCACCGGGCTGTCGGACCCCCGCGGGAACCAGACGACCGACCGGCCGGCGAGCCCGTCGACCGGTCCGCCGTCGGTGGTGGCCACCACGGTCTCCTCCACCGGGCCGACGAGGTTGGCCACGTCGACGGCGTAGCGGCCGATGCCCCCGTGCCCGAACTGCTCGACGAGCCACAGCCGCGGGCCGCGCTCCTGCTCCGGTGTGGTCATCGGTCGGTCACCACCTGGCCGGCCACCGTGGCCCGGGCGGTCACCAGGCCGACCGCGTAGGCCCAGTGCTCCTGCGCCCGGCGGCGGTTGCGCACGGCGAGCTGGCCGGCGGTCCGCAGTGCGTAGCCGAAGGCCATGAAGGCGCTGATCGCCCCGGCCCGCACCGGTGACTGGTGCCGGCGCACGTAGCGGGTCAGCGAGGCGCCGCGCAGGCGCATCATCTCCAGCGACGGTGCGCCGGACCCACCGGAGCTGCCGTGCACCCCGACGTCGGATCGCATCCGCTCGTACATCCCGCGCTCGCGTGCCACCCGGCCGAACGCGACGTCCTCGCAGTAGACGTAGTACCGGTCGTCGAAGCCGCCCAGCTCGGCGAAGGTGGACCGGCGGATCGCCATCACCGCGCCGCTGACCCAGTCGACGTCGAGCCGCTCGCCGGCCGCCGGCCGGGCGAAGGGGCCGACCTTCGGCCACACCTTGTGCAGCCCGATCGCGAACGCGGCGGCCCGCAACGGGGAGAACTCCCAGCCACCCACGCCCAGGCGCGGCCGGCCGGCGGGGTCGACGAGCACCGCGGCGCTGGCCGCGCAGCGCGGGTCGGCGACGACGTCCTCGGCGAGGGTGGCGAGGTCGGCCGCGGTGGGCCGGGTGTCGGGGTTGACGAACACGATGACCTCGGTGGTCGCCGCGTCGGCGCCGGCGTTCGCGGCGCGCGCGTACCCGACCCCGCCGCCCGACAGGTACTTCCCGTTGGGACGGGCGGCCACCACGTCGGGCAGGCCGTCGCTGCCGTCGGAGTTGTCGACGACGATCACCGGCAGCTCGGCGGGCAGCCCGTCGAGCAGCTCCGCCACGAGCGCGCGACTACGGTAGGCAACGGTCACGACCGTCAGATCGGGGGCATTCGCCGCTGCATGGGCCACGCCTGGGCTCCTCCCCGGCGGGCGAGGGAACCCACCGCTGTCACTGTGCGTAATAAGCTCAGGCCAACCTACCCGCTGTCGGATCGAGTGACCCCGGTGCGGAGGGCGGTTCACCCGATCGTTCAGTCAACAGCACCCGATGATCTCGAGGAGGCGCGGTGGACCCGCACCGGCCCAACGGCACCGACCTGGCCGCACCCCCGCCGTCGGCGCCCCCTACCGGTACCCGCCGTCCCCGCCGGCGGCTCGGGTGGCTGCTGGTCGCGGCAGCCCTCGCCCTGGTCGTGGTCGTCGTCGCCATCGTCCGGTGGACCGGGAGCGAGCCGGAGCCGCCGGCCCCCGCCCCGCCGCCACCCGACGCGGAGAGCCCCGCACCGCTGAGCCGGGACGACTGGCAGGGCACGGCGGTCGGCGTCTTCCGGAAGACGCAACCGTCGGCCGTGCAGGCGTACGAGGAGTGGCTGGGCCGCCCGATCGAGCTCGCCATCGACTACTCCTCCCGCGAGGACTGGCGGGACGTCTCCCAGCCGGAGTACCTCTACGAGGCGTGGGACGGCTACCCGTACCGGCTCGTGCTCGGCATCCCGATGCTCCCCGACGAGGTCGACGCCTCGCTGGAGGAGGGGGCCCGGGGCGAGTACGACGAGTACTTCCGGACCCTGGCCGAGGGCCTGGTCGACGCCGGCCAGGAGGACGCCGTCCTGCGGGTGGGCTGGGAGTTCAACCTGGACTCGTGGGTCTGGTCCAGCGAGGACGAGGAGACCTGGGTCGCCTACTGGCGCCGGATCGTCGACGTCATGCGCAGCGTCGACGGCCAGCAGTTCCGGTTCGACTGGAACCCGAACAACGGCGTCAGCAGCATCGACGCCGTCGAGTACTACCCGGGCGACGAGTACGTCGACTACGTCGGCGTCGACGCCTACGACGTCACCGGCGCGGTGTACCCGATCCCCGACGACTGCGGCCAGACCTGCGCCGACGCGCTCCGGCGGGAGGCGTGGCAGGACCACATCTACGGCGGTGAGCGGGGGCTGCGGTTCTGGAGCGAGTTCGCCGCCGAGCACGACAAGCAGCTGTCGCTCCCGGAGTGGGGGGTGTGGGAGCGCAACGACGGGATCGGCGGCGGTGACAACCCGTACTACATCGAGCAGATGGCGGAGTTCATCGCCGACCCGGACAACCGGGTGGGCTACCAGGCCTACTTCGAGAACGCGAACTCGCAGGGCACCCACGAGCTGATGGGCGACGACTTCCCGCGGTCGCGGGAGCGCTACCTCGAGCTCTTCGGCAGCCCCGACGGCGGCTGAGCCGCCGGCCGCTCAGGTCAGCGGTACGGGCACCGGCCGGGACGCCGGCCGGGGGCGCCACAGCCCCCGGCCGGCGGAGCGCGGCCGGGCGGGCAGCAGGTCGATGCGGGTCTCCTGCCCGGCCCAGAGCCCGGTGAGCAGCCAGGCGACGATCGCGGTGTGCGGCTGCAGCAGGCTGCCGGACAGCAGGAAGATCATCACCAGCACGCTGCCGGGGACGACGCGCCACGCACCCCGGTCGAGCAGCGCCAGCACGATGAACAGCACGAAGGCCCCGCCGGCGAGGAGGCCGTACTCGAACAGCAGCTTCGGCACGATCGTGTAGACCACGGCCTGGCCCAGCTCGCCGTCCCGGACCGAGGGCAGCAGCCGCTCGACGGAGCCGGCACCGGCGCCGACCAGGAAGCGCACCGGCTCGGCGATCATGGCGTTGGCGACCTCGGTGTAGGGCTGCACGAACCGCAGGTAACCGCTGCTGCCGGTCTGGCCGGTCTCGCCCACCCGCTCCAGGAGCAGCGGGGCCACCGGGCTGACCAGCACGCCGAACGCCAGGGCGGCCAGGGTGGCCAGGTGCACCGGCCGGATCAGCCACCAGGCGCGGACGAGGACCAGCACGCCCGCGGCGAGGAGCAGGATGATGCCGGTGCCCGAGACCGCGGAGAACACCCCGGCGACGAGGGCCACGACCTGCCACGACGGCGCCCGGGTGACCACGGCGACGATGGCGCCCAGCGCGCAGAACTGGGAGAGGAACGAGGGCTCGAGGAACACGAAGGCGTTGCCCTTGTGCACGGGCGAGCCGTAGAAGAGCGGGATGTTCGTGTTGTACGACTGGGAGTAGAGGTCCGGGGGCAGGAGCTCGCCCAGGAAGTCGGTGTAGCTCCAGATCCCGGCCAGCTGCGAGCCCAGCTGGGCCACGCCGATCAGCGCGAAGACGACCATCATCAGGACGAAGTTGCGGGCCACCCGCTGCAGCGTGTCCGTGTGCCCCGGGCCGACCCGCAGGATCCACAGCAGGTACAGGACCAGCAGCAGGCCGAGCGAGGTCACCGAGACCAGGCCGCCGGTGGCCGCGGCGATCGTCGTGGCCGCCAGGCAGAGCACGGCGGCGATCCCGAGCAGCTCGGCCCGCAGCTGGTCGATCCGGAGGAGGCCGGTGACCAGCAGCAGACCGGCGATGCCGTAGGTCAGCAGGAGGCTCACCTGCACCGGGCTGGCGCCGACGGGGATCAGCAGCCGCTGGGTGAGCAGGACCAGGACCAGCAGGGTGGTGACCCCGCGCACGATCAGGTCGGCCGACCGCTCCGCGGCCGTCACCCCGCTCGCGCCGGTCGTCGTCGCCCCGGTCGTCGTCCCCGGCGGTGCCACCGCGGGAGGGGCGGACGGAGGGGAACCGTCCGGGGGCGCGCTGCCCGCGGTTGCTGTCATGCCGCTCCCTCGAGCTCCGTCGTGTGTGACCCGATCGTGGTACAGCACCGCCGATCGGGATCCCCAGCCCGGCGGTGCGTGCAACGATTATCGCGGGCCGGCATCCCGTCGGTGGTAGGAGGATCTCGTTCGGTGACCACTTTGAGGGACCAGCCCCACGCGGGTCAGGGGTCCGTCGTCGGGAGCGCCCTGTGGCGCGGCCGCTGGCTGATCGGCGGCGCGGCGGTGGCGGCGGGTCTGCTGGGCGCGCAGCTGAGTGCCCTCCAGGAGGAGACCTACACGGCGCAGAGCCGGATGGTGCTCTCGGCGACCGCCAACTTCGACCCGCTGGGGGGCAACTCCCCGTCCAACGCGGGCCGCTACCTCGCCAACCAGATGGCGATCCTCGACTCCGAGCCGGTGCTCGAGCTGGTGGCCGAGCAGCTGGGCGGCGACGCCGACCCGGCGACGCTCGCCGAGGCCGTCAGCGTGGCGACGCTGGCCGACAGCGACATCGTGGTGATCTCCGCGACGGCGCCCGACCCCGAGCTCGCCGCGGCCCGGGCGGACGCGGTCACCGCCGCCTACCAGCAGTACGTCACCCAGCGGGTGCAGGAGGTGGCCGACGCCGCGGTGGCCGCGGTGGCGGCCGACCCCGGCGCGGTGGCGGACGTCCGCACCCAGGCTGCGGTCTACGGCGACGGGGTCGCCGTCGCCGAGCCGGCCGCGGTCCCGACGGCCCCGACCGCGCCGAACCCGGTGCGGGACGGCGCGCTGCTCGCCGTCCTCGCGGGCCTGGTCGCCGCCGGGGTGGCGATCCTGCGCCGCGGCCACGGACCGGTCAGCGGGGTGCAACTGGCCGAGGAGGCGGGCGCCCCGCTGCTGGGCGAGGTCGATCTGGCGCTGTCCCGTTCGGGCCGGCTGGAGCCGGACCCGGAGGCGTTCGGCATGCCGCTGGTCGCGCTGGACTACGCCACGGACGGCCGGGCCGGCTCGGTGCTGGTCACCGAGCTCGACGAGCGGGAGCTGGGTGCCGGGGTCGCCCTGGGGCTGGCCGCCTCGGCCGGGCGCACCCGCCGGGTCCTCGTCGTGGACGCCGACGTCGCGGGCCGCCGGCTCACCCGGATGACCGGGGCGTCCCGTCCCCGGCGCCCGCTCGACGACCTGGTCGGCGGGGTGCCCGTCGAGGAGGTCACCACCCGCTGGACGGCCGGCGGCGACCAGGTGGTCGACGTCGCGCGGCTGGGCACCAGTGCCCTGCGGCAGCAGGGTGGCGCGACCGTGCTGCACCGGTGCCTCGAGCTGGTGGCCGGCTCCTACGACCTGGTGCTGTTCACCGCCGGGCCGATCTTCTCCGACCCGGTGGCGTTCAGTCTGCTCCGGGAGGCCGGATCGGTCGTCCTGGTCGTCGACCGGCGGGCCGGCAAGCGGCTGGCCCCGACGCTCGCCAGCTTCCGCTACCGGCTCCAGCTGGCCGACCGCTCCTGCGACGGGGTGATCGTGGCCCGGCAGCACCGGTCGCGCGGCACCTCGGGGTCGCCCGCACCGGTGGAGCCGGTGGCGCCGGCGCCCCAGCCGGCGGCAGCGCCCGAGGCCGCACCCGTCGCCCAGCGGTGACGGGTGCGGCCCCGGGCCGCGGTCAGAGCTTGGCGCCGTCCACCAGGGCCACGGTCCGGCTGCTGCCCGCGACCCGGGCCACGACCGGCAGCACCACGCTGGTGACGTTGCTCAGCTTCCAGGTGGAGACCAGCCCGTTCCGGTAACCCGGCGCGACCAGGTTGTCGGAGAGGTCGACGTTGCGCGGGGTCCCCTTGGGGCCGTCGTGCACGTGGAAGGTGTAGCCGCCGCCCATGATCGCCGTCTGGTTGATCCGGGCGTAGGGGATCGGCGAGGCGTCGGGCTTGATCAGGGTGGCCGAGGTGTGCGCGCCGGTCATGTCGATGTAGGACCGGGCGAACGCGGATCCCCCGCCGATGGTCTGGATGCCGTCCTGGTGGTGCTCCCGCGGGTTGCTCGGCGCCACCCCGTGGATGTAGAGGTACTCGCCCGTCACGGACGTCGCGTAGGCGCGGATGCCGTCGTTGTGGCCGGTGATCTCCACCCGGGAGACGTCGACCTGGGACGTGCCGCGGGCGGTGAAGACGCCGACCATCTCGGTGTCGTTCTTCCCGTCGATCAGCGCGTTGCGGACGCTGACGCGGCCGCCTTCGATCTTCAGCTGGGCGCGCACGAGGGCGAACTCCTGCAGCACGCAGGTGCAGTCGACGGTGATGTCGGAGGTGACGGTCTTACCGGCCAGCCGGTCGGCGTCGGCCTGGCTGCGGATCTTGCCGCCGCCGGTGGTGCCGCTGATCGCCCGGGTGGGGCCGGTGTTGGCGTCGAACCAGCTGCGCAGCACGGTGGTGTCGCCGGTGGTCCAGGCCTGCGTCCACGAATCGGCCTCCCGGCCGGGTGCGACCGGCGGGGCGACGGCGGCCGGCGCGGGAGCGGTACCGGTCCCGCCGGTGGTGCCGCCGGTGCGCGACTGCGGAGCCGGTGCGGGGGCCGGAGCCGGCTTGGAGGCCGGAGCCGGCTTGGAGGCCGGCGCGGGGGCCGGGGCCGGCGCGGGGGCCGTGCTGCCGGGGGCGGTCGAGGTCCCGGCCGCGGCCGACGGGGCGGTCTCCGGGGTGTCCGGGGCGGCGGCGGAGGTGCTCGAGGCGTCGGCAGAGCCCTGCGTGCCGGGCCGCTGCTGGTCGACGTCCGGCGCGCTGGGGACGGCGGGGGCGGCCGCCGTGGGCGCGGGGGCCGGGGCGGCGATCCCGGCCGCCTCGACCATCGACTGCAGCCCCCCGGTGGCCGCGGCCAGCGACAGGAGGCAGGTGACCAGGGCGGTCACGAGCGCGGAGAGGCGGAAGCGTCCGAAGGACGACAGGGACCGGCGGCGGTGCATGGAGGAGCCCTTCCAGGTCTGTCGGCGGTGCCGGCAGAGCGGCACACCGGCTGGGCCACGGGTGACGTGGCGCGTCGGGGCGGCGCGGTGGCCGGCCCGTGGTCCGCCGGCCCGCAGGCCGGCGGAGCAGACTCTGACATAAGCGCTGAGCGTCGGAAAGGTCACGCTGAGTACCAGGTGGAGATTCCGTCACACCAGTCACATTCGCACCACCCGCCCGCGCGGGGCTGCCGATGAGGGGTCGACGGAGGCCACGGGCACCCACGCGGAGGGACACGTCGGCGCCGCTCGCCGGGCGGGCGCCGCGCGGATGACACAGTGGGTGCCCTGGGCGGCCACCGAACCGCCCCATGCCCGAGGAGAACGGTGCCCGAGCAGTCGAGCCCGGCCGGCTGGACGTCCGGCGCGGCCGGTCCGTCCCGGCGGCCCCTGTCGCTGGCGCCCGTCTGGCGCGCCCGGTGGTTCGTCGTCGGCGCAGCCGTGGTCGCCGGGGTGGGGGGCTACCTGGTCAGCCAGGACCAGCCGCCCACCTACACGGCCGAGACCCGCCTGGTGCTGTCCGCCAGCCAGGACTTCGAGCCGCTGGGACGCAGCTCCTCCGGGGACGCCTCCCGGTTCGTGGCGAACCAGGCCTCGATCCTGGGCGCCCCCCGGGTGCTGCAGCTGGCGGTGGACGAGTTGGACGACGGGACGTCGCTGGGCGAGCTCGCCGAGGCCGTGACCGTCTCGGCGGCCGCCGACAGCGACGTGCTGGTCGTCGAGGCCGTGGCCGGCGACCCGGAGGAGGCGGCCGAGCGGGCCAACGCGGTGGCGGCCGGGTACCTGCAGTACCGCGCGGCGCAGGTGGCCGACGAGGCGCAGGCCGCGATCGCGGTGACGACGGATCCGGTGACCGCCGACCAGATCCGGACCGCGGCGGTCGTGTACGGCGACGGCGTCGCTCTCGTCGACACCGCCGAGCCCCCCGAGTCGGCGACCACCCCGCAACCGCTGCGCAACGCCCTCGTGCTCGCCGTCCTCGCCGCCCTGGCCGCGGCCGCCCTCGCGGCGGTCGTGGGGCGCCGGGGGCCGATCACCGACGCCACCGTCCTGGTCCGTGCGGCGGGCGCCCCCGTGCTGGGCGCCGTCCCGCTCCCGCGCGCCTCGGGGCCCGGGGTGTCGGGCGGCTCCGAGGCATTCGCGCTGACCGCGGTGGCGCTGGACTACGTGCGGCCGCCCGGCGACGGGCCGGTCCTGGTGACCGGCGTGACCGAGGAGAGCGGAACCGCAGCGGTCGTCCGCGGGCTGGCAGTGGCGGCGGCTGATCGTGGGCGACGGGTGGTGGTCGTCGACGCCGAACCGGGCCAGGCGCTGCTGGGGCTCTTCCCCGGTCTGGCACCGGCCCGCCGCCTCGACGAACTGGGTGCCGGCGGGAGCCGGCCCGGTGCGGCCGCCGACCAGGAGGCGGGGCGGCCCGGCATCCGCCTGGCGGTCCTGGGCCGGCCGGCCGGCCGGGGGTCCGGTGCGGACGTCGCCGACGGGCTGAGCCGGGCGGCCGCCGACTGCGACCTGCTCCTCGTCTCCGCCGGACCGCTGTCCCGCAGCTCGTCCGCCTTCGCCCTGCTGCGGCAGGCCACGGCGGTCGTCGCGGTGATCGGGGTGACCGAGGACCCGGAGGCGCTGAGCGACGTGCGGGACCGGCTCGCGACCGCCGGCCGACCGCTGACCGGGGTGATCGTGACCCGGCCGGGTGCCACCGGCCGGCGCGGGCGCTCCCGCCGGCACCGCTCGCGGGGAGGCGCCTCCCGGGCGTCCGAGGAGGGCACGGGAGCGACGGCGGTCGCCCTGACCGGGACGGGGGAGCGGGCCGCGCCCTGAGTGCGTGATCTGCTTCACCAACCCCGGGTCACCTGTTGCCTCTGGCAGCATCCGGGGCACGAGTGGCGTGTGTTGCCGTCACGGAGAACCCCCTTGGAGAGCTCGATGGCCCGGTCGTCCGCCCCTGACGGGGCGTCCGGCGCCGGCCCGGCGGAACCACTGCTGGCCCGGGCCGGTCGGCGGGCCCGGTGAGCGGAACCGGACCGGCGGGCAGTCCGCCGGGCCCGTCGCTCACCCCGGCTCCCGAGGCGGTGGTGAGCAGTCCGGAGAGCCCCTCGCCCCGGGGCCGGACGCGGGTGCGGGCCTCCTGGTCGCTGCTGGACCAGGTGCTCTCCAGCCTGGCCAACTTCGGGCTGACCATCGCGGTGGCCCGGGCGGTCGACGAGCAGCTCGGCGGCGTCTTCACCTATGCCTTCATGGTGTTCACCCTGGTGATCGGCCTGACCCGGGCGGTGTCCACCGATCCGCTGGTCATCCGGTTCAGCGCCGCCGACACGGTCGCCCGCGGCCGGGCCGTGGCCCAGGCGGCCGGTGCCAGCACCGCGATGGGCCTGGCCGCCGGCGCGCTGTGCCTCGCCGTCGGGCTGGTGGTGCGCGGGGACCTGGGCACGGCGCTGGCGCTGCTGCTGCTCGTCCTGCCCGGCCACCTCCTCCAGGACAGCTACCGCAGCGCGGCGTTCGCCAGCGGCGACCCGCGCCGGGCCGCGCTCAACGACACGGTCCGGGTGGTGGTGCAGTTCACCGGGATCGGCGTCTGCGTGGCCGCCGGCACCACCGGGCTGTCCGGGTACCTGGCCAGCTGGGCCGTCGGGGCGTGGGCCGGTGCGGTGGTGGGGGCGGTGCAGTTCGGTCGCCCGGCGCTGCTGCGCGGGATCCGCTCCTGGCTGCGGGACCACGCCGGCCTGAGCGCCCGGCTGGGCAGCGACTACCTGATCAACATGGGCGCCTTCACCGTGGCCACCTCGGTGCTGGCCGCGCTGCTGGGCTTCGCGGCCACCGGTGGGCTCCGGTTCGCCCAGACGATCCTGGGGCCGATCCAGGTGCTGTTCGGTGCCACCACGGCGTTCCTGGTGCCGGTGCTCGCCCGCCGGCTGGCCAGCGGTGGGCCGGCGTCGCTCCGTCGGCTCTCGGCCCTGACGTCGCTCGGCTGCTTCGGGATCAGCGCCGCGGTCGTCGCCGTCCTGCTCCTGATCCCGACCTGGCTGGGTCGGGAGCTGCTGGGGGCGTCGTGGGACGAGGCGCGGGAGGTCATGGCCGCCGTCGGCTGGAGCCAGTGCGTGAACGCGATCGTGATCGGTGCGTCGCTGCCGCTCAAGGCGATGGGCCGCGCCGACCTCCTGCTGCGGATCACGGCGGTGCAGGCGCCGCTGATCCTCGGGCTCGGCGTGGGTGGCGGGATCTGGCTGGGCATCGAGGGGGCCGCCTGGGGCATGGCCGCGGCGCAGACGGCCGGCTGCGCCACCGGGATGACCCTGGCCTGGCGGGCGATGACCCGCCGCCCGGCAGCGCCGTCGGCAGAGCACGGGGATTCGCAGTGACCTTGCGTGATCGACCGCCTCCGTTCGGTTGATTTCTTCCACCGTTCGGGGGAATACCCTCGCGATCGGGTCCGCTGGCCATGACGCACGGTGAGAGCTGTGGCAGCGTCACATCCGCTCCCGGGTCACCGGTGCCCCAGGAGCCCCGGTCGTGGGGTGGCTCGCGTCGGGGGGCCGTGACGCCCCTCGGCGGCACGTGGCTGCCGCGAGGCGGCGCTCCGGAACGGGCGTCCGCCCCCGCTCGACCGGGTCCGGCGGGACACCGCGCAGGCAGGACTCCGAGGGGATGGGGGACACCGCACTCATGACCGAGAACTCCGCGCGCCCGGCGCTGCGCGTCCGGCAGGTAGCCAGCGAGGACCTTGACGCGCCGCGCCCGGGCGGGGCACACGCCGTCACCGCGGCGGGCTGGCCGGAGGAGCCGGGCAACGGTCTCTGGGGCCGGCTCGCCAAGCACGGGGTCCCCCCGTTCCTGGTCGTGCTGGACCTGCTGGCCGTGTGCGTCGGGGTCGTCGGGGTCGAGTGGGTCAGCAGCGAGGTCGGCTGGGACACCCCCGCGCGGAAGATCGCCTTCTTCGGGCTCACGCTGCTGGCGCTGTTCTGGCTCGCCGGGCTCTACCGCTCGCGGCTGTCGCTGTCCGTGCTGGACGACCTGCCGGTCATGGGCGGGCGCTGGCTCTCGGCCGCGGCCATCTCGATCATCGCCCAGATCGTCTGGGCGCAGGCCGTCTGGCGGAACTACATCATCGACTGGCGCTTCCTCTGGGGGGCCGTGGTCGCCGGGGTCTGCGCCGTGCTGTTCCGGGCCGCGGGGTACGCCCTGGTCCGCCGGCTGCGCACCCAGCGGCTGGTGGCCCACCGCACGCTGATCCTCGGGGCCGGCACGGTCGGCAACCAGATCGCGGACATCCTCCGGGCCCACCCCGAGTACGGACTGCACCCGATCGGCTTCCTCGACGCCGATCCGCGGGTCACCGAGTCGCCGTCCGGGCTGCGCGTCCTCGGCGGCCCGTCGTCCCTGGCGCCGGTGCTGACCGAGGCGCGCATCCGGAACATCGTCGTGGCCTTCTCCTCGATGAAGGAGTCGGAGATGGTCAGCGTGATCCGCACCTGCGACCGCATGAAGGCCGAGCTGTTCGTCGTCCCGCGGCTGTTCGAGCTGCACCACGTCGACGGCGACATGGACACCGCCTGGGGTCTGCCGCTGGTGCGGCTGCGCCGGGCGGCGTACCGGAGCCCGGCGTGGCGGGTCAAGCGGATCATCGACGTGGCCGTGTCCGGCCTGGCCCTGCTCCTGCTGCTGCCGCTGCTGGCCGTCCTCGCCCTCGCCGTCCGGCTGGACGGCGGGCCGGGGATCCTGTTCCGGCAGCAGCGGATCGGTGTCGACGGGCGCCCCTTCGACGTGCTGAAGTTCCGCTCGCTCCGGCCGGTGGACGACACCGAGTCCGCGACGAACTGGAACATCTCGCACGACGACCGCCTGAGCCCGATCGGCCGGTTCCTGCGCAAGACCTCGCTGGACGAGCTGCCGCAGCTCTACAACATCCTGCGCGGGGACATGAGCCTGGTCGGCCCGCGGCCGGAGCGCCCGCACTTCGTCGACCAGTTCCGCAGCGCCTACCCCAGCTACGAGGCCCGGCACCGGGTGCCCTGCGGGCTCACCGGGTGGGCCCAGGTGCACGGGCTGCGCGGGGACACCTCCATCGCCGACCGGGCGCGCTTCGACAACTACTACATCCAGAACTGGTCGCTCTGGCTCGACGCCAAGATCATCCTCCGGACGGTCAGTGCGGTCGTGCGGGGTGCCGGGAGCTGACCCCGGCGCCTCACCCCCCGGGGGCGGGGGGTGCTGACGACGGGCGGGGGACGGGTTAGCTTCCTCTCCGGGCATCGCACGAGGTGATGGCCGGCAGTGGCGCCCCGGGCGCCGGATCGGGGGAGGGACGTCGTGTCGCGCCGACCGCACCCGTCGCCGTCCCGCCGACCCCGTACCGGGCCGGCGAACCCGTGCTGAACCGTTCTCGATCCGGCCCTCCGGCGTCACCCGCCGTCCCCACGGACGAGGAGGCGGTCGCCACCGGGCAGAGGTCCGCGGAGGCGCTCGCCGCCGGCCAGGCCGACCCGGCCGGGCGCGGCTCCGGTGGGCAGGCGGTGTGGACCGTCGTCGACCAGGTGTTGTCCAGCGTCGCCAACTTCGGCCTGACCATCGTCGTGGCGCGGGAGGTGGACCAGGTCACGGCCGGCGCCTTCGCGTACGCCTTCCTGATCCTCAGCTTCTGCCTGGGTGTCTCCCGGGCCATCTCGACCGATCCGCTGGTGATTCGCTTCAGCGCGGCGTCCCCGGAGGCCCGGGCCCGGGCCGTGGCCGCGGCGTCGGGTGCCATGGGCATGCTGGGGCTGCTCGCCGGCGTGGTGTGCGCGGTCGCCGGCCTGCTGGTCGGGGACGTGCTGGGGGCGGCGCTGCTGCTGCTGCTGGTGGTGCTGCCGGGCCAGTTCCTGCAGGACAGCTGGCGCAGCGCCTCCTTCGCGTCCCGGCACGCCCGCCGGGCCGCTGCGAACGACGCCGTCCGGGTCGCCGTGCAGTTCGGCGCGCTGGGGGCGTGCGCCTGGACCGGGGTCGACGACCTGCGCTGGTACATGGCGGCCTGGGCGCTGGGGGCCTGGACGGCCGGGCTGTTCGGCCTGTGGCAGTTCCGGGCCACCGTCTCCCCGCGCGCGAGCCTCGGCTGGCTCCGCGGCAACGCCGGGCTGAGCGTGCGGCTGGGGGCCGGCTACGCCATCAACATGGGTGCGGTCACCGTGACCACAACGGTGCTCACCGGCATGCTCGGCCTGGTCGCCACCGGTGGGCTCCGGTTCGCGCAGACGGTGCTCGGGCCGATCCAGGTGGCGTTCGGCGCACTCACCTCGTTCATGATCCCGATGCTGGCCCGGCGGCTGGCCGCCCAGGGGCCGCAGGCGTTGCGTCGCCCGGCGGTCGTGGTGTCGGCCGGTGCCTGCGCGCTGTGCATCGTGGTGGTCGGGGTGCTGCTGGTCCTGCCGTCGTCGGTCGGGGAGCAGCTGCTCGGCAGCTCCTGGGAGGGGACGCGCGAGGTGATGGCCCCCGTGGGGGTCGGTCAGTGCCTGATCGCGCTGGGCATGGGCGGCTCGCTGCCGCTGCTCGCCATGGGCCGTGCGGACCTGATGCTGCGGGTCACCGCGCTGCAGGCGCCGCTGCTGCTCGGGTTCGGCCTCGGCGGCGCCGCCTTGGCCGGGATCAGCGGCGCGGCGTGGGGGATGGCCGGCGCCCAGGCCTTCGGGTGCGTGCTGGTGCTCTTCCTGTCCCACCGGGCGATGCGGACGGGGGACGTCCGGTCGACCGCGGCCGACCAGCCCGCGGCGGATCTCGGTACCAGCTGACCCGGCCGCGGTTCAGCCGAGCCCGAGGTGGGCCAGCACCGTCCGCGCGCCCTCGTCGGCGCTGAGCGCCCGGGTGTCCAGGGTGACCTCGGCGTCGGTCGGCTCCTCGTAGGGGTCGCTGATGCCGGTGAACTCGGCGATCTCCCCGCGCCGCGCCTTGGCGTACAGGCCCTTGCGGTCGCGCGCCTCGCACTCGGCCAGCGGCGTGGCCACGTGCACCAGGGTGAAGGCGCCCGCGCCGGCCTGCTCCTCGACCAGCGCCCGGGCATCGGCCCGGGTGGCCGCGTACGGCGCGATCGGTGCGCAGACCGCGATCCCGCCGTGCTTGGCGATCTGCCCGGCCACCCAGCCGATCCGCCGCACGTTCGTGTCCCGGTCGGCCTTGGAGAACCCCAGCCCCGCCGACAGGTGGGTGCGCACCTCGTCGCCGTCCAGCAGCGTGACCGTGCGGCCGGCCTCCAGCAGCAGCTCCACCAGCCGTGCGGCGATCGTCGACTTCCCCGCCCCGGACAGGCCGGTGAACATCACCGCGCGACCGCCGGTGGCCAGCGGCGCCGGCGCGCCGACGCCGGCCGGCCCGGTGGCCCCGTAGGCCGCGGCCAGCTCGGCCCACGCCACCTCCGGCGCCGCCGCGGTCACCGGCACCGGGACGACGAGCACCGCCCGGTCCCGGGCCAGCGGCGCCCACGCCGCGGCCAGCGTGGAGACCGCGGCGGAGTCCGGCGCGGTGCCGGCGACCGGCAGCAGGGCCAGCACCGCCGCCGGCAGCCGGGTGGCGTCGGCCGGGGGCGCGCCCACCCAGGCCGCCACCTCGGGCCAGCCACGGGCGGCCAGCTCGGCCCGCACCGCCTCCGGCGACCGCCAGCGCGGCACCTCGCGCACGGTGAGCGCGCCGTCGGTGCGGGTGGCGACCAGCACCCCCTCGGCGTCCTCGTACTCCTCGGCCGGGGGCAGGTCCGCCGCGCCCGCGGTCAGCCCGAAGGCGTGCCGGGCGAGGTCGGCGAGCTGGGCGTGCGTCAGCCGGGTGCGGGTCGGCGCCATGGGTGCAGTCTGGCAAGCGGCCTGCCGGCGCCGCGGCCGGGTCAGAGCGCGGGGCGCTCCAGGCCGCAGCGGCAGGCGTAGAACGTCGAGCCGCTGAACGGGTCGTCGATGCGGGTGCGGAAACGGTGCACGTGGCCCTGCGGGCGCGCGGGTGGGGCGGGCGTCGCCGGGCGGGTGGCGGAGGTCGGCACGCCACGGAGGGTGGGCCCGGCCGGCGGCGGGACGGCCAACGACGGACGTCCGGACGGCGAACTCGGCGTCACGGTCGTCCCCCGGGTGGGCGACGGCCGGCACTCGGACGGCTACATGCCGGGCCGGACCACTCCGCAGCGGCAGCGGTAGAGCGACGCACCGCTGAACGGGTCGTCGCCCAGCCGGCGCCAGTGGTGGAGGTGCAGGCGCGCCGGGAGCGACGGCCGCACGGCACGCGGGAGTCGGGTCACCCGCTCAGTGTGCGAGCAGTTCGCCGTTCCAGCACCCCTGCGTGGGGGGGGGGGGGGGGGGGGGGGGGGGGGGGGGGGGGGGGGGGGGGGGGGGGGGGGGGGGGGGGGGGGGGGGGGGGGGGGGGGGGGGGGGGGGGGGGGGGG
>NZ_JBJHAQ010000027.1:0-53969 GCF_054051115.1 Modestobacter sp. SYSU DS0904 | reverse complement strand
CCCCCCCCCCCCCCCCCCCCCCCCCCCCCCCCCCCCCCCCCCCCCCCCCCCCCCCCCCCCCCCCCCCCCCCCCCACGTGCGTTGCGGTCGATCAGGAGGAGGACTTCTCCTGGACCTTCTGGCGGGACTCCTGCGCCGAGCCCTTGACGTCCTGCGCGGCGTGCTGGCCCTCGTCCTTGACCTCCTTGGCGCCCTGGGCAGCCGTGGAGAGGACCGAGCCCGCAGCGCTCACGGCGGCCGGCTTCAGGTTGTTGCCGATCTCCTGAGCCACGTTCTTGGCCTGCTCCTTGGCCTGCTCCTTGAGCGGCTCGGCCTGCTCCATGAGCGCCGACTCCGCCTGCGAGGCGAGCTGCTTCTCCTTCTCGCTGGTGGGCAGCAGGGAAGAGGTGAGCCAGCCGACGCCGAAGGCGATCAGCCCGGCGGCCAGGGGGTTGCCCTGGGCCTGCCGCTGGATCGTCTCCGGAGCGTGCTGCACGGCGCCCATGGCGTCGTGCGCGGCGCCCTGCACGCTGTCCGCCGCGCCGTGGGCGGCACCCTGCACGCTGTCCGCCGCGCTGTGGGCGGCGCCCTGGGCACTGCCCTGGGCGTGCGAGGCGCGGTTGCTCACCTGGTCACGGGTGTCGTGGGCGGCGCCGAAGACCTTGTCCCGGAAGCCGGACATGGTGCTCTTCGCCTTGCCGACGCGCCGGTCCATCACCCGGTTCGGGCTGACCTTCTCGTTCAGCGCGTCGACGTCGTAGCTCAGGTTGGCGCGGGTGTCCTCGATCTGGCGCCGGATCACGTCCGGGTCACTGCTGGTCATGAGGAATCTCCTGTCGTACTAGCTGGGAAGAGGTCAGTGGGGCTTGAGCGCGCCGGGCACCTGCTGAAGCGTGTCGACCGTCTGCTCAGGCTTCGGGTTGATCGTCTTCAAGCGGCTGAGGTCGACCTGCTTGAGCCGCTGGAGGTCGACTTGCGTGACCCGCTTGGGGTCGACCTGCTTGAGCTTCTTCTTGCCCATCGCGGCCAGGACGGCCGCTGCGATGCCCCAGAGGACGGCGACGATCAGCGCGGCCCAACCGGTGGGGATGACGCTGGCGAGCGCCCACATCAGCGCGAGGCTGAGGAACAACGCCAGCATGTAGCCGGCGAAGGCGGCGCCACCGAGCATCCCGGCGCCCTTGCCGGCCTTGGCTGCCTCTTCCTTGGCGATGCCGCTGGCCTTGTTCGCCTCTTCCTTGGCGATGGCAGTGGCCTTGTTCGCCTCTTCCTTGGCGATGGCGGTGGCGTGGCCGGCCTCCTGCTTGAGCTCGGCCTTGGCCAGCTCCAGCTCCTGACGCATCAGGGTGGAGAGGTCGCGGCTGACCTCACTCAGCAGCTGACCGACCGACGTCTGCTCGACGTCGGGGTGCCCCTGGTCGGTCATCGGCTGTGCGGTGTTGCCGGCGTGCTCGGTCGCGGTGTAGCCGGTGGCCCCGCCAGCGGCGTAGCCGGTACCTGTCTGCCCGTAGGCCTGGCTGCCGGGGGCGGTCACAGTCGTCCCTCACCCGGGGTGCGGGACGGGTCGTCCCAGCCGGTGTCGGCGGCCGGGGTCACGGTGGTGCCCTCCGGCGGCAGGGTGCCGTACGGCGGCGGCGGGACCGAGCCGGTCGTGCCGGTGGTCGCGTACCCGGTGGTGCCGGCGGCGTAGCCGGTCTCCGGGGTGTCGGCGACGTAGTTGCCACCCGGGGCGGGGGAGCCGGAGCCGCGACCCTGCTGGCCGGAGCCGTTCTCGTCCTTGTGCGCCGCCACGGCGCCGGTGGTCAGCCGTCCGGCCACGACGCCGGCGAGCGCCGCACCCAGCAGGAAGGCGCCCGGCTTGCGGCGGGCGAAGGCGCGCACGTCCTGCAGCAGGTCGCCGGGCTCCCGGTTCTGCACCCAGCCGGCCACCTGCTCGACCTTGTCCCCGGCCTGGCGGACCAGGTCGGCGGCCGGGCCGCTCGGGGCCTCGCCCTTGCCCTCGGCCATGTTGCGCAGCTGGGTGGCGATGTCGCTGAGGCCCTGGCCCGCCTTCTGCTGCCCGGAGCGGGCCTGCTCGGTGAGCTGCTGGCGGCCCTGGCTCACGAGGTCCTGCACCTGGTGCTGGGTCTCGTGAGCGACGTTCTTGGCCTGGTCGGCGGCGGTCGAGGCGACCTGGCTGCCGGCCTCGCCGGCGCTGTGGCCGACGTTCTTGGCCTGGTCCTTGGCGACCTTGGCCTGGTCCTTGGCCTGGTCCTTGGCCTGGTCCTTGGTCGACTGGTTGCCCGAGCGGTCGGTCGCCCCGCTGGAAGGCGACTGTGTCGGGGTGTCGATGGAGTGCGTCATCGTTCCTCCTCGTCGTGCATCGGGCTCTGGGGGGTGGAGCTGGTCGTACGGCCGGGTCCGCGACAGGGAGCAAGACATCGCCGACCGGGCTGGGTCGGGTGCTCGTGCCTGTTCGCGGAGCGGCGTACGGACACCCGGAGGTGCCCAGGTCGGTGTCGCGCGGGTGGGCCCACCGTGGTCTCGGTGGACGCCGTTCCGTTGGACAGGCGGGTACCCGCCTGCGTCTACGCCGTAAACCGGTGAGATCGACATTCCGGCGCACCGGCCGTCCGGCGGGATGGCGTCCCGCGTAGCCTCCCCCCGGTAAGGGGAGCCTTCCCTGGCCTGGCAGGAGGAGAGTGGGATGACCGGAGCGACAGAGGTGGCGGTGGAGCCCAGGCCCCGGCGGCCGCGGGTGCCCCGGGTCGCGCAGGTGGTCCGCACCTCGCGGCTGACGCCGCACATGATCCGGGTGGTGCTCGGCGGCGACGGGCTGGCCGGTCTCCCCGTGGGGGAGTTCACCGACCACTACGTGAAGTTGCTGTTCCCACCCGCCGGTGCGCCCTACGGGGTGCCCTTCGACCCCGAGCAGGTCCGCACGGAGCTGCCTCGTGAGCAGTGGCCGGTCACCCGCACCTACACGGTGCGCGCCTGGGACCCGGCGGCCGCCGAGCTCACCATCGACTTCGTGCACCACGGCGACGAGGGCGTGGCCGGTCCGTGGGCGGCGGCGGCCCGGCCCGGCGACCGGATCCAGTTCTTCGGCCCCGGCGGGGCCTACACGCCCCGGCCGGAGGCCGACTGGCACCTGCTGGTGGGGGACGAGAGCGCGATCCCGGCGATCGCCGCCTCCCTGCCGCGGGTGACCGACGGCGCCCGGGCGCTGGTGTTCCTCGAGGTCGCCGGGCCCGAGGAGGAGCAGGCCGACGTGCCGGTGCCGGTCGGGGCCGAGCTGGCCTGGGTGCACCGCGGCGCCGGGGAGCCCGGTCGGGCGCTGGTCGACGCCGTCCGCGCCGTGCAGCTGCCGACGGGCCGGGGGCAGGTGTTCGTGCACGGCGAGGCCGGTCTGGTGCGCGAGCTGCGCCGTCACCTGCGCGCCGAGCGCGGGCTGGACCCGGAGTTCACCTCGATCTCCGGCTACTGGCGGGTCGGTCGCACGGAGGACCGCTGGCAGGCCGAGAAGCGCGACTGGAACGCGCAGATCGAGGCGGAGGAGCAGGCCGGCTGACTGCGGGGCCGCCCCGGCGGCCCCGCAGTCCGCCCGGCGTCACACGTCCCGGTAGCGCTTTGCCGCGGCGGTGGCGGCGCGCAGCTGGTCGGCGTCCATCCGCGGGCCGTAGCCCGGGGTGTCGCGCTGGATCCGCCAGCCCTCGGCCAGCGGGCCGAGGTCGACGACGTCGAAGCCGAGGTCGGCGATGAACTGCCCGACCTGCTCCTTGGCGGCCGCGTCGTCCCCGGCCACGGTCAGCGCCCGCCGGTGCGGGGTCCCCGCGGCCTGCCCGTGCTCGACGATCTCCCGGGCGCCGATGTGGTTGAACGCCTTGACCACGCGCGAGGCGGGCAGGTGGGCCTGTAGCAGCTCCGCCGTCGTCGTCGACTCGTCCTCCAGCTCGGCGATCCGGCCGTCGCGCTCCGGGTAGTAGTTGCCGGTGTCGATCACGGCCTTGCCCGCGAGCGGCTCGACAGGCACCTGGCCGACGTCCTTGAGCGGGATGGCCACCACTGCGAGGTCGGCCGCCGCAGCGGCCTCGGCCGCGGTGGCGGCGCGCACGCTGCCGCGCCTTCCGGGCCGCTGTTCGAGCGCCGTCACCAGCTCGGTGAGCGTCTCCGGGCCGCGGGAGTTGCTGAGCACGACGTCGTAGCCGGCGTCGAGGGCAGCCTGGGCGAGCGCAGTGCCGATGTTCCCGGCGCCGATGAGTCCGAGGGTCGTCATGGCCGGTGCAACCGCCGGTCGCCGGCGCCGCTTCCCGCCCGGCCTCAGCCGAGGTCGGCGACGGCGGACGTGTCGCACGGCACGGGGTCGCCGGTTCGAACCCGGTGGTGGACCAGCGCCTCCGTTCCGCGGCGGCACACGCGCCGTCGGCCTCCGGGAGCGTGGCAGGACCCCGGAGGCCGCACGTCCCGCGCGGCCGGACGCCTACCGCCCTAGGGTCGGGGCATGCCGCTGGAAGGTGAGTACGAGCCGAGCCCGGAGAAGTGGGTGCGCGACCAGGTGGAGGTCTACGAGCGCACCGGCGGGCGGGAGGGCAACACGCTGCCCGGCCGTGCCGAGCCGGTCGTCGTCTTCACCACCCGCGGCGCGAAGAGCGGCAAGGTCCGGAAGAACCCGCTGATGCGCGTCGAGCACGAGGGCGCCTACGCCATGGTCGCCTCCAAGGGCGGGGCGCCGGAGCACCCGACCTGGTACTTCAACCTCAAGGCCCACCCGGACCAGGTGACGGTGCAGGACGGCGACCAGGTGTGGGACGGCGTGGCCCGCGAGGTCACCGGCGAGGAGAAGGCGGCGTGGTGGGCGCGGGCGGTCGCCGCCTTCCCCGACTACGCCGACTACCAGACCCGCACCGACCGGGAGATCCCGGTGTTCGTCGTCGAGCGGGCGCGCTGAGCACGTCACCCGACGGCACGGGCGACCAGCGACCGGTCGCCGTGGTCACCGGGGCCAGCGACGGCATCGGAGCCGCGGCCGCCCGCCGGCTCCAGCGCGCCGGGTGGCGGGTGGTCGCCGTCGGCCGCTCCCCGGAGAAGACCGCGGCGATCGGGGCGGAGCTGGGGGTGGAGACCGAGGTCGCCGACTTCACCGGGCTCGAGGACGTGCGCCGGCTCGCCGCAGACCTGGCCGCGCGGCTGCCGCGCATCGACGTGCTGGCCGGCAACGCCGGCGCGACGTTCGGCCGGCCGGGGCGCACGGTCGACGGCATCGAGCAGACCTTCCAGGTCGACCACCTCGCCGCCTACCTGCTCACCCGGCTGCTGGAGGAGCCGCTGCGGGCCGGCCGGGCGCGGGTGGTGACCACCTCGTCGGCGGCGCAGTGGCTGGGCGGGGTCCGGCGCGGCCGGCTGGCCGCCCTCGCCGAGGTGCCCCGTCCCTACGCCGGCATGCTGGTCTACTCCCGCGCCAAGTGGGCCAACGTGCTGTTCACCCGTGAGCTGGCCCGCCGCTGGGCGCCGGAGGTGACCGCCACCTGCTTCGCGCCCGGGGCGGTGGCCACCTCGTTCGGGCAGGCCTCCACCGGGGTCACCGGGCTGGTCTTCCGCAGCCCGGTGCGGGCGTTCATGCGCACGCCGGCCCAGGGCGCGGACACCCTGGTCTGGCTGGCCACCGCCGACGAGGGCTGGCGCAACGGCGGGCACCACGGCGACCGGTCCCCGTCCCGGACGCTGCCCTCGGCGGCCGACGACGTCCGGGCCCGCGAGCTGTGGGAGCTCTCGGCCCGGCTGGTCGGGCTGCCCGACTGACTCACCCGGTCGGCCGGGTGACCGCACCGTCGTCGTCGAGCTCGGTGCGGATCCGTGCGGCGACCTGCCCGGCCAGTTCGTGCTCCCCGCGCGCCCGGGCACCCAGCAGCGCCCAGCCCAGGTCGCCGACCTGCCGGGCGCGGCGTCGCCACGCGTCGGCGCCGGGCGCGGCGAACAGCTCGGCCCGGGCCGCCGTGGTCACCTCCTCCTGGGCCAGCAGCGCGTCCTGCAGGGCGCGATCGGCGGGCGTGCCCGGCGGTGCGGCGGCGGCCGCGACGGCGTGCTGCCGGCTCGCCGTCACCGCACCGGGCAGCCGGCGGCTGCCGGTGTGCGGGAAGAGGAACAGGCCGGCGGCGAGGGCGACGGTGATCCCGATGAGCGTCTCGGCCAGCCGTACGGCGATCAGCTCGGTGCCGCTGCTCGACGGGTTCCCCAGGTGCACCAGCAGCAGCGCCAACGGGGTGATGCAGGCGACCGAGAGCACGTACTGGCTCGCGATCAGCAGCTCGACGGCCAGCATGAGCAGCCCCACGACGACCACGGTCGCCGCGACGGGGAGCTCGAGCCGGAACAGCAGCGCGGCCAGCCCGACGCCGGCCAGCGTCCCGGTCACCCGGTGCAGCGCACGGGCGCGGGTGTGCCGGGCGTCGGTGCCGAGCAGCACGGCGACGGCGGTGCTCACCGCCCAGTAGGGGCTGGGCAACCCGATCAGCGCGGCCACCGCCCCGGCGGTCGTGGCCCCCAGCCCGATGCGGGCGGCGGTGGGGGCCCAGACCGGCGTGGTGCGGCGTGGTGGGGGTTCCGGTGGGGTGGCGAGGGTGGCCCCGCTGCCCGGCGGCGGGGCGGTCGGCGGCAGCGCCCGGAAGAACCGCTCCTCGACCTCCTCCAGCTGCCGGCGCAGCGAGGGCCCCCGGCGACTGCCGCCGGCCACCGCGGCCACCGCGACCCGTACCGCCCGCGCGACCGATCCCGGCCGGGTCGTGCCCAGCCCGTCCCGCTCGACGGCGCGGACCGCGGCGTCGGCGGCGCGCAGCGACTGCCGCTCGGGTCCGGCCGGGTCCCACAGCCACGGCAGCATGACGACCACCCACGCCAGGCCGGCACCCCCGGCGGCCGCGGCGACGTGCTCGGCCACCGCGGTCGAGGAGTCGCCGAGCGTGCTGGCGCTCCCGCCGGCCAGCGCGATCATCAGCGGGCCGGGCGGGCCGATCCGCCAGATCGCGGTCGCGGCGGTGGCGGCGGCCACCAGGGTGCCCAGCACCACGGCCAGCAGCAGCGGGTGCGGACCGGCCAGGCCGCTGGCGCCCACGGTCGCGGTGAGCGCGACGCCCACCCCGCCGGAGACCGCCGCCCGCCGTCGGTAGGGCAGCGCGTGGCCGTAGACGGCGGTGAACCCGCCCAGTGCGGCCGCGGAACCCAGGTCCGGCCGGTCGAGCAGCACGAAGAGGACCAGTGGCGCGGTCACGGAGAAGGCGGCCGACAGCGCCCGGCGCCGGTGGGTGGCCCACAGCGAGGTGACCGCCGGCAACGGCGGGCCGAGCAGGTGCGGAGCCATCCGGCGGATCGGTGCGGAGGAGCCGGACACGGTCGCCATCGTCTCCCGCCGTCCCCGGCGGTGTCCTCGGTGCAGGTCACGAACGGGCGGTGACGTGGATCGCGGTCGGCGGTTTGGTTAGGCTGGCCTTACCCAGCGCATCGAGGCGGTGGGGTGACGAGAGGGTGGACAGGGTGGTGGGACGGCGAGCGGGCCGAGCAGGGGCCGGGCTGGTGGCGCTGGTGACGGCGCTGGCGCTGAACGGCTGCGGGGATGCGGGGAACGGGACGGAGGCGGCCGACCCCAGCCCGTCGGCGGAGGTGCGCACGGTCGGTCACGCCCTGGGCGAGGCGGAGATCACCGGCACGCCCGAGCGGGTCGTCGTGCTGGACACCGGGGAGCTGGACACCGTGCTGTCCCTGGGCGTCACCCCGGTGGGCGCCGTGCGCACCGACGTGAGCACCGCGCTGCCCGGCTACCTGACCGAGGCCGGCGCCGACCCCGACGAGATCACCGAGGTGGGCACGATCGCGGAGCCCAACCTGGAGGCGATCGCCGCGCTGGAGCCGGACCTGATCCTGTCCAACACCGCGCGGCACACCGAGCTCTACGACCAACTCCGGTCGATCGCCCCGACGGTGATGGGGGAGGGCGTCGGTGAGACCTGGAAGCAGAACCTCCCCGTCTACGCCGAGGCGCTCGGCCGGCAGCAGGAAGGGGTGCGGCTGCTCGCCGAGTACCAGGACCGGGCGGCCGAGGTGGGGGCTGTGTTCGGCGACCCCGCGGCGATCGAGGTGAGCGTCGTGCGGTTCGTCGGGACCGGCACGGCCCGGTTGTACGGCGAGGGTTCGTTCATCGGCACCGTGCTGGCCGACGTCGGCTTCGCCCGTCCGGAGATCCAGCGGACCGACGAGACGTTCGTCGAGGTGGGCCCCGAGGAGATCCGCCAGGCGGACGGCGACCTGCTCTTCTACTCCGCCTACGGCGCGGGCGGGGCGACCGAGCTGGCCGAGCTCACCGCCAGCGGGCTGTGGCAGTCGCTGGCCGCGGTCCAGCGGGGCGACGCCGTGCCGGTCGACGACGACCGCTGGTTCCTGGCCATCGGACCGCTGGGCGCCGGGCTGGTGCTCGACGACCTGGCCGAGGTCGCCCGGCAGCGGGCTTGAGCGGGGTGGGCCCGGGCCACCCGGGCCCACCCCGTCGCCTCAGGCGAAGCCGACCACCGCGTGCGGGGTGTACGGCTCCTCCAGCCGGGCGACCTCCTCGTCGGTCAGCTGCAGCTCCACGGCGGCGACGGCGTCGCGGAGGTGATGGTCCTTGGTGACCCCGACGATCGGCGCGGTGACCACCGGCTTGCTCAGCACCCAGGCCAGCGCCACCTGGGCACGGGGGACGCCGCGGGCCTCGGCGACCTCGGCCACCCGCTCGACGATCACCCGGTCGTCGTCGTTGTAGAGCTTGCTGCCGAACTCGTCGGTCTCCGACCGGGTGGTCGAGGAGTCCCAGTCCCGGGTCAGCCGGCCGCGGGCCAGCGGGCTCCACGGGATGACGCCGATGCCCTCGTCGGCGCACAGCGGCAGCATCTCCCGCTCCTCCTCGCGGTTGAGCAGGTTGTAGTGGTCCTGCATGGACACGAACCGGTGCCAGCCGTGCTCGCCGGCCCGGTGCAGCGCCTTGCTGAACTGCCAGGCCCACATGCTGGAGGCGCCGAGGTAGCGCACCTTGCCCGACCGGACGGCGGAGTCCAGCGCCTCCAGCGTCTCCTCGATCGGCGTCGCGGGGTCCCAGCGGTGGATCTGGTAGAGGTCGATGTAGTCGGTGCCCAGCCGGCGCAGCGACGCGTCGAGCTCGGCCAGCACCGCCTTGCGGGACAGCCCGGCGCCGTTGGGACCCGGCCGCATCCGGCCGTGCACCTTGGTCGCCACGACGACGTCCTCGCGGGCGGTGAAGTCGCGGACGGCCCGGCCGGTGATCTCCTCGCTGGAGCCGGCCGAGTAGACGTTGGCGGTGTCGAAGAAGGTGATGCCGGCCTCGACCGCCTGCTTGATCAGCTCCCGGCCCTCCTCCTCCGGCAGGCTCCACGGGTGCCCCCCGCGAGCCGGGTCGCCGAAGCTCATCATCCCCAGGCAGATGCGGGACACCTGCAGGCCGGTGCTGCCCAGACGCGTGTACTCCATGCCCCCGAGCCAACCCCCGGACCGCCCGGTCCGCGCGCCGAACGGGGCCGGCCGGTCAGGGGAGGGCGGCGTACCTGCCGGCGACCGCGGCCGCGACGTCGGGGGCCAGCTCGCCGAACGGCTCGAGCTCCAGCGCCCGCGCCCTGGTCCGGCCGGTGCGCCAGACGGCGACCACCTGCCCGCCGTGCACCACCGTGGCCCGGAACATGCCGTTGCTGCCCGGCACGATCCGGTCGGCGAAGGCCGCGGGCACCGTGCAGCTGCGGTCGGCGTAGCCCAGCACCAGCTCGTCGAAGCCGGGCAGCAGCAGCACCCCGGCCGCCTCCTCCCGGGCCGCGGCCAGCCGGCCGGGCGTCGACGGGTGCAGCCAGTACCCCGTGCCGTCGACCTCCAGCCGTTCCAGCCGGTCGCCGGCGAGGGCCAGTCCGGCCTTCCCGTCGCGGACCGTCAGCCCGGCCCAGCGCGCCAGGTCGTGGACCGTCGCCGGGCCGTGCGAGCTGAAGAAGCGCAACGCCAGCTCGCCGAGCGCCTCGTCGGGCTCCAGCCGCCGCGGGGTGGGCACCCACTCGTCGAGCAGCACGAACTGCTGGTCGCCGTCGGCGCTCGGGCCGAGCACGAGGGTGCCGGTCTGGGACAGGTACCAGAGCAGGTGGTAGCCACGCTGCCCGCCGGTGGGCACGCCGCCTCCGGCGATGGCCGCGAGCAGCGCCGCCCGGCCGAGCCGGCCGCCGCCGGTCAGGGCGGCGACGGCCAGCTCCCGTGCCCGCTCCAGCTCGCCCTCGGTGATCCCGACGGTCGCCCGCCGCTTCTCGACGCCGGCCAGGGCGCGGGGGCCGAGCAGCCCGAGCATCCAGGGCAGGTCCTCGGCCGCGGTCAGGTGCAGCGTGCCGCGCATCGGCCACGAGCGGACGACGCTGCCGTCGTCCAGCGCGGCGGTGACCGCCGCCCGGGTGCCGGGGGCGGAGCGCAGCGCCACCGACAGCAGCGCACCGGGCAGGTCCTGGCCCTGCACCGCGGTCAGCCACCGGACGGCGTCCGTGGGGGTCTCCGCGGGCGGGCCGACCAGTCGCTGGGCGGCCAGTCGCAGCAGCGCGAGCTCCGAGGTCACGGGGGCACCCTGGCAGCCGGCACCGACAGGACGGGGGATCAGCGCCGCAGGTGCAGGTAGAGCATGTCCTCGGCGTCGGGCTCGGTGGTCAGCGGGCGGAACCCGGCGGCCGCGGCCACCCCGAGGCTCGCCGCGTGGTCGGGCTCGATGCCCAGCACGAACTGCTCGACGTCGGCCAGCTCGGCGGCCGCGACGAAGGCGCGCAGCGTCGCCGTCCCGTACCCGCGGCGCCACCGGGCCGGGTCGACCACGTAGGCGGCGCCCATCGTGCGGCGCTCGTCGACGGCGGTCACCCGCTCGGTGGCCGGGTCCCACCGGGTCCAGCGGTCGTACACGTCACCGCCGACCTGCGCGACCGGGGCGCCGCCGTCGTCGAGGGCGACGTAGGTGTGCGCCCGCAGCACGAGCCGGCCGCGGAACTCCTCGCCCCGGGCGGCGTTGCGCAGCGCCAGCTCACGCTCGGGCCAGCTCGGGCCGCCCAGCCGGCGCTGCACCACCTCGTGGTCGAACCACGGCAGCACGCGGGGCAGCACCTCCGGTTCGAAGGGCACCAATCGGATGGGGGGTGCGACGGGCACCCGTCCACCCTGACGCACCGTCACGCCGACGTCATCCGGAGGCAATGGTCCGGCCCTAGCGTCACCGTCGACCGAGCCGGGGAGGACGTGCGATGACGATCGTGCCGCTGGTCGACCTGGCCCCCTGGTACCGCGGGGACGCCGTCGGGCGCCGGCAGGTGGCCACCGACGTCGACCGGGCGCTGTGCGAGGTGGGCACGCTGCTGGTCACCGGTCATCCGCTGGACGGCGCGGTGGGTGGGCAGCTGCGCCGGCAGGCCGCGGCGTTCTTCGCCCTGCCGGCGGCGGCCAAGGCGCGGCTGGCCACGTTCCCCGGCGGGCGCGGCTGGGTGCCGCCGGGGGTGCCGGCCACCGGGGGACCCGGCGCGCCGCCGGACCTGCACGAGTCGTTCCGCTTCGGCCCGGTGGAGGTGCCGGCGGCGGTGGCCGGCACGGCCGAGGAGTGCTGGTTCGGGCCGAACGCGTGGCCCGCCCTGCTGCCCGGGCTTCCCGCGGCGGCCCGGCGGTGGTCGGCCGGGGTCGCCGGGCTGACCGACGACCTGCTGCGGATCTGCGCTCTCGCCCTGGACCTGGCCGACGACCACTTCCTCGGCCCGGGCGCCTGCTGGTCGGCCGACCTGGTGTTCTGCCCGGCCTGGTCCGCGGTGGGCTCGGTGGAGCCGGGGCAGATGCGCGTCGGGGCGCACCCCGACCCGGGCACCCTGACCGTCCGGGACCGCCCGCCGGGTGCGGGCTGCAGCCAGCTGCGCACCGCCGAGGGGGAGTGGACCGAGGTGCCGGCGCTGCCGGGCGCGCTGACCGTGGACGCCGGGGACCTGCTCGCCCGCTGGACGGGTGACCGGTGGTGCTCACCGGTGCGCCGGGTGCTGCCGCCGCCGGCCGAGTCCCCGGCCGAGGAGCTGCTGGTGCTGCAGTTCGCGGCCGGCGCGGACCCGCTGGCCGAGGTGCGGACCGTGCCCACCCCCGCGGCGGGGCCGAGCCGTCACCCGCCGGTGACCGTGGGGGACTTCCTGCGCGCCCGCCGGGATGCGCTGGCCGCCGCGTGAGCTCGTCGCCGGGCGCGGGTAGCGTGCCGGGCGTGATGGGCATGGGTGGGGCCGAGGGTCCCGAGGCGGACCGGCGGCGCCGGCTGGTGGCCACGGTGCTCGTGGTCGCCCTCCTGCTGAGCGTGGGCGCCACGCTGCTCTCACTGCTGCTGGGCTGAGCCCCACCCCCCGGACGCGCCCGCCCCGACCCGGTCGGCCACCGCCCGGCGCAGCTGGTCCACGACCTCGTCGTCGGTGATCTGCCCGAAGCACCGGTAGGCGTCGCCCACCGCACGGAACGGGTCCGGGGTCTCCAGGCAGACCAACTCGTCGACCGCCGTCCGCAGCCGGGCGGCCGCACCCGGCGCGCAGACCGGGACGGCCAGCACCACCCGGCTCGCGCCGCAGACCCGGACCGCGGCACACGCCGCCCGGGCGGTCGCGCCGGTGGCGACGCCGTCGTCGACCACCACGGCCGTGCGCCCGGCGAGCGGCAGCCGCGGGCGCAGCCCCCGGAAGCGCTGCACCCGCCGGGTCAGCGCCACCTGCTCGCGGTCGAGGGCCGACCGGAACTGCTCCGCGGTCACCCCCGCCCGCGCGGTCACCCGGTCGTCGCGGACCACCGCGCCGCCCTCGGCGAGCGCGCCCATGGCGACCCCGGCGGCGGCCGGCAGCGGGATGCGCCGGACGACGACCACGTCCAGCGGGGCGTGCAGCGCGGCGGCGACCTCGGCGGCCACCACCGTGCCGCCGCACGGCAGGCCCAGGACGACGACGTCCGCGCCGGCGACGTGGGTCAGCTCGGCGGCCAGCCGCCGCCCGGCCTCGGTGCGGTCTCGGAAGGACACCGTCCACCTCCACCCACGGGGAACCCGACGTCTCCATCGTCCTCCGCGGTGGCGCCGCTGCCCACCCCTCCCGGCCCGGGACGTTGGGCCCTGGCGTGTCGGCCGGCGTCCGGGGCACGGTGGACCGGCACGCGCGTCGCCCAGCCCCGCGGCGGCGCCACCGACCACCCGCTGAGGATCGCCGGTGTCCGCTCCCTCCCCGTCCACCCCGCCCCGGACCCCCACCACCACCCGGCCCACCGACCCTTCCGACGACGCCGTCGGCCAGGCCGTCGACCGGCTCGTCCGCGAGTTCGCCGGCCGCCCGCCCGCGACGGTGACCGCGATCGTCCGCGGCGCCCGGACCGAGCTCAGCGGCGCGCCGGTGGGGGCGCTGCCCGAGCTGGTCGAACGGCTGGCCCGCCAGCGGCTGCGCGCCACGGGCTGAACCGGGCGGGAACCGGTTTGCCCGGCCCGGCACGATGGCCGACGTGGGCTACGTCGACGTCACCGGGATCCGGCACACCCTCCCCGACGGGAGGGTGCTTCTCGACGACGTCTCCTTCCGGGTCGGCGAGGGCGCCTGCGCGGCCCTGGTCGGGGAGAACGGCGCCGGGAAGACCACCCTGCTGCGGATCATCAGCGGCGACCTGACGCCGGAGGCCGGCTCGGTCGCCCTGGTCGGTGGGCTGGGGGTGATGCGCCAGTTCATCGGCGCGGTGCGCGACGACACCACCGTGCAGCGGTTCCTGGTCGGGCTCGCGCCGCCCGCCGTCCGGCAGGCGTGGGACGCCGTCGAGAGCACCGAGCTGCGGCTGATGGAGACCGACGACGAGCCGGCGCAGATGGCCTACGCGAACGCGCTGGCCCAGTGGGGCGACGTCGGCGGCTACGACGTCGAGGTCACCTGGGACACGGTGACCGTCGCGGCGCTCGGCGTCCCGTACGAGGGCTGCAAGTACCGGGAGCTGAACACCCTCTCCGGCGGGGAGCAGAAGCGGCTGGCGCTGGAGTGCCTGCTGCGCGGGCCCGACCAGGTGCTGCTGCTCGACGAGCCGGACAACTACCTGGACGTGCCCGGCAAGCGCTGGCTGGAGGAGCGGCTGCGCGAGACCCGCAAGACGGTGCTGTTCGTCAGCCACGACCGGGAGCTGCTCTCCCGGGTCGCCGACCGGGTGGTCACCGTCGAGGGCGGGACGGCGTGGGTGCACGGCGGCGACTGGGCCGGGTACCCGGCCGCCCGCGCCGCTCGGCACGACCGGATGGCGGAGCTGCGCAAGCGCTGGGACGAGGAGCACGAGCGGCTGGTCGAGCTGGTGCGCACCCTCCAGCAGCAGGCGAAGAACTCCCCGGACATGGCCGCGCGCTACCACGCGATGCAGACCCGGCTGGCCAAGTACGAGGCGGCCGGCCCGCCGCCGGAGCGGCCGCCGGACCAGTCGGTGACGATGCGCCTGCGCGGGGGCCGCACCGGCGTGCGGGTGCTGGTCGCCGAGCAGCTGGAGCTCAGCGGGCTGATGCGCCCGTTCGACCTGGAGGTCGACTACGGCGACCGGGTCGCGGTGCTGGGGTCCAACGGGGCGGGGAAGTCGCACTTCCTGCGGCTGCTGGCCGGCCAGGACGTCCCGCACGCCGGTGACTGGCGGCTCGGGGCGCGCGTCGTCCCCGGGTTCTTCGCCCAGACCCACGCCCACCCCGAGTGGCTGGACCGCACCCTCGTCGATCTGCTCTGGCACGGCGAGCCGGGCCGGCCGGGCGTCGACCGGGGGCGGGCGATGGCCACGTTGCGCCGGTACGGGCTGGCCGGGCAGGGCGACCAGCTGTTCCGCTCGCTGTCCGGTGGGCAGCAGGCCCGGTTCCAGGTGCTGCTGCTGGAGCTGTCCGGCGCCACGCTGCTGCTGCTCGACGAGCCCACCGACAACCTCGACGTGCTCTCCGCCGAGTCGCTGGAGGCGGCGCTGGCCGCGTTCGACGGCACGGTCCTGGCGGTCACCCACGACCGCTGGTTCGCCCGCACCTTCGACCGGTTCGTCGTCTTCGGCGCCGACGGGCGGGTGTACGAGTCCGGCGAGCCGGTGTTCGACGAGGCCCGGGTCCAGCGCGCCCGTTAGTCGAAGGACCCCCGTGCTCCCCACCGCTCGCACGCTCGCGGCGGGCCCCTGCACGGGGGCCGTCA
The DNA here is from genome assembly GCF_054051115.1 of Modestobacter sp. SYSU DS0904. NCBI lineage: Bacteria > Bacillati > Actinomycetota > Actinomycetes > Geodermatophilales > Geodermatophilaceae > Modestobacter > Modestobacter sp. SYSU DS0904. The sequence continues at coordinate 38,787 of NZ_JBJHAQ010000027.1, read as the reverse complement.
GCCGAAGGCGCGGCCCTGGCCGCGGTAGGTGGGGACGACGGCGGTCACCGCGTCGCCGCTGAGCAGGTGCAGCTCGTCGACCCGCTCGCACAGCTCGCCGGCCTTGGCGTGCCGGAACCACACGCGGTCACCGATCGCGAGCTCCGCCGTCCCCGGGCCGCGCAGCGGGGTCTGCACCTCCCCGGCTCCCTCGGCCGGCAGCAGGCGCAGGCCGGCCGGGTGGACCGGCGTCGGGGACCGGTCCTGCCCGGGCGGGCCCGAGGCGATCCACCCGCCGCCGGCCACGGTGACCACCCCGGCCGCCGGACGGCGGGTGACCGGCAGCGCGAACAGCGCCGCCGGGCGACCGCGGAAGGCCCGGTAGCCGTCGAACAGGGTGGGGGAGTACAGCCCCGAGCCGGCCGCCAGCTCGGTGACCGACTCCTCGGCCGCGGTGCGCTCCAGGCTGCCGGTGCCCCCGCCGTTGACGAACCGCAGGTCGGCGACCTCCCGGACGGCGGCCACCGCGGCGGCCCGCCGCCCGGCGAGCTCGCGCACCGAGGCCCGCTGCATGCCGCGCACCGCCAGCCCGCGCACCGGGTGCCCGGCCGGGGCGTCGCCGAGCCCGGCGATCTGCGCCTCGTAGGCCATCACCCCGACCAACCGGACCCCCGGGCGGGCGACCACGGCCCGGGCCAGCGCCGCGGCCTCGGCGGGGGCGTGCACCGGCGAGCGGCGCACCCCGACGTGCGCCGGGCCGACCCGCCAGGAGGCGTCCAGGTCCAGGCAGACCTGCACGACCGGACGGCTCGCGGGCGGCGCGACGGCGTCCAGCAGGTCGAGGTGCTCCACCGAGTCGACCATCAGCGTGACCCGGTCGGCGAGCTGCTCGTCGGCGGCCAGCCGGCGCAGCGCCGCGCGGTCGACCGTGGGGTAGCCGACCAGCACGTCGGTGCACACCGGGTCGTTGCCGCCGGCCAGCCACAGCGCCTCGGCCAGCGTGTAGCCCAGCACACCGGCGAATCCGGGCCGGTCCAGCACCCGCCGCAGCAGCGCCCGGCAGCGCACCGACTTGCTGGCCACCCGGATCGGCCGGTCGCCCGCCCGGCGCACCAGGTCGGCGGCGTTGGCGTCCAGCGCGTCGAGGTCGACGACGGCCAGCGGCGGTTCCAGGTGCGCGGTCGCGGAGTCCAGCCGCGCACGCGCCGCCGGGTCCCGCGGGGGCGCGGCCGCCGGGGTGGCCGGGGCGACGCGCGTCGTCATGGTGCCGGAGCCTCCCGGTCCCACCGGGGGTGGTCAAGGGACTGGGGCGCCCGACCCGGTTCCTTCCTCAGAGGTCGACGTCGGGTTCGCCGGAGCCACCGATCCGGTCCAGCTCCTGCAGCTCCACCGGCCCGAGCACCCGCATGCCGGCCCGCACGTTCTCCTCCAGGTGCTGCACCGACCGGGTGCCGGGGATCAGCAGCAGGTTGGGGGAGCGGGCCAGCAGCCAGGCCAGCGCGACCTCCATCGGGGTGGCCTCCAGCCGCCGGGCCACCGTGTCCAGCGCCGCCGACTGGATCGGGCTGAACCCACCGAGCGGGAAGAACGGCACGTAGGCGACGCCCTCGCGGGCCAGGGCGTCGATCATCGGGTCGTCGGCGCGGTGCACCAGGTTGTAGTGGTTCTGCACGCACACCACCCGGGTGATGGCCTGCGCCTCGGCGAACATCTGCGGCGTCACGTTGCTCACGCCGATGTGGGTGACCAGGCCCTCCTGCTGCAGCTCCGCGAGGGCCTCCATCGGCTCGGCCAGCGAGCGCTGCACCGGCTCGGCGAACCCGGGCATCCGCAGGTTCACCACGTCCAGGGCCTCGACGCCGAGGTGCTCGAGGTTGTCGTGCACGGCCTGGCGCAGCTCGTCGCGGGACAGCGCCTCGGGCCACCCACCCTCCGGCGTGCGGCGGGCCCCCACCTTCGTGACGATGGTCAGGTGCTCCGGATAGGGGTGCAGCGCCTCGCGGATGACCTCGTTGGTGGCGTGCGGGCCGTAGTAGTCGCTGGTGTCGATGTGGTCGACGCCGAGCTCGACGGCGCGGCGCAGGACGGCGACCGCGCCCGGCCGGTCGGCCGGCGGGCCCATGACGTGCGGGCCGGAGAGCTGCATGGCGCCGTAGCCGATGCGGTGCACCGTGCGGTCGCCGAGGGGGAACTGGCCGGACTTCTCCGCGGTGGGGGTGGTCATGTCCGCCGCCTACCCGGCAGCCGCGGCGCTGAACGTCAGCCGCCCCGGACCGGTTGTCGCGCCCCCTCGGTCGCCTCCTCGACGACGGGTCCCGAGCTCGGCCGGGCGTGGTCCAGGACGACCGCGACGAGGGCCATGACCGCGCCGGTCAGCGCGAGCCCGACGCCCACCCACATCGGTGCCGTGTAGCCGAGTCCGGCCGAGAGCGCGGCGGCCCCGAAGGCGGCCCCCAGGGCGTTGGCCACGTTGAACGCCGCCTGGTTGGCGGCGGAGACCAGGCTGCCGCCGGGCACCCGGGCCACCTCGATCACCCGGTTCTGCAGGACCGGGCCGAGGGAGAACGTGGCGGTGCCGAACAGCACGGTCAGCACGATCGCGGCCACCGGGAAGCGGGCCAGCAACGCGAAGGCCACCAGCAGGGCGGCGGCCGTGGCGAGCACACCGGTGACGAACGCCATGCCCCAGCGGTCGCCCAGCCGGCCGCCGATCAGGGTGCCGACGGTGGCGCCGACCCCGAAGACGGCGAGCACGGGGGTGACCCAGCTCTCCGGCAGACCGGCCAGCTCGGTGAGGATCGGGCTGATGTAGCTGTAGACGGCGAACATGGCGGCGCAACCGATCGTGGTGACCCCCAGCACCAGCCAGACCGCAGGGCGACGGAACGCGACCAGCTCGCTGCGCAGGTCCGCGCGCTCCCCGGAGACCGGCGGCAGCCAGGCGAGCAGCCCGGCGATGGTGACCAGGCCCAGCCCGGCGACCACCCCGAAGACCAGCCGCCAGCTCAGCTGCTGGGCGAGGAGTGTCCCCAGCGGGACGCCGACCACGTTGGCGAGGGTGAGGCCCACGATCATCAGCGAGATGGCCTGTGAGGCGCGGTGGGCGGGCACCAGCCGGCGGGCCGCGACCGCGCCCACGCCGAAGAACGCCCCGTGCGCCAGCGCGGTGAACACCCGGGCGCCCATCAGGGTGGCGTAGTCGGGGGCGAGCGCGGACAACGCGTTGCCCACGGTGAACACCACCATCAGCCCGACCAGCGTCTGCCGCGGGGTGAAGCGCACCCCGAGGGCGGTCAGCGTGGGGGCGCCGATCACCACGCCCAGGGCGTAGCCGCTGATCAGCAGCCCGACGGCGGAGACCGAGACGGAGAAGTCGGCGGCCACCTGGGGGAGCATCCCCATGATCACGAACTCGGTGGTGCCGATGCCGAAGGCGCCGATGGCGAGCGCGAGCAGGGCGCGGGGCACGGGCGGGCTCCTCAGGGCGGGGCGGGGCGGGGGAGGGGGACGTCGTCGTCCCTCTCGCACCCAACGGCATCCGCGGCCCGATGCCGTGCCCCCGGGCCCATGAGGCTCATCACGTCGCCCCACGCACCACGGGCCGGTGTGCGGCAGCAGTCGCCCACCGGCCCGCAGCCGTCGCGCGGGGGTCAGGGCTGGAGCAGCACCTTCACCGCGCCGTCCTGCTTCTGCCGGAAGGTCTCGTACGCCTGCGACGCCTGCTCCAGCGGCACGTGGTGGGTGGCGAAGCTGTCCACGCCGAGCGGGTCGGTGTCGGTGAGCAGCGGCAGGATGTCGGGCACCCAGCGCCACACGTTGGCCTGGCCCATCCGCAGCTCGATCTGCTTGTCGAACATCCGCATGAGCGGCATCGGGTCGGTCGCCCCGCCGTACACGCCGGACAGCGAGATGGTGCCGCCGCGGCGCACCGCCTCGATCGCGGTGTTCAGCGCGGCCATCCGGTCGGCGCCGGCCACCGTCATGACCTTCTCCATGATGGCGTCGGGCACCAGGGCGCTGGCCTTCTGGGCGAACTTCGCGACGGGGGAGCCGTGCGCCTCCATGCCGACGGCGTCGATGACGGCGTCCGGCCCGCGACCGTCGGTCTTGTCCCGCACCCAGGCGACGACGTCGGCCTGGTCGGTGGAGTCCAGCACGTCGATCCCGTTGGCGCGGGCCCGGGCCAGCCGCTCGGGCACGGTGTCCGACGCGAGCACCTGGGAGGCGCCGAGGTGCTTGGCGATCCGGGTGGCCATGTCGCCGATCGGGCCGAGGCCGAGCACCAGCACCGACCCGCCGGGGACGACGCCGGCGTACTGCACGGCCTGCCAGGCGGTGGGCAGCACGTCGGAGAGGTAGACGAAACGGTCGTCGGCCGGCCCCTCGGGCACCTTGATCGGCAGCGTGTTGCCGAAGGGCACCCGCAGGTACTCGGCCTGGCCGCCGGGCACCTGGCCGTAGAGCTTGGTGTAGCCGAACAGCGAGGCACCGAAGCCCTGCTCGCGGTTCTGCGTGGTCTCGCACTGGCTCTGCAGCCCCTGGTTGCACATCCAGCAGGTGCCACAGGAGATGTTGAACGGGACGACGACCCGGTCACCGGCCTTGAGCTCGGTGACCCCGGGCCCGACCTCGCGCACGATGCCCATCGGCTCGTGGCCCAGCACGTCGCCGACGGTCATGAACGGCGCCATGACCTCGATCAGGTGCAGGTCCGATCCGCAGATGCCGCTGGAGGTGATCTCCACGATGACGTCGGTGGGATCGACGATGGTGGGGTCGGGGACGGTGTCCACCCGGACGTCGTCCCGGCCGTGCCAGGTCACTGCGCGCATGCGTGAACTCCTCGGTCGCGGGGAGGCCCCGGACCGGCCGCGATCGCGTCGGGAAACCGGGTCGAGGGCCGTGATGTCCCTCGCACCTACCCGTGACGGCGCGTTCGACTCATGACCCGCCGGCAGTCCTGACGTCACGCAGGGTGCACATTTGGCAGACCTTGTTGTGACCCTGATCACTTGACCACCCATGCCTACCCGGTCGGGCACATCACGAACCCATCACGACGTGTTTACATGGGCGCCGCTCCCCGCCGGTCGGTCACTCCCTCGGGCGGGGCGCAGTCCTGTTCCCGACGGAAGACTGGTGCCTTGGACCCGCAACATCTCGACCGGCTCGACGACGACGGGACGATGCGCCGCAGTCGCATCGGCACCGCCGGCAGCTCCACCGCCGGCCCGTCGACCGTGAGCCCCGAGGTGCTCCCGGTGGAGCCGGTCCTCCGGCTCGTCCGCACCGACGCCGCCGCCCCGGCCGCGGCCTCCCTGGAAGTGGTGGCCCTGGGGGCCGAGCTCGAGGTCTCCGCGGCCTCGCTGACCGCCGGCTGGCCGCTCCCGGTGCAGCCCGCCGGTCACCCGTCGCAGGCGGCGCCCGCCGCCGCGGGGTCCGACGCCTGGCCGCTGCCGGCGACGGCGGAGGTCGCCGACGACCGGGCCGCGGAGCGGTTCGCCGATGCGGTCGCCGGCCGGCGCGACCCGGAGCTGCCGGCCCACGAGGTCGTCGCCGCCGTCGCCGCGGGCGGGCGGCGGCGCCTGCCCGCGGCGGCCCGCCGTCGCTCGCTGCACCTCGCCGCCGGGCTGGTCGGCGCCGCCGGTCTCGCGTTCACCGTGGCCGGCAGCCCGACCGGCCAGCCTGCGGACGCCGCCGAGCCGGTGAGCGTCGCGGAGGAGCTCGGGCTGGTGGCGTCCGACCGCCCGACGCTGAGCGGCGACGCCGCCACCTCGCGGCTGCGGGACCTGGTCGCCACCCGCGCCGAGCGCGAGGACGCCCAGGTGGCCGCGGCCCAGGCGCAGGCCGACGCCGACCGGGTCGCCGCCGAGGCAGCCGCGGTGGCCGCGGCGGCCGCGGCCGAGGCGGCCCGCCCCAAGGCCGTGCTGCCCGTCCAGGGCGCCCGGCTGACCAGTGGCTTCGGCAACCGGTGGGGCACTCTCCACGCCGGGGTTGACTTCGCCGCCCCGCTCGGCACCCCCGAGTACGCCGTCATGGACGGCGTCGTGCTCAGCGCCGGACCGGCCAGCGGGTACGGGCTGGCGGTCTACATCCAGCACCCCGACGGCGACGTCACCGTCTACGGCCACATGCAGGAGATCCTGGTCTCCGAGGGGCAGCACGTCCGGGCCGGCGACACCATCGCCCTGCTCGGCAACACCGGTCAGTCGACCGGGCCGCACCTGCACTTCGAGGTACACCGCGGGGGTCTGGACGGGGAGAAGGTCGACCCGCTGCCCTGGCTGCGGGGCCACGGCGTCGACATCTGAGAAAGGACCCCGTCCTCCTCACCCCTCGCACGCTCGGGGCGAGCCTCTGGACGGGGCCGTTCCAGTACGTCACCTGCTCGGGTCGGGACCCTGCGAGGGGGCCGTTCCAGGACGCCACCTGCTCGGGGCGAGCCTCTGGACGGGGCCGTTCCAGCATGTCGCCTGCTCGGGTCGGGACCCTGCGAGGGGGCCGTTCCAGTACGTCACCTGCTCGGGGTGAGCCTCTGGGCGGGGCCGTTCCAGCACGTCACCTGCTCGGCGGGAGTCCTCGGTGGTGGCGCGAACGCCTGGCATGCGAGATGGTGCATGTGAGCAGTTCGATCGCGGGAGGGCGTTGATGGGGCACGGACACGGGCACGCCCATGGGCACGCGTCGGGGACGGTGTCCGCGGCGCACCGCGGCCGGCTGGCGCTGGTGCTGGTGCTCACCGGCACCGTCTTCGTCGTCGAGGTCATCGGCGCCCTGATCTCCGGTTCGCTGGCCCTGCTGGCCGACGCCGCCCACATGGCCACCGACGCCCTCGGCATCGGCATGGCGCTCGCGGCGGTCACCCTGGCCCAGCGGCCGGCCCGTGGGCGGCGCACCTTCGGTGTCCAGCGGATCGAGGTGCTGGCCGCCGGCGCCAACGGACTGCTGCTGCTGGTCGTCGGTGGCTACGTGGTCGTCGAGGCGGTGCGCCGGGTCGGGAACCCGCCGGAGATCCACTCGGGCTGGATGCTCGGCGTCGCCGTCGTCGGGCTGCTGGTCAACCTGGGCTCGCTCGCGCTGCTGCGCCGCGGCCAGGGGGAGTCGCTGAACACCCGCGGCGCCTACCTCGAGGTCGTCGGCGACGCGCTCGGCTCGGTCGCGGTCATCGTCGCCGGCATCGTCATCTGGACCACCGGCTGGACCGGTGCCGACGTCGTCGCCTCCCTCGCCGTCGGCGCACTCGTGCTGCCGCGTGCCTGGTCGCTGCTGCGCGAGGCGCTGGACGTGCTGCTGGAGGCCGCGCCGCGGGGGGTCAACCTCGACGAGGTGCGCACCCACGTGCTGGGCGTGCCCGGCGTGCTGGAGGTGCACGACCTGCACGCCTGGACGATCACCTCCGGCCTGCCGGTGCTCTCCGCCCACGTCGTCGTCACCGACGAGGTGCTCGCCGAGGGGCACGGCGGCCGGGTGCTCGACGCCCTCTGCGCGTGCCTGGGCGACCACTTCGACCTCGAGCACTGCACCTTCCAGCTCGAGGGCGCCGGGCACGCCGACCACGAGGCGCCCGTGCACGAATGACGACGGAGCCCGCCTCCCCGATGGGGGAGACGGGCGCCGTCGGGTCACGCCGGGGGGCTCAGCCGGCGTGGACGATCGCCTCGGGCCCGGTGGGCAGGTCCTCCTTGGTGGCCTTGATCAGCACCGCGGAGACCAGGGCGCCGATGACCAGCAGCACCGAGGCCCAGGTGAAGGCCGTGGTGTAGCCCTCCACCTGCGCGGCCAGTCCGACAGCCGGGTCCGTCGGGTCCTGCCCGGCGGTGACCGCGTCGGTGACGGCCTGGGTGATCGCACCCACCGACAGCGTCGCGAGCAGGGCCGTGCCGATCGAGGCGCCCACCTGCTGCGTGGCGTTGAGCAGGGCACTGGCAGCCCCGGCGTCGTGCTCACCGGCGCCGACCAGCGCCAGGTTGGACAGCGGCACGAAGGTGAAGCCCAGGCCCAGGCCCAGCAGCAGCTGGCCGGGGAAGGCCAGTGCCCAGAACGAGGTGTCCACGTCCAGGAAGGACATGGTGAACAGCCCGGCGGCGGCGAGCAGCCCGCCGAGGACCATCAGCGGCTTCGGGCCGACCCGCGGCACCAGCCCGCTGGCTGCGCCTGCGGAGATCAGCACGCCCAGCGTGGTCGGCAGCGAGGCGAAGCCCGCCGCGACCGGCGTGTAGGCGAGCACCTGCTGGAAGTACAGGCTCAGGAAGAAGAACGCGCCGATGAGCCCGGCGCCGACCAGGGTCGAGGTGAGGAAGGCGCCGCCCCGGTTGCGGTCCAGCACCAGCCGCATCGGCAGCAGCGGGTTGCGCACCCGCAGCTCCAGCACGACGAACGCGGCGACCAGCAGCACGCCGACGGCGATGAAGGTCAGCGCCGGGCCGTTGGTCCAGCCGCTCGCGGTGCTGCCGATGTCGGCGTTGGTCTGGGCGGCCTCGGCCACCCGGGTGAAGCCGTAGACGAAGGAGGCCAGGCCCAGGGTGATCAGCACGGCGCCGGGGATGTCGTAGCTGGTCTCCCCGGGGGCCTTGCTCTCCGGGACGACCGGGATCGCCGCGACGATGGCGATGATCGCCACCGGCACGTTCACCCAGAAGCACCAGCGCCAGTCGGCGTACTCGGTCAGCACGCCGCCGAGCAGCAGGCCGACGGCCGAGCCGCCGCCGGCGATCGCGCCGTAGACGGCGAAGGCCTTGGCGCGCTCCTTGGCGTCGGTGAACAGCACCGTGATCAGCGCCAGCGAGGCCGGGGCGAGCAGTGCGCCGAAGGCACCCTGCAGTGCGCGGGCGGCGAACAGCAGCTCCTCGTTGGGCGCGAACCCACCCAGGGCGGAGGCGACCGCGAACCCGGCGGCGCCGACCAGGTAGGTCCGCTTGCGGCCCCAGAAGTCGGCGATCCGGCCGCCGAGCAGCAGGAAGCCGCCGAAGGTCAGGGTGTACGCGGTGACGATCCACTGCTGGGACGCCGGGCTGATGTCCAGGTCGGTGGAGACCGCGGGCAGCGCGATGTTCACGATCGTCGCGTCGAGGATGACCATCAGGACGGTCACCGCGACGACCGCGAGGGCGAGCCACCGCTTCGGGTAGGGCTCGGAGTGCTGGGTGATCCCCACGTCCGCGGAGGTGGGGGAGGGGTCGCTCACGTCGTCGTCCTCAATCGTTCGTACCGGTCGGCCGATGCGTCGGCCGGAGGGAAGGTAGCGGGCTGCGACGATGCAGTCGTGGCGGTTTCCGTGGTGTTCATCTCTGACACCCACGTCCCCAAGCGAGCGCGTGACCTGCCTCATTCCCTCTGGACGGCGATCGAGGCGGCCGACGTCGTGGTGCACGCCGGGGACTGGGTGGACGTCGCGCTCCTGGACGAGCTGGAGCGCCGGTGCCGGCGGCTCGTCGGGGTGCACGGCAACAACGACCACGGGGTGCTGCGCGAGCGGTTGCCGGAGGTGGCCCGCGTCGAGTTGGCGGGGGTGCGGGTCGCCGTCGTCCACGAGACCGGCGACGCGAAGGGCCGGGAGCGCCGCTGCGCCGAGCGGTTCCCCGACGTCGACGTGCTGGTGTTCGGCCACAGCCACATCCCCTGGGACACCACCACGGACACCGGCCTGCGGCTGCTGAACCCCGGCTCGCCCACCGACCGCCGACGGCAGCCGCACGCCACCTACCTGACCGGGGTCGCCGATGCCGGCCGGCTGACCGACGTGGTGCTGCACCGGCTCCCACCGCGGACCCCGGCATGAGCCCGCCGCAGCTCCCGCCCGCGGCGGTGGCGATGCTGGCCTGCCCGGTGTGCGGCGCGCGCCTGCACGAGCGGCCGGCCGGGCTGGGCTGCCCGGCCGGGCACGCGTTCGACCGCGCCCGGCAGGGGCACGTCACGCTGCTGCCGGCCGGCGGGTCACCGCACTCCGGCGACTCGGCGGAGATGGTGGCCGACCGCGCCGAGTTCCTCGCCGCCGGCCACTACGCGGGCATCACCGCGGCGCTCGCGGAGGCGGCCCTGGCCGGGCCGCCCGCGCACACCCTGCTGGACGCCGGTGGCGGTACCGGTGCCCACCTGGCCGGCGTGCTGGAACGCGCCCCCGACGCCGCCGGTGTCGTGCTGGACGCCTCCCGCTACGCCGCCCGCCGGGCGGCCCGCGCGCACCCGCGGGCACTGGCGGTCGTGGCCGACAGCTGGTCGCGGTGGCCGGTGCGCGACGCGGCCGTGGACCGGGTGCTGGTGGTCTTCGCCCCGCGCAACGGTGTCGAGACCGCGCGGGTGCTGCGCCCCGGCGGCCGGCTCGTCGTGGTCACCCCCGCCGCGGAGCACCTGGCGTCGCTGGTCGGGCCGCTCGGGCTGCTCACCGTCGACCCGGCGAAGGCCGACCGGCTGGCCGCCGCGCTCGGGCCGCACCTGGAGCCGGTCGCGGCGGTGGAGCACCGCCAGGAGCTGCTGCTCGACCACTCCGCGGTCCGCACGCTGGTCGGGATGGGGCCGCACGCCCGGCACCTGGCGCCCGGCGAGCTCGCCGGGCGGGTGGCCGCGCTGCCCGAGCCGGTGCCGGTGCCGGTCGCGGTCGACGTCACCAGCTGGACCGTGGCCTGAGCCCTGAGCCCTGAGCCCTGGGCCCGACACACGACGAGGGCCCGGCCGCAGTGGCCGGGCCCTCGTCGTGAGGTGTGCTGCCCGCGTCGAACGCGGGCGGGCGTCACCGGGTGACGCGGCGGTTCTTGTTGGTGACGGCCACGTAGATGCCGAGCACCACGATGGCGCCGATGATCGAGCCGATCACGCCAGAGGTGCCCAGTTCGAACTCACCGTTGAAGATGAGACTGCCGAGCAGGTTCCCGACGAACGACCCGATGATGCCGAGCACGACGGTGGCGAGGATGCCCATCGACTGCTTGCCCGGGATGACCGCGCGGGCGATGAAGCCGGCGAGGGCGCCGATGACGATCAGGACGAGGATGTTCCAGAGCACGGTGGTGACCTCCGATGACACGGCGCTACCGCCGGCGCCGGGGCATCCGGCGCAAGATCATCGATGCCCGCTGCGTCGGAGCTCGAAACCAGTGGGACCGCCCGGAGCCGTCCAAGATCACCCGATCGGGTGACCGCGCACATCCCGGTTGTGCGCGTCTGACCAGCAGGGACGCGACCGGTGCCGGCGGGCGCCGTGGCGGGGGTGGTCGCCGCCGTGAGGGGGCTCCGGCGTGCGGCGCTGCGGCACGCCGCACCGAGTGCCTCTCCCGCCGCGTCGGCCGCGAACCGACCGTCTAAGCTCCGAGCGTGACGATCGCACCCGCCCCGATCGTGAGCCGGCCCAGTCCGGCCCACGAGGCCGAGAAGGGGTCGCGGCTCCTGGGTCTGCTGCGCACCACCGACCACAAGACCATCGGCCTGATGTACACCGTCACGGCGTTCATCTGGTTCTTCGTCGGTGGCTTCATGGCGCTGCTGATGCGTGGCGAGCTGGCCCGGCCCGAGCTGCAGTTCCTCTCGCCCGAGCAGTACAACCAGCTGGTCACGATGCACGGCACGATCATGCTGCTGTTCTTCGCGACGCCGATGTTCTTCGCCTTCGCGAACCTGATCATGCCGTTGCAGCTGGGCGCCCCGGACGTCGCCTTCCCGCGGTTGAACGCCTTCTCGTACTGGCTGTTCCTGTTCGGGTCGCTGCTCGCCGTCTCGGGCTTCCTGACCCCCGGTGGCGCCGCCGACTTCGGTTGGTACGCCTACACCCCGCTGTCGACCGGGGCGCACAGCCCCGGCGCCGGTGGTGACCTGTGGATCACCGGCCTCGCGGTCAGTGGTCTGGGCACCATCCTGGGTGGGGTCAACTTCATCGCCACCATCGTCTGCCTGCGGGCACCGGGGCTGACGATGTTCCGGATGTCGATCTTCACCTGGGGTGCGCTGACCACCAGCATCCTGATCCTGCTGGCCTTCCCGATCCTGACCGCCGCGCTGTTCGCGCTGCTGGCCGATCGGCACCTGGGCGCGCAGATCTACACGCCGGAGAACGGCGGGCCGATGCTGTGGCAGCACCTGTTCTGGTTCTTCGGCCACCCCGAGGTCTACATCATCGCGCTGCCGTTCTTCTCGATCATCAGCGAGGTCATCCCGGTCTTCAGCCGGAAGCCGCTGTTCGGCTACAAGGGCATGATCTTCGCCCTGATCGGGATCACCGCCCTGTCGCTGGCGGTGTGGGCGCACCACATGTTCGCCACCGGTGCGGTGCTGCTCCCGTTCTTCGCCTTCCTGACGTACCTGATCGCCATCCCCACCGGCATCAAGTTCTTCAACTGGATCGGCACCATGTGGCGGGGCCAGATCACCTTCGAGACGCCGATGCTGTTCTCGATGGGCTTCCTGATCACCTTCCTGCTGGGTGGCCTGACCGGCGTCCTGCTGGCCAGCCCGCCGCTGGACTGGCACGTGAACGACAGCTACTTCGTCGTCGCCCACTTCCACTACGTCGTCTTCGGCACCGTGGTGTTCGCCGCCTACGCGGGGCTGTACTTCTGGTTCCCGAAGATGTGCGGCCGGATGATGGACGAGCGGATCGGCAAGCTGCACTTCTGGCTGACCTTCATCGGCTTCCACGCCACGTTCCTCATCCAGCACTGGCTGGGCAACGCGGGCATGCCGCGCCGGTACGTCGACTACCTGGGCACCGACGCCGGTGGTGACTTCACCTGGATGCACACGGTCTCCACGATCGGGTCGTTCATCCTCGGCGCCTCGGTGATCCCCTTCGTCTACAACGTCGTCAAGTCGTGGAAGCACGGCCGGCTGGCGCTGCGCGACGACCCCTGGGGTCACGGCAACTCCCTGGAGTGGGCGACCTCGTCCCCGCCGCCGCGGCACAACTTCGTCGAGATCCCGCGGATCCGCTCCGAGCGCCCGGCGTTCGAGCTGCACTACCCGCACCTGGCGGATCGGCTGCAGATGGAGGCGCACGCCGGCAAGGGCCACGAGCCCTACGCCAGCGAGGCGGGGCTGACCGGTGGCAGCCGGCAGGGCCCGGCCGACAAGGACCCGACCTGATCGAGGGCCTCTGATCGAGGGCACAGCGGCCCTCGTCCGCCAGCCCGGGCCACCCCCTGGGTGAGGCCACGGACCGCCCCGCCAGCCGACAGGCTGGCGGGGCGGCCGCGTTCCCGGGGGACCACGCAGCGCCTCCGCGGCCATCCGGCACGATGACCGGGTGACCGACCGCGCCACCGCCCCCGCGCCGCCCGAGGCCGCACCGGACTCCCGTCCAGGAGCCCTGCTGACCGTCACCGGCGCCGACCGTCCCGGGGTGACCGCCGCGCTCTTCGCCGCGCTGGCCGAGCTCGGCACCCCGGTCGAGGTCGTCGACGTCGAACAGGTGGTCGTGCACGGACAGCTGGTGCTCGGCGTGTTCGTCGGGCCCGCCGGGGAGGTCACCGACCCCGCCGACCTGGCCGGCCGGATCCGCCCGCTGGCCGACCGGGTCGCCGCGCAGACCGGCGTGCAGATCGTCGTCGAGGCCTCCGGCGGCGCCGGTCCCACCTCGCGGACGGCCCGCCACCACGTCACCGTGCTCGGCCGCCCGGTGCCGCCGGCCGCCGTCGCCGGCGCCGCCCGGGCCATCGCCGGCGTCGGGGGCAACATCGAGGCCATCCGGCGGCTCTCGGACTACCCGGTGACCAGCTTCGAGCTGACCGTCTCCGGCGGCGAGCCGACCGAGCTGCGCACCGCGCTCGCCACCGTCGCCGCCGAGACCGGCACCGACGTCGCCGTCGAGCGGATCGGGCTGGCCCGCCGCAGCAAGCGGCTGATCGTGCTCGACGTCGACTCCACCCTGGTCCGCGGCGAGGTGATCGACGAGCTCGCCGCCCGCGCCGGCCGGGCCGCCGAGGTCGCCCGGATCACCGCCGCCGCGATGAACGGCGAGCTGGACTTCGAGCAGTCACTGCGGGCGCGGGTGGCCGTGCTGGCCGGGTTGCCGGCCGGGGTGCTCGACGAGGTCCGCGAGCACCTGGTGCTCACCCCCGGCGCGCGCACGCTGATCCGCACGCTGCAGCGGCTCGGCTTCCGCTGCGGGATCGTCAGCGGCGGCTTCAGCCAGATCACCGACCCGCTGGCCGCGTCCCTCGGGCTGGACTTCGCCGCCGCCAACACCCTCGAGGTCATCGACGGCCGGCTCACCGGCGGGCTGGTCGGCGAGGTCGTCGACCGGGCGGGGAAGGCGCGGGCGCTGGCCCGGTTCGCTGCGGAGCACGGCATCCCGCTGGAGCAGACCGTCGCCGTCGGCGACGGCGCCAACGACCTCGACATGCTGAACGCCGCCGGCCTGGGCATCGCCTTCAACGCCAAGCCCTTCGTCCGGGAGCAGACGCACGCAGCCCTCAACCAGCCCTACCTGGACGCGGTGCTCCAGGTGCTCGGCTTCACCCGGGACGAAGTCCTCGACGCGGTGTGATCTGTCGTCCTACCGGACGACACCGCGGCCAGGGGGCGTGCCCCTGGGGCGCTGAGCCGTTGCCCGCTCCTCCTCGACGAGGCCTCCGGCCCCGGTCGTCGGAGCGGATGCGGCTCCGCCGCAGTGTCCGTACCGGTGGTCGCGTTCCTCGGGGTCGCGCTTCCTCGGGGCGGTTTCCTCGTGGTCCGGTCGGGTGCCTGGTTCACGCGGGGCGGTGGACGGTGCCTTCGAGCTGGACGCCGGCGGTGCGGAGCTGGTCGAGGGCGGCGTCGGTGCTGGCCTCGGCGACCCCGGCGGTGAGGTCGAGCAGCACCCGGGTGGTGAACCCGGCCGCGACCGCGTCCAGTGCGGTGGCCCGCACGCAGTGGTCGGTGGCGATGCCGACGACGTCCACCTCGTCGACGTCGTGCGCCCGCAGCCAGTCGGCCAGGCCCACGCCGTCGCTGACGCCCTCGAAGCCGGAGTAGGCCGCGGCGTACTCGCCCTTGTCGAACACCGCCTCGATCGGCCGGCGGTCCAGCCGGGGGTGCAGCTCGACGCCGGCGGTGCCGACGACGCAGTGCGGCGGCCAGGTCTCCAGGAAGTCCGGCCGCTCGGCGAAGTGGTCGCCCGGGTCGACGTGGTGGTCGCGGGTGGCGACCACGTGCGCGTAGCCGCCCTGCGCCATGTGCGCACTGACCGCGCGCGCGACCGCCTCACCGCCGCTGACCGCGAGGCTGCCGCCCTCGCAGAAGTCGTTCTGCACGTCCACGACGACCAGAGCCCGAGTCATGCCCCCCATCCTGCCTGTTCCCGTCCGGTGTGGCCCTGTCCAGAGCCCCGCCCCGAGCGTGCGGGGGGTGAGGGAGACGGGGTCCTTGAGGGGTCCTTCCTCAGGCGGAGACGGTGTCGATCGCGGGCTCTCCGCGCATCAGGGAGAAGGCCTCGGTCGGCAGGGTGTCGCGCAGCTCGCGGTGCCGCTCGCAGGCCGCGGCCAGCGCCTCGGCGGGCGAGCAGGGATCGACCAGCTCGCCGTGCCGCACCAGCGGCACCAGCAGGTCCCGGTCACCGTCGCGGTGCGCCACCGGACCGGACGTGACCACCTCGGCCGTCGCCGTCCCGTCGGCGTCGTGCCGGCGGACGGCGTGCTTGCGGCCACCCACCGACCGCTTGCCCTCGGAGTTCTTCGCCACCGGGACGCCGTCCCGCTCGACGAGCTTGTAGACCATCCCGACGGTGGGGGAGCCCGAGCCGGTCACCAGCGAGGTGCCCACGCCGTACCCGTCGACCGGCGCGGCGGCGAGCGCGGCGATCGCGTACTCGTCCAGGTCGCTGGTGACGATCACCTTGGTCTCCGTGGCGCCGAGGGAGTCCAGCAGTTCGCGGGCCCGGGTGGCCTGCACGGTGAGGTCCCCGGAGTCCAGCCGGACGGCGCCCAGCCCGGGTCCGGCCACGTCGATCGCGGTCCGGATGCCCTGCTCGACGTCGTAGGTGTCCACCAGCAGCGTGGTGCCGACGCCGAGGGCGTCCAGCTGCGCACGGAAGGCGGCTGCCTCGTCGTCGTGCAGCAGGGTGAAGGCGTGCGCGCTGGTGCCGGTGGTGGCGATGCCGTACCGGGCGCCGGCGGCCAGGTTGGACGTCGCGGCGAACCCCACCAACGCCGCGGCCCGGGCCGCCGCGACCGCGGCCTCCTCGTGGGTGCGCCGGGAGCCCATCTCGATGCACGGCCGCCCGCAGGCAGCGCCGACCATCCGGGCGCCGGCGGAGGCGATCGCGCTGTCGTGGTTGAGGATCGACAGCGCGAGGGTCTCCAGCAGCACCGCCTGGCCGAACGGCGCCCGGACGGTGAGCACGGGGGAGCCGGGGAAGTACAGGTCGCCCTCGGCGTAGCCGTCGACGTCCCCGGTGAACCGGAAGTCCGCCAGGTGCTCCAGCAGCCGGGGGTCGTCGACGCCCTGCCGCCGGAGCGCGTCGAGCTCGGCCTCCCCGAAGCGGAAGTCGGGCAGCATCTCCAGCAGCCGGCCGGTGCCCGCCAGCACGCCGTACCGCCGGCCGTGCGGCAGCCGGCGGGCGAACACCTCGAACACGCACTCGCGCTCGGCCGTGCCGTCGGCCAGCGCGGCGGCCAGCATGGTGAGCTCGTAGCGGTCGGTGAGCAGCGCGGGGCTCAGCTGCGGCGTCGGCGGCATGGACAGGGACGATAGGTGGCGACCGTCGGCACCGCTCCCGGGCGTCGTCCCCGGGCGCGGTCGTCCTAGAGTGAGGTCGTGGCCGGACCGCTCGCTCCCGAACGGGTCCCCGACACGACGACGGACACCGAGTTCGAGGTCGACCGCCCCTGGGTGACGATCGTCTGGGACGACCCGGTGAACCTGATGACCTACGTGACGTTCGTCCTCCAGGAGCTGTTCGGCTTCGACGAGGCGACGGCGACGGAGCTGATGCTGCAGGTGCACCACGAGGGCAAGGCGATCGTCAGCTCCGGCCCGCGGGAGCGGATGGAGCACGACACCAACCGGCTGCACGCCTACGGGCTGTGGGCCACGTACCAGCGCGACGCATGAGGCCGTTCCGTCGCAAGGGTGACGAGGTGGTGGCCCGGCTGGTCGACGCCGAGGCCGGCATCGTCTCGTTGCTGCTGGACCAGCTGGAGCAGCTGCTGTCGGCCGACCGCGCCGACACCGGCGGTGACCCGGTGGTCGAGCGGCTGCTGCCGCCGGGCAACGTCGACGACCCGGAGATCGCCGCGGACTACCGGGACCTCACCGAGACGTCGCTGCGCGCCGGCAAGGCCGACGACCTGGCCACCGTCCGCGCCACCCTGCCGACCGGGGGCGGGGAGGTCCGGCTGGACGCCGACCAGGCCCGCGCGTGGCTGCGCACCACCAACGACCTGCGCCTGGCGCTGGGCACCCGGCTGGGGGTCACCGCCGACACCGAGCCACCGGAGGACGCCGGCGGCGACGAGGAGCAGCAGTTGGCCGTCTACTACTGGCTCACCGCCGTGCAGGGGTCCCTCGTCGACGCGTTGGCGGCCGGGTCAGGCGGCCGACGGTGAGCAGCACCAGGAGGGCCACCAGCAGGTCGGCGATGAAGAAGACGTAGACCAGGCTGTGCACCTGCACGTCGCGCACGATCGCCCCGATGCAGGCCACCAGGGTGACCGCGGAGAGCGCGGCCAGCAGGAGCAGGCCGATCAGCCGGCCGGTGACCAGCAGCACCAGCTCGATCCGGTCGCTGCGCTCGTCGGTCGCCCGTCCACTGCGGTGCAGCAGCCGCATGCTGCCGATGACCAGCGCCGGCAGGGGCACGAGCACCACGCCGATCGCCATCAGCACCTCGATCACCACGGACGTGGACGTTAGCGGTCAGCCACCCGCACGGCACAGTCCGTTCCCCCGGCGGTCACCCCGAGCGGGGGCCGGGAGGCCGGCCCGGGCCGTCGGCCTAGACTGACCGGCGTGCTGCGCATCGACCGCGCGACCTACGACGCCATCGTGGCCCACGCCCGGGCAGACCACCCGGACGAGGCCTGTGGTGTCGTGGCCGGGCCCGAGGGCTCCGACCGCCCCGAGCGGCACATCCCGATGCTCAACGCGGCGCGCTCACCGACGTTCTACGAGTTCGACAGCGGCGACCTGCTGAAGCTGTACCGGGAGATGGACGACCGCGACGAGGTCCCCGTCGTCATCTACCACTCGCACACCGCCACCGAGGCCCACCCCTCGCGCACCGACATCAGCTACGCCTCCGAGCCCGAGGCGCACTACGTGCTGGTCTCCACCCGCGAGCACGGCGCGCAGACCGGGCTGGCCGGTGACGACGTCGAGTTCCGCAGCTTCCGGATCGTCGACGGCCAGGTCACCGAGGAGGACGTCGAGGTGGTCGGGTCCTGATGGTCCAGTCCTGCCTGTTCGGCCACTCGCCGACCACCGTCGTCTACGACTGAGCCCCAGCTCACCCCCGTCCGGGGGACCGCGGCCGGAATCCCCGGCCGCAGTGCGTCGTTGCCCCGAGCAGCCGCACCCGGCGCCGGCGACGGCGTCGCTGCACCCACGTCCGAGCACCCCACCGCACGAGCACCCCACCCACGAGGAGTTCTGAGAGCAATGGCCATCGAGGTCCGGATCCCCACCATCCTGCGCACCCACACCGGCGGCAACAAGACCGTCGAGGGGTCCGGTGACACCCTCGGCGCGCTCGTCGACGACCTCGACTCGCAGCACCCGGGCCTCAAGGGCCGGCTGGTGACCGAGGAGGGCAAGCTGCACCGCTTCGTCAACGTGTACGTCAACGACGAGGACGTGCGCTTCACCGGTGCGCTGGACACCTCCGTCAAGGACGGCGACTCGGTGACGATCCTCCCGGCGGTCGCCGGCGGCTGCTGAGCGGCCCACCGTGCGCGCTGCGCACCTGAGCTGAGCCCAGCACCCCCCACCCCGTCTCCCGGAAGAGCTCCCATGGCCCGCTTCTCCTCCCTCGTCGAGAGCCTCGGCAACACCCCGCTGGTCGGGCTGCCGCGGCTGTCACCCACCCCGGACGTCCGGCTGTGGGCCAAGCTCGAGGACCACAACCCGACCGGGTCCATCAAGGACCGGGCCGCCATCTCGATGATCGAGGCGGCGGAGAAGGAGGGGCGGCTCCGGCCCGGGGCGACCATCCTGGAGCCGACCAGCGGCAACACCGGGATCTCCCTGGCGATGGTGGCCCGGCAGCGCGGCTACAAGCTGATCTGCGTGATGCCGGAGAACACCTCGATCGAGCGGCGTCAGCTGCTGGAGATGTACGGCGCGCAGATCATCAGCTCCCCGGCGGCCGGTGGGAGCAACCAGGCCGTCGCCGTCGCCAAGGGCCTCGCCGCGGAGCACGAGGACTGGGTGATGCTGTACCAGTACGGCAACCCGGCCAACGCCGAGGCGCACTACACCGGCACCGGCCCGGAGATCCTCGCCGACCTCCCCTCGATCACGCACTTCGTCGCGGGCCTGGGCACCACCGGCACGCTGATGGGCGTCTCCCGCTTCCTGCGGGAGCACAAGCCCGGTGTCCAGGTGATCGCCGCCGAGCCGCGCTACGGCGAGCTCGTCTACGGGCTGCGCAACATCGACGAGGGGTTCATCCCCGAGCTCTACGACGCCGACCTGCTCGACGGCCGGTTCTCCGTCGGCCCGGACGACGCGGTGCACCGCACCCGTCAGCTGGTGGAGAAGGAGGGGATCTTCGCCGGGATCTCCACCGGCGCGATCCTGCACGCCGCCCTCGGTGTCGCCGACAAGGAGGTCGCGGCCGGCCGCAAGGCCGACATCGTCTTCATCGTCTGCGACGGCGGCTGGAAGTACCTCTCCACCGGCGCCTACGCCGGCACCCTCGAGGAGGCCACCGCGGCGCTCGAGGGGCAGCTCTGGGCGTGATGAAGGACCCCGCTGCCCCCCACCACTCGCAAGCTCGCGGTGGGCCCCTGCAGCAGGGCCGTTCCAGCGACGTCACCCTGCCCGCGCGGGGGCTGCTGTTCGACAACGACGGCGTGCTCGTCGACTCGGAGGTCAGCGTCGTCACCTCGTGGCGCCGCTGGGCGAAGGAGCTCGACCTGGACCCCGACGCGGTCATGGCCGCCGTCCCCGGCCGCCGCGCCGCGGACACCGTGGCCCTCTTCGTCCCCGCCGACCGGGTCGCCGCGTCGGTCGCGACCGTCACCCGGCTGGAGCTGGAGGGTGCCGAGTCCACCGTGGCGGTGCCCGGGGTGCTGGACCTGGTGCCGCAGCTGGCCGGCGTCCCGTGGGCGGTCGTCACCTCCGGCGTCCGCGAGCTGGCCACCGCCCGCCTGCGCGGCGCCGGCATCGACCTGCCCGACGTCCTGGTCACCGCGGAGGACGTCGCCGCGGGCAAGCCCGACCCCGAGCCCTACCTGGCCGGGGCGGCGCGGCTGGGCATCGACCCCGCCGAGCTGATCGTGCTCGAGGACAGCCCCAGCGGGGTGGCCGCCGGTCTGGCCGCCGGGTGCACCGTCCTCGGCATCGGCGCGCCGGCGCTGCAGACCGAGGCGACCGCCGTCGTCCGGGACCTGACCGGCGCCCGCTGGACCGGAGCCGGGCTCCACCTGCCGGCCGCGGCGCTGCTCCGCCGCCCCTGACCCGACCGTCGGCACCGGCCGCTAGCCTGGCTGCGTCATGAGCACCGCTTCCTCCGCCGACGCCCCGATCGGCATCTTCGACTCCGGGGTGGGTGGCCTCACCGTCGCGCGGGCGGTGCTCGACCAGCTGCCGCAGGAGTCGATCCGCTACGTCGGCGACACCGCGCACGGGCCCTACGGCCCGCTGCCGATCGCCGAGGTGCGCCGCCACTCCCTCGCGGTGATGGACGACCTGGTCGAGGCCGGCGTGAAGATGCTCGTCGTCGCCTGCAACTCCGCCAGCGCCGCCTGCCTGCGCGACGCGCGGGAGCGCTACGACGTCCCGGTCGTGGAGGTCGTGCTGCCGGCGGTGCGCCGCGCCACCGCGGCCACCCGCAACGGCCGGATCGGCGTGATCGGCACCCAGGCCACCATCACCAGCGGTGCCTACGAGGACGCGTTCGCCGCCGCCCCGCAGCTGACCGTCACCAGCGCCGCCTGCCCCAGCTTCGTCGACTTCGTCGAGCGCGGTGTCACCAGCGGCCGCCAGCTGGTCGGCCTCGCGCAGGCCTACCTCGACCCGTTGCTGGCCGCCGGTGTCGACACCGTGGTGCTCGGCTGCACCCACTACCCGCTGCTGACCGGCGTGCTGTCGCTGGTGCTCGGCGAGGAGGTCACGTTGGTGTCCAGTGCCGAGGAGACGGCCAAGGACGTGTACCGGGTGCTCACCCGCACCGACCTGCTGCGCGACCCCCACGGGCCGCCGCCGGAGCACCGGTTCCTGGCCACCGGCGACCCGGAGCCCTTCGCCCGGCTCGGCCGGCGCTTCCTCGGCCCCGAGGTGGAGAGCGTGCTCCGCGCCGGGGAGGCCGCATGAGGCTCACCGTCGTCGGCTGCGCCGGGAGCGCGCCCGGCCCCGCCTCGCCGGCCTCCTGCTACCTCGTCGAGCACGACGAGTTCGTGCTGCTGCTCGACCTGGGCAACGGCTCGTTCGGCTCGCTGCTGGCGCTGCGCGACCCCGCGGAGGTCGACGCGGTCTACCTGTCGCACCTGCACGCCGACCACTGCCTGGACGCTGCGCCGTTCATCGTCTGGCACCGCTACTCCGGGCAGTCCGACGGCCGGGCGATGCCGCTGTACGCGCCGGTCGGCGCCGACCGGCGGCTGGCCGCGGCCTACGACGCCGACGGCGGCCCGATCGACGACGTCTTCGACGTGACGCCGGTCGGGCCCGGCAGCTGGACGATCGGCCCGTTCGAGGTGACGACGGCGCGCACCGCCCACCCGGTGGAGTGCTACGCGGTGCGACTGACCGCGGGCGGCCGGTCGCTGGTCTACACCGGCGACACCGGCCCGTCCGAGGCGATCGTGGAGCTGGCCCGCGGCGCCGACGTGCTGCTCGCCGAGGCCGCCTACGCCGAGGGCCCCGACCTGCCCCCCGGCCTGCACCTGACCGGCCGGCAGGCCGGTGAGCACGCGGCCGCGGCCGGGGTGGGGCGGCTGCTGGTCACGCACGTGCCCGCCTGGGTCGACGCCGAGGCGCAGCTGGCCGCCGCCCGCGCGGTGTTCCCGAACAGCGACCTCGCCCGGCACGCCGCCGTCCACGACATCTAGCGGAAGGACCCCCTCCTCCCCGCCCTTCGCAGGCTCAGGGCGGGCCCCTGGAGGGGGCCGGATGGGTTGCCGGCCGACGCGGGTGCGGGCACGGTGACGGGGTGGCCGAGGAGGAGCGGGACGGCGTCCGGCTGAGCAGCCTGGACTCACCGCTGGGCGACGGGCTCGAGGTGACCAAGCGAGACCTGGTCGACCACTACGACGCCTTCGCCGACCGGCTCGTCCCGCTGCTCACCGGACGGCCGCTGACGATCAAGCGGGTCCGTCCCGGCGCGGCGCCGTTCATCCAGCGCGACGTCCCGAAGGGCGCCCCGGACTGGGTGCGCACCGTGCCGACCTGGTCCGACCGCGCGCACCGCGAGGTGCACCAGGTGCTGTGCGAGGACCGCCGGACGCTGCTGTGGCTCGCCAACCAGCGGGCGGTGGAGCTGCACGTGCCCTTCGGCCGGGTGGGCGAGGAGGAGCCCACCGGGCTGGTGCTCGACCTCGACCCGCCGGACGGCGCCGACTTCACGGTCGTGGTCACCGTCGCGCGGCTGGCCCGGCAGGCGCTCGCCGACGCCGGGCTCGCCGGTGCGGTGAAGACCAGCGGCTCCACCGGGCTGCACGTCGTCGTCCCGGTGCGCGGGGCATCCCCGGAGGACGTCGCCGCGGCGACCCGGGCACTGGCGGCGCGCACCGAGCGGCTGGACCCGGCGGTGGCGACCACCGCCTACGTCGTCGCCGAGCGCGGTGGCCGGGTGTTCGTCGACTCGACGCGGTCGGGGCGGGGGACGATCGCCGCCGCCTACAGCCCCCGGGCGCGGCCCGGGCTGCCGGTGTCGACGCCGGTCGCCTGGGACGACCTCGACGGCGTGCGGCCCGGCGACGTCACCGTGCGCACGGCCCGGCAGCGGATCGGCGACGCCGACCCGTGGGCGGCCGCGCTGCCGGAGCCCCAGCGGCTTCCCGCCGATCTGGTGGCCGAGGGGCACACCATCCCGGTCGCCCGGGTGGCCGCGATGCACGAGGGGAAGCGCCGGGCCCGCGCCCGCGCCCAGGAGCAGCCCGGCTGACGCCGGCACCGCGCGGTCGTCGGGGCATCCGGCCCGCGGGACACCCCGACGACTGCGCACTCAGGTGGTCTGCACCTCGCGACCGTCCTCGCCCCACATCGTGTGGAACGAGCCCTCGGCGTCCACCCGGCGGTAGGTGTGCGCGCCGAACAGGTCCCGCAGGCCCTGGATGAGCGCCGCCGGGAGCCGCTCGGCGCGCAGCCCGTCGTAGTAGGCCAGCGCGCTGGCGAACCCGGGCACCGGCACCCCGTGCCGGGCGGCGCCGGCGACGATCTGCCGCCACGCCTCCTGCCCCTCGCTCACCGCGCCGCGGAAGTAGTCGTTGGTCAGCAGGGTCGTGACGTCGGGCTCGTCGGTGTACACCTGCGCGATCCGGTCGAGGAACTTCGCCCGGATGATGCAGCCGCCCCGCCAGATCCGGGCCAGCGCGGCGCGGTCGATGTCCCAGCCGTGCTGGTCGGCGCCGGCGGTGATCTGGTCGAACCCCTGCGCGTAGGCGACCACCTTGGAGGCGTAGAGCGCCTGCCGCACCGACTCGATGAACGCAGCCCGGTCGGCGACCTGCTCGTCCCACTCCCGGTCCGGACCGGGGAGCACGCGCTGGGCGGCCTGCCGCTGCTCGCGGTGGCCGGACAGCGCCCGGGCGAAGACCGCCTCGGCGATGCCGCTCACCGGCACCCCCAGGTCGAGCGCGGACTGCACCGTCCAGCGCCCGGTGCCCTTCTGCTCGGCCTCGTCCACCACGACGTCGACGAACGGCTTCCCCGTCCGGGCATCGGTGTGCCGCAGCACCTCGGCGGTGATCTCGATCAGGTAGCTCTCCAGGTCGCCCTCGTTCCACGAGGCGAAGACGTCACCGATCTCCGCCGGCGAGAGCTCGAGCCCCTGGCGCAGCAGGTCGTAGGCCTCGGCGATCAGCTGCATGTCGGCGTACTCGATGCCGTTGTGCACCATCTTCACGAAGTGCCCGGCCCCGCTCGCGCCGACGTGGGTGCAGCACGGCTGCCCGTCGACGACGGCGGCGATCGACTCCAGCAGCGGGCCGACCAGCTGGTAGGCCTCCGCCGAGCCGCCGGGCATGATGCTCGGCCCGTTGAGCGCACCCTCCTCGCCGCCGCTGATCCCGGTGCCCACGAAGTGCACGCCCTGCCCGGCGAACGCCTCGGTGCGGCGGATGGTGTCGGTGAACTGGGCGTTGCCGCCGTCCATCAGCACGTCGCCCTCCTCCAGCAGCGGGGCGATCTCGTCGATCACGGCGTCGGTGGGCCCACCGGCCTGCACCATGACGATGATCTTGCGGGGGCGGCGGAGGGCACCGACGAACTCGGCCAGCGTGCCGGTGGGCACGAAGTCGCCCTCGCTGCCGTACTGCTCGACGAGGGCGTCGGTGCGCCCCCTGCTGCGGTTGTGCAGCACCACCTGGTGGCCGTGCCGGGCCAGGTTGCGGGCCAGGTTCGCGCCCATGACAGCCAGCCCGGTGACGCCGATCTGATCACTCATGCGCGGAACCCTGCCGCATCGGACCGGTCGCGGCCAGGCCCTGACGGTCCCTGGACGGGCCCGGTCGATCGGGTGCCGGTCATGCACGAGGGGGCGTGCGGGCGGACCTGGGCGATCGGCCGGGGCGGGCCGCCGAGGATCCGCGGGTGTCGCTAGCGTCACACTCCGGCGCCCTCCGCGGACACGGGCGGCGCCTCCCGATGCGCCCGGTCAGCACACCCGTCAGCACGCCATCAGCGAAGGAGACTCCATGCGGGTCGACACCGCACCCTCGACGTCCTCCGGGTCGGCGCCGCCGTCCGGTGCACACGCCGACGCCCCGAGCTCCGGAGCGGAGCCGGCCGGTCAGCGCCGCCGAGCCGTGCCCGCCCGATGAGGGCCGTCGTCTGCGTCCCCGGCGGCACGGAGGTCGCCGAGCTCGCCGACCCGGCCCCGGCGCCGGGCGGGGTGGTCGTGGAGGTGACGGCGTGCGGCCTGTGCGGCTCCGACGTGCATGCCATCGAGCGTGGTCAGTCCGCCGAGGGCCAGGTCCTCGGCCACGAGATCGGCGGCCGGGTGATCGCGCTCGGCCGCGGGGTGACCGGCGTGCGGATCGGCCAGCCGGTCGCGGTCAACCCGCTGGGCTCGTGCGGCACGTGCCGCGACTGCCGACGCGGCCTCCCCTTCCGCTGCGCCGTGGTGCCCAACCTCGGGGTGACCGCCCCGGGGGGCTACGCGGAGTTCGTCGCCGTCCCGGCCACCCAGCTGGTCCCGCTGCCGGACGACGTGCCGGTGGAGTGGGGGGCGCACGCCGAGCCACTGGCGGTCGCGGTGCACGCCGTGGCGATGGCCGGGGTCGGCCCCGGTGACGCCGTCCTGGTGTACGGCGTGGGGACGATCGGGCTGAACGCGATCATGGCGCTCAAGGCCGCCGGCGTGGACCTGGTGGTGGGCGCCGGCCGCTCACCGGGTCGGCGGGCGGCGGCGGTCCGCGCCGGTGCCGACGTCGTCCTGGACACCCGCGAGTCCTCGGTCCGCGACCACGTGGCCGCCACCGGGCGGCGGTTCGACGCCGTGCTGGAGTGCTCCGCCGCTGCCGGAGCCATCGTCGAGTCGATGGAGGTGCTGGCCCCGGGCGGCACCTGCGTGGAGGTGGCGCTGTCGGAGGAGTCGCCGCCGGTGCCGCTGCTGCCGCTCGTCGGTGGCGGGCTCCGCCTGGTCGGCAGCTGCGCCTTCGACCACCCGGAGTTCGACGCGGCGGTGGCCGCCGTCGTCGGCCGGCAGCTGCCCGTGACCGACCTGATCAGCGAGCGGGTCGCTCTCGCGGACACCCCGGAGGCGCTGGTGCGGCTGCGCCGCCCCGGTGACCTGGTCCGGGTGCTCACCATGCCGGGCCTGTGACGTCCTGCCGCGCCCGGCCGGTGGGGAGGTCACCCCAGGCCGAGGTCGCGGCGGAGCTTGGCCACGTGCCCGGTCGCCTTCACGTTGTAGGCGGCCTGCTCGATCCGGCCCTCGGCGTCGACGACGAAGGTCGAGCGGATCACCCCGACGACCTCCTTGCCGTACAGCTTCTTCGGGCCGTACGCGCCGTAGGCGGCGAGGACCTGCTTCTCCGGGTCCGACAGCAGGGTGATCGACAGCGACTCCTGCTCGCGGAACCGGTGGAGCTTCTCCGGGGTGTCGGGGGAGATGCCGATGATCTCCAGCCCGGCCTCGGCCAGGTCGCCGGCGGCGGCGGTGAAGTCGACCGCCTGGGTGGTGCAGCCCGGGGTCAGCGCCGCCGGGTAGCAGTAGACGATGACCCGCCGGCCGCGGTAGGACGCCAGCGACACCGGGGTGCCGTCGGCGTCGGGGAGGGTGAACTCCGGCGCCGGGTCACCGGGGGCGAGGCGGACGGGTGCGACGTCGGTCTCGGTCATGCTGCGCATCGTGCCGCACCGGGACGACGTTTCCCAACGATGGCCACCGCCGGGCGGGAGCCGGATCCCGCCGGAGGTGACCTCAGCCGGCCAGGAAGCTGAACCGCACGTGCCGCGACGGGTTGTCGACGTTGGTGTCGACGAAGCAGATCCGCTGCCAGGTGCCCAGCGCCAGCCGCCCCTCGAGCACCGGCACCGTGGCATGCGGCGGCACGAAGGCGGGCAGCACGTGGTCGCGGCCGTGCCCGGCGGCCCCGTGCCGGTGCCGCCAGCGGTCGTCGCGGGGGAGCAGCTCGTCCAGCTGGGCCAGCAGGTCGTCGTCGCTGCCCGCGCCGGTCTCGATGATCGCGATGCCCGCGGTGGCATGCGGCACGAACACCTGCAGCAGCCCGTCGCCCTCGGCGCGGACGAACTCCGCGCACTCGTCGGTCAGGTCGACGACGGAGGGGACGCCCCCGGTCCGGACGGCTCGCAGCTCGGATCGCATGGGTCCACGATGACAGCAGCACCCGGCAGAGCGGGCGGTGCCTGCGCACTACCCTTCCTCCACGTGACCCGCCCCGACGGCCGCAGCGCCGACCAGCTCCGCCCGGTGACCATCACCCGCAACTGGCTCGACCACGCCGAGGGCTCGGTGCTGGTCGAGTTCGGCCGCACCCGCGTGCTGTGCGCCGCCAGCGTCACCGAGGGGGTGCCGCGCTGGCGCCGCGGCTCGGGCCTGGGCTGGGTGACCGCCGAGTACTCGATGCTGCCGCGGGCCACCCACACCCGCAGCGACCGCGAGTCGGTCAAGGGCCGGATCGGTGGCCGCACGCACGAGATCAGCCGGCTCATCGGCCGCTCGCTGCGCGCCAGCATCGACCTGGCGGCGCTCGGGGAGAACAGCATCGCCCTGGACTGCGACGTCCTGCAGGCCGACGGCGGCACCCGCACCGCCGCCATCACCGGCGCCTACGTGGCCCTCGCCGACGCGGTGAGCTGGCTGGGCGAGCGGGGCAAGCTGGCCAGCAGCACCCCGCTGCCGAACTCGGTGGCCGCGGTCAGCGTCGGCGTCATCGACGGCGAGCCCCGCCTGGACCTCGCCTACGAGGAGGACGTGCGCGCCGGCACCGACATGAACGTGGTCTGCACCGGCGACGGCGGCTTCGTCGAGGTGCAGGGCACCGCGGAGGGCGCCGTCTTCGACCGGCCCACCCTCGACGCCCTGCTCGACCTCGCCGTGGCCGGCTGCGCCGAGCTGACCCTGGCCCAGCAGGTGGCGTTGTCGGCATGACCCAGCTGCTGCTCGCCACCCGCAACGCCGGCAAGCTCGCCGAGCTGCAGCGGCTGCTGGCCACCGCCGTCCCCGGCGTCGAGGTCATCGGCCTGCGCGACGTCGCCGAGTACCCCGAGGCGCCCGAGACCGGGGCCACCTTCGAGGAGAACGCCCTGCTCAAGGCCCGCGAGGCGGTCCGGTACACCGGCCTGCCCGCGGTGGCCGACGACTCGGGCCTGACCGTCGACGCGCTCAACGGGATGCCGGGGATCCTGTCCGCCCGCTGGTCGGGCCGGCACGGGGACGACGACGCCAACACCGCCCTGCTGCTCGGCCAGCTCGCCGACGTCCCCGACGAGCGGCGGGGTGCGGCGTTCGTCTGCGCCGCCGCGCTGGTCACCCCCGACGGCGCGGAGCACGTGCTGCGCGCCGAGTGGCGGGGCGCGGTGATCGGCGAGAAGCGGGGCACGAACGGGTTCGGCTACGACCCGGTCTTCGTGCCCGACGGGCTGGAGGTCACGTCGGCGGAGCTCTCGCCGGCGGAGAAGGACGCCCGCAGCCACCGCGGGCAGGCGTTCGCCGCCCTGGTGCCGGTGCTCGCCGAGGTGCTCGGCGGTCGCTGACCGCGGGTCAGCGGCCGCTGCTCCAGCCCATGAACCACAGCGAGAAGGCCGCCAGCGACGGGTGGAAGGCCAGCACCAGGAAGGCCGCGAACACCCGGTCGGTCCGCCAGTAGGTGCGCAGCCGGACCCCACGGGTCCACAGCCGGCTGCGGTCTCCGGACAGCGCGCGCTGGGCCAGGGCCGCCTCCTCCTCGGCGGTCAGCGACCGCGAGCGGGTCGCCTGCCAGGCCTCCACCCGGGCCCAGCCCGGCGCGAAGCCGCAGGCCAGCGCCAGCGCCGCGGCACCGGCGAGCAGCGGCAGGAGGGTGGCCTGGTCCAGCACCACCAGGCCGGCGGCGGCCGCCCCGGCGGCGAAACCGGCCACGGTCACCGCGGCCAGCACGAACACCAGGCCGAAGGTGGCCATCAGGATCACGTAGCCGGGCAGCAGGACCTCGTCCCAGCTGCGGTCGGTGACCAGCAGCGCCGTCGTCTGCACGGCGAGCACGGCGGCGCAGGTGGCCATCACCCGGCCCATCCGCAGGCGGGGGAGCTCCGCGGTCGTGGCCAGCCGGGCGCGTGCCTCGGCGAAGCTCGCCGCCTCGGCGGGGGAGGCGTCGGCCCGGGTCGCGGCCGGCGGGTGGACGGCGGTCATGCGCGGATCTCCGGTCGGGGGCCGTCGAGCACCGCCGGTGCCTCGTCGGCCTGCACGTGGCTGGACAGCCCGTGGTTGGTCTTCTCCCAGTAGAACGGGTTGACCAGCAGCTGCCACAGCGCCTTGTACGAGGCGATCGAGTGCAGCAGCCAGTAGACCGGGGAGAACAGCGCGAACGGCACCAGGCCGTAGGTGCGCCGCTTGAACCCGGCCAGCAGCGACAGGTAGATGATCACGCCGTTGCCCAGCAGCAGGTTCGCGAAGCTGACCTGGACCAGCCAGTCGGGCAGGGTGGGCACCAGGACGCCGGGCCGGACCAGCTCCACGATCATCAGCGCGTAGAGCCACGGCGTGGCCAGGAACATCAGCGGGGTGCCGCCGATGAGCAGCGCGAACCCGGCCGTCTGGCGGGGGCCGACGCTGCGCAGCAGCCGCCACGGGTGCCGGGTGTGCACCAGCACGGTCTGCATGTACCCCTTGATCCAGCGGCTGCGCTGCCGGATCCAGTTGCCGACGGCCATGTTGGCCTCCTCGTACGTCGTCGAGTTGACGACGGCGACGCGGTGGCCGCGGGCGGAGGCGCGGATGCCGAGGTCGGCGTCCTCGGTGACGTTGTAGGGGTCCCAGCCGCCGAGGTCGCGCAGCATGTCGGTGCGGAAGTGGTTGCTCGTGCCGCCCAGCGGGATCGGCAGCCGCAGCTTGTCCAGGCCGGCCAGCGTGTAGTCGAACCAGGAGGAGTACTCCAGGGTGAACATCCGGGTGAGCAGGTTCTCCCGGGCGTTGAAGTAGTTCAGCGCCGCCTGCACGCAGACCAGGTCGTCCCCGCCCTTGTGGAAGGCGACGATCGACTTCTTCAGCTGGTCGGGGTCGGGGCGGTCCTCGGCGTCGTAGATCACCACGTACTCGCCCCGGGCGAAGGCCAGCCCGACGTTGCACGCGCGGGGCTTGGTCTTGGGCAGCGAGTGCGGCACGACGACGATCCGGACGATGTCCGGCGGGGCGGCGGCGAGCGCGGCCGTCAGGGTCTCCGGGTCGTCCTCCTCCAGCAGGAGCAGGATCTCCAGCTTCTCCCGCGGGTAGTCCAGGTCGGCGAGGTTGCGCATCAGCAGGCCGACGATCCCGGCTTCCTTGTAGACCGGCACCAGGATCGTGTAGATGGGCAGGTCGTGGTCGTCCAGCGCGGCGACCTCCTCGTCGCTGACCTGCTCGACGGTCTCCCAGGCGGTGCCCACGGTGCTGATCACCGCCTTGGCCCCGACGGCGAGCGCCACGGCGACGTTCACCGTCGCGACCAGCGCGACCAGGGTGGCGGGCAGGTCCAGGACGGCGCCGGCGACCAGGGCGGCGACCACCAGGACGGCGCCGACGACCTGCTTGCGCACGAACACGGTGGACGCCGACTCGTCGGGCCGCCGCTCGGCCAGCGAGGTGACCGCGTCGTGCACCAGCTCGTCGCGCCAGACCGTGCGCAGGGCGCGCTGCACGTCCCAGTCGGTCGTGACCACCTGGCGCACCCGGTGGATGCCGGTGCGCTGCACCACCTCGTCGGCGACGTGCGCCGACGGGCGACCCGCGGTGGCCACGACCACCTGCAGCTCACCCTCGTCGTCCTGCTCGACGCGGAGCGGCAGCCACATCTCGCGGGCCAGCATCGCCGCGGGGAACAGCCGGGCCAGCTCCTCGTCGACGTCGACGGGGTCGACGAACGCGAGGTCGGCGTCCCACACCTCGGCCAGCGCCACGTACAGCTGGCGGCGGGTGACCCAGCCGCGGGCCAGCACGATCGCGCCCAGCGGGGCGCCGACGCGGTGCTGGTGCTCGAGGGCCTCGGCCAGCTGCTCCTCGGTCAGCGCGCCCTGCTCCAGCAGGACGTCGCCCAGCCGTTCGGGTGCGGCGTGCCGGCCACGGCCGCGCCGGGGCGCGGGCACGGCATCGCCCGGTGCGGAGACTGTCACCTGGAGGACGTCGGCGACCGACGGCCCGGACTGTCGTCGTGCGGGCGGGCCCTCACCCGTTCGGGCGACGTCGCGGGCGGGAGGCGGTCTTGCGGAGTCCTTGCGGTTGCCTGCGGCCGGGCGTGCGGTTGGCCGTCCAGAGTCGGCGCTGTCGGCGGGAGAGCCCCCGACGCGCACCGACCCGAGGAGCACGGTGAACGCCAGCCGCACCACCGCCAGCAACGCCCGCCGGGCGACCGCCGCCAAGGTCCTGGGGTCCGTCGGGGTCATCGGCGCGGCCGCTGTCGTCGCCGGCATGGGCACCTTCGGCGCCTTCACCGACAGCACCGACCCCGCCGAGGTCGCCGTCGAGTCCGGCGTCGTCTCGATCGACCTGACCGCCGGCGACGGCTCGGCCACCGTGCCGTTCAGCTTCGACGGCATGGCGCCCGGGGCATCGGTCACCCGCCCGGTGAACCTGGTCAACGACGGGGACTCGGCGCTCGCCTCGGTGGAGCTGGCGACCGTCGCCACCGGTTCCAGCCTGCTGGACAGCGACACCACGAACGGCCTGCAGATGTCCGTGCGCTCCTGCTCGGTGGCCTGGGCCGCCGACCTCACCTGCGACGGCACCGTGCGCACGCTGCTGGCCGCCGGTCCCGTCGTCCGGACCGCTGACCTGGCAGACCCGGCCAGCCTGGCCGTCGGCAGCACCGACCACCTGGCCGTCACCCTCGCGCTGCCGGCGTCGGCCGGCGACGCCTTCAAGGGGCAGACCAGCGAGCTGGCGCTCACCTTCACCGCCACCCAGCGCGCCGGCGCCGCCCGCTGACCCCCGCCGCCCGCCCGCCCGCCCGGCCCCTGACCCGACCGGGCAGTCGACGGGCTCCGGCCGGTCCCGGGATCAGCCCCGGACGTCCTCGGTCTCGGCGTCCTCCGCCGCCGAGC
This sequence comes from Modestobacter sp. SYSU DS0904, assembly GCF_054051115.1. Taxonomy (NCBI): domain Bacteria; kingdom Bacillati; phylum Actinomycetota; class Actinomycetes; order Geodermatophilales; family Geodermatophilaceae; genus Modestobacter; species Modestobacter sp. SYSU DS0904. The sequence goes on along the minus strand of NZ_JBJHAQ010000027.1, from coordinate 6,789 downwards.
GCAGCGCCCACCACCGGGACGCCGCGAGGGCCGCCAGGACCGAGACGGCCACGACCAGGGCCTGGACCACCACGGTGGCCGGACCGGCCGTGGAGTCGGGTCGCTGCGCGACGAGCAGGGCAGCCGCGATGCCGATGGCCGCCGCCGCCGGGACCAGCAGGGCGGCCCGGCGCACGGTGGCCGGACCGGCCGGCCGGCCGGCCATCAGCCATCGCAGCGCGGCCAGCGCCGCGAGCACGGCCAGCACCGCAACGGCGGTGAGGGCCACGACCGGTCCGGCGGTCGGGAAGCTGCCCTCGAGGGTGAACACGGCCGCCATCACCGGGGTGGCCAGCACGACGACGAGGACGTAGGCGACGACCACGCCCAGGACCGCGGCCAGTCCGCCGCCGCCCACGACGCGCGCGTACGACGTGGCGCGGGGCCGGTACCCGCCGGTGTCGACCGTCTCCCGGGCGAACGCGTCGACATCCGGGCCGATGAGCGCCCGGGGTCGACGCCGTCGGCTGCCGCGGTCTCCAGGTCGCCGCGGACGTCGGTCAGGATCACGCGGCGGTCCCGCCCGGTGACGCGCAGCCGTCGGAGGCTCGCCTCCAGCGCGGCGAGCGCGGCCGGGATCCGGGTCGCGGGGTCAGGTTGGGACACGGGGGGTCTCCTCGGAGGGGTCGAGGGCTCCGGTGGTGGTGAGGAGCCCGGTGACTGCGGACGTCGTGTCGACCCACTGCCGGGTCCACGCGGTGAGTGCGGCCCGCCCCGCGGGGGAGACCTCGAAGACCTTGCGAGGCGGCCCGCTGGGGCTCGGTTCGGTGCGCTCGGTGACCAGGCCCTGCCGGCGCAGCCGGCCCATCAGGGGGTAGACGGTGCCGTAGCCGACGCCCGGCAACCCGTGCTGTTCGAGCTGGACGACCAGGTCGTAGGCGTGGGTGGGCCGGCGGGCGAGCAGGGCCAGCAGGCAGGTGTCCAGCGCACCACGCAGCAACTGGGTGCGGCGATCGGGGTCCGGTGCCATGTGAGACAAGGTAGCTCAGCTATCAGGTCTCGCCCAGTACTCTCGGCGCGGCTCGGTGGATTGCCCGACGCGGTCGGCGGGCACCCTGGTCGGATGCGGATCACGGTGGACGACGTCCGGGAACTGCACTTCGACGACGGGGCGCCGGTGACCGCGGCGTCGGCGATCGCCCCGCTGGGCGAGGGCTGGCTCGTCGCCCCGGACGACGCGACGGTCGCCGCCTGGGTCGTCGCGCAGCGGGTCTCGCCGGTGCGGCTGCTGCCGCCGGTCGAGGGGCTGGACCACTTCACCGAGGCAGCGGGGACCAAGCACCTCAAGCCCGACGTCGAGGTCGCCTGCCCGGCGGAGGTCGACGGTGAGCCGGCCGTGCTGCTGCTCGGGTCCGGCTCGACCCCCCGCCGGATGCGCGGCGTGCTGGTGCGCCTGGTGGACGGGCGGCCGGTCGTGGCGGCCGGCGAGCTGGCCGGGCTCTACGCGCGGGTCGCCGAGCGGCTGGAGCTCCCCGACGGGCAGCTGAACATGGAGGGCGGGAGCCGGCACGGCGACACCGTCCGCTGGTTCAACCGGGGCAACCTGGTCGCCGGGGTGTTCCCCGGCAGCGTCGACGTGCCGCTGGCCGCGCTGGTCGACGCCGTCCTCGGCCGGGCCGCCGCGGCGACGGTCCCGGTCGAGCACCCCCGGTCCTACGACCTCGGCCAGGTCCAGGGGGTCGGCCTGGCCGTCACCGATGCGGTCACGCTGCCCGACGGCCGGCTGCTGCTCAGCGCCGCGGCGGAGGACACCCCGAACGCCGTCGACGACGGCCCGGTCGTGGGGGCCGCGCTCGCGCTCGTCGCGGACCACACGGTGCAGGACGTCGCGGCGGTGCCCGAGGTCGGCGGCGGGGTGGTCAAGGTGGAGGGGCTGGCGGTGCGCGGCGTGACCGACGGGGTGGTGGACCTGCTGGGCGTGGTGGACGTCGACGACCCCACGGTGCCCTCGCTGCTGCTGACGCTGCGCGTGCAGCTGGACTGAACGCCACCCCGGCCCGACCCGGCGTACCGGGTCGGGCCGGGGTGGGCGGACGTCAGTCCCGCGTCGTCCAGACCCGGTCCCAGAGGGGGTTGGTGTTGACGGCGAGCGCGGGGATCGAGGTCGTCAGCCCGGGCCCGTGGACGTCCTCCAGGGCGACGTTCGCCGGCGCGAACGCCAGCCCGAAGGGCGCGTAGTGGTTGGCCGCGAGCAGCTCGGCCGCCTGCTGGTACAGGTCACCCCGCTGGTCGGCGTCGGTCGCGCTGGCCGCCTCGGCCAGCAGCTCGTCCAGCTGCGGGTCCGTGACGCCGCTGAACGGCGACTCGGAGTCGAAGCGGAGGCTGACGCCCACGCCGGCCGCCGGGTCCCAGGCCCCGGCCGTCTGCAGCATCGCGGTCCAGTTGCCGGAGGTGAACCGGTCGATCACGCCGGACAGCGGCAGGCTCTCGGTGTTCACCGTGATGCCGACCTCCTGCCACTGGGTCTGCAGCGCGGTCATGACCTGCTCGGCCACGTAGACGCCGGTGGTGCCCAGGGTGATGTCGATGCCGCCCAGCTCCTGCACCAGCTGCTCGGCCAGCTCCGGGTCGTAGCCCTGGTAGCCGTCGACCTCCGGCTCGTGGAACTTGCCGCCCGGCGCGGTGAAGGACTGGCTGACCTCGTACTTGCCCTGGAACAGCCCGGTGGCGATGGCGTCCCAGTCGGTGGCGGCGTAGATGGCCTGCCGGGCCCGCTCGTCGTCGAACGGGGCGGTCCGGGTGTTCAGCTGGATGACGTAGGGCGAGGTGGCCGGCTGGACGGTCACCTGCAGTTGGTCGTTCTGCTGGGCCTGGTCCAGCAGCGGGGTCGTGCTCAGGCCGTTGTAGGCCTGGGCCTGGCCGGCCAGCAGGGCCTGGTAGGCCGGCTGGTCACCGCCGACGGTCTGGAAGGTGAGCGCGTCCAGGTAGGGCAGGCCCTCCTTGAAGTAGTTCGGGTTCTTCGTCAGCTCCAGGGTGGAGTTGAGCTGGTTGGAGACGACGGTGAACGGGCCGGCGCCGACCGGGTTGATCGCGAAGTCCTCCTCGCCCTGGGCCTGCACCGCGGTGGGGGAGGCGATCCAGTTGACGTTGCTGACCGGGAAGTTGGCCTCCACCGCGCCGAACGGCTCGTTGAACTGGACGACGACGGTGAGCGGATCGGTGGCGGTGATGTCGTCGGGGTTGCCGGCCAGCGGCCAGCGCGGCTTGCAGGCGCAGGTGGACTGCAGGTCGCGCTGCCAGTTCCACACCACGGCCTCGGCGTCCAGCGGGGTGCCGTCGCTGAACTCGATGCCCTCCCGCAGCTTGACGGTCATGGTCATGCCGTCGTCGGAGAGCTCGAGGCTCTCGGCCTGGTTGGGCTCGATCCGCGCGTTCGAGCCGTCGTCGTCCGCCTCCAGCAGGAACAGCCCACCGAAGATGGCCTGGTTCATGTCCAGGTTCGCGCCACCGGTCAGGTTGCTGGCCGGGTCGAGGCCGGTGGGCCACGAGCCGGCGAAGCCCGCGTCCTGCAGCACGGTCAGCTCCCCGCCGCTCTGCGGCTCGCCGGCAGCCGACTCACCGGGGTCGCTGGGGTCGCCGGACGCGGAGCTCCCACCCCCGCAACCTGAGAGGGCCAGCGCCGTCGCCAGCGCCATGGCCAGCGTCGGGGCCGTCGTCATCCGTCGTCTCATGGGGTGCTCCCGTCTGTGTGGTCGTCGCTGACCACGTGGGCGGTGAGTGGTGCCGCGGAGAACGGTCACCACGCGCCGTGATGCAGATCACTGCGCAGCGCACAGCGTCGAGATCCGGCCCGGCTGCGGGCACATCGTTTTCTCCCTGCGGAAGAGGTATGTCCGGCGGGGCACGGGGCGGTCGGTCCCGGTCAGCCGGCCGGCTGGTCGTCGCCGGGGTGGCGCTGCTGCAGGAAGTAGGCGCCCAGCGCGCCGGCGAGGGTGGCGAACACGGCGACGGAGTACACCGCCAGCGCCACCTCGAGGAAGCGGGCGAAGCCGTGCTCGGTGTCCAGCACCTGGCCGGTGACGGTGGCCAGCGCGGCGTCGTGCAGCGCAGGCCCGTACGTGTCGTAGGCGCCCAGCACGTACAGCAGCTGGCTGCTGGCCAGCACGACGACGCCGGTGATGGCGGTGAGCCAGCCGATCCGGCCGGTGAGCAGCCGGCCGGCCGAACGGGAGCCGCGGACGGCCGCGGACAGCACCCCGCCGACCCGGGCGGTCCGCAGCAGGGTGAGGGCCCGGGCGAAGCGCAGGAACGGGAGGGCGAGGAAGAGCAGCTGCCACCAGTTGCGCAGCCAGAACCGCCGCTGGCTCTCCGCCCGGAACGCGCGGAAGGCGAACTCGCTGACGAACACCGCCCAGCACACCCAGCCCGCGACGGTCAGCGTCGTCACCAGCCACGGTTCCCGGGCCAGCGACTGGCCCAGCACGATCAGCACGAACACCAGGCCGAGGACGCCCATGGGCCGGTCGAGTCGCTTGGCCAGCCCCTCGGTCTCGGCCGGGTCCTCGTCGGTCACGCGGTCGCCGGTCATGGGCTGCCGGTACCCGGGTGTCGCCGGGCACACCGGACGTCCTGCTCGACCTCACCGGCCGTCCGGCACTAGCATCGCTGTGTGGCGATGAAAGCGACCGATAGAGATGCCGGTGTCGACGAGGCGGCGGCCCTGTCGGCCGCCTCCTGCATGTTCCGGAGCCTGGGGGACCCGGCCCGGCTGGCGATCCTGCGGCACCTGGCGCTGGGGGAGCACCGGGTGGTGGACCTGACCGCCCACCTCGGCCTCGCGCAGTCGACCGTCTCGGCGCACCTCGCCTGCCTGCGCGACTGCGGGCTGGTGACCTCGCGCCCCCAGGGGCGCGCGTCCCTCTGGTCGCTCCAGCACGCTGCCGACCTGGTCGGCCTCCTGGCCGCCGCCGAGCGACTGCTCGCGGCCACCGGCGACGCGGTGGCACTGTGCCCGACCTACGGGGCACCCGCCCGGGACGACGAGGCCGGGTCGTGAGCGGCGGGGTGAGCGCCACGCGCACGTCGGCGGAGACCGAGCGGCTGACCCGGCGGGGCCTGCGGCTGGCGCAGTTCACCGTCGGCTACAACGTCGTCGAGGGCGCGATCGCGATCACGGTCGGCGTCCTGGCCGGCCTCGTGTCGATGATCGGTTTCGGGCTGGACTCGGGCATCGAGTCGGCCGCCTCCGTCCTGGTCGGCATCCGGCTGGCTGCCCGGCTGCGCAACGGGACCTCGGATGAGGTCAAGGAGCGGCGCACCCTCAAGGCGGTCGCCGTCACCTTCTTCGTGCTGGCGGCCTACGTCGTCGTCGAGGGGGTGCGCAGCCTCGTCGCGGGCCAGGCCCCGGACACGTCGATCGTCGGCCTGGTCCTGCTCGCCGCCTCGGTCGTCGTCATGCCGCTGCTGGCCCGCGCGAAGCGCCGGGTCGGTGAGCAGCTCGGGGGCGACCGGCTGATCCTCGCGGACGCGGCCGAGACCCGGATCTGCGTCCTGCTGAGCATCTCCACCCTGATCGGGCTGGGTCTGTACGCACTCGTCGGGTGGGTGTGGCTCGACCCGGTCGCCGGCTTCGTCATCGCCGCCTTCGCCGTCCACGAGGGCCGCGAGGCGTGGGAGGGCGAGCTGGTCGAGGACGACGATGACGACGACTGAACCGGTGTGGCGGACCGCTGCCCGTGCGGGAGGGGGGAGTCGAACCCCCACGCCCGAAGGCACCAGATCCTAAGTCTGGCGTGGCTGCCGTTACACCACTCCCGCGTGCGGGCGAGTCTAGGAGCGCCTGGTCGGTCGCCTCACGCTGGACGGGATCACCGGCTGTCCCGCCAGGGTGCGATGCAGCAGCCGTCGCACTCGTGGGCCCCGGAGGCACCACCGAGACCCTGCAGGTGGACGACGTCGTCCGGGTCGGGGTGCGCGACGCCGTGCGGGCAGCTGCGGGTGAAGAGATCGCGCTCCCGCTGCCAGGTCAGCGGCCACTCGCGCATGTGGTGCTGGCTGGCTTCCCGCGCGGGGAACTCGCGAGGGGGGTTGCCGGGCACGTCGGCGTCCTCCCGGCTCGGTCGGACGGGGGCCGTCACTGCGGCGGTGTGGTGGGGAACGGCGTGGGCGGGCACGGTGCCACGGTCGACGGGCCGGCGAGCACGGCGCTGTGCCGAGGATGTGCGCCACCTGTGCATCGCCGCCGTCCCCTGGGGCCCTGGGTCCGGCGGGGCCGTCGTCGCAGCACTCCCGCCTGCGGGTGAGTGTACGAGCGCCTGGCCGGGCCCCCGGCGAGCGCATCTGGCAGGCTGTCGGCGTGCCGCGCAGCCCCGAGCAGATCCAGCAGGAGATCGACGCCGCCCGCGAGTCGCTGGGCGCGACCCTGGACGAACTGGCCTTTCGCACCAACCCCCAGCGCCTGAGTGACCAGGCGAAGGCGAAGGTGCAGGAGTTCCTGGCCAGCCCGCCCGGTGTCGCGATCGTCAGCGTGGTCGGCCTGGGCATCACCTTCGTCGTGACCCGGGGGATCGTCCGCCGCATCCGGCACACCGGTCCCCGGCGCGAGACCCCGGTCACCTACCGGTGGGTCGCTGACCCGGACGTCGTCGTCCAGCGGCGACGGGTGCGCGCCTCGCGCGCGAGGTAGGAGCGCACCGCGCGTCATTCGGCGCCGGGGGGGGGGGGGGGGGGGGGGGGGCGGGCGGGGGGGGGGCGCGGCGCCCCCCGCCCCCCCCCCCCCCCCCCCGCCGCCCCGGCCTGCATCCCCCCCCC